>NZ_JBIVGT010000094.1:0-1007 GCF_044748825.1 Pseudomonas sp. NPDC089741 | reverse complement strand
TCGTGGCGGCAGAAGTGTCGAGGACCGGTTGCGGGTACACGCCGAGGTAAATCAGCAGCACCGCAAGGCCCAGCACCATGATCAGTTCGCGAGCGTCCATGCCGTGCAGGATCGAATCCGATTTCGACGGACCGAAGTAGGCACGGTGGATCATGATCAGCGAGTAGACCGAACCGAACACCAGACCGGAGGTAGCAATCGCGGTGATCCATGGCGCGCTGGCGAAAGTACCGATCAGGATCAGGAACTCACCGACAAAGTTACCGGTGCCCGGCAGACCCAAGGACGCGGCCGCAAAGAACAGGCTGATCGCCGGCAGGTAAGCGATACGCGACCACAGACCGCCCATCTCACGCATGTCACGAGTGTGCAGACGCTCGTACAACTGACCGCTGAGGATAAACAGTGCCGCCGCCGACACACCGTGCGCCAACATCTGGATCACTGCACCTTGCAGGGCCAATTGGCTGCCGGAGTAGATGCCGATCAACACGAAGCCCATGTGGGAAACGGAGGAGAAGGCGATCAGGCGCTTGATGTCGGTTTGCGCGAACGCGAGGAACGCACCGTAGAAGATCCCGATCAGACCGAGGGTCATGGCGATCGGCGCAAACTCCGCCGAAGCATTCGGGAACAGCGGCAGGGCGAAACGCAGCAGACCGTAGGCAGCGGTTTTCAGCAGGATACCGGCGAGGTCGACGGAACCTGCAGTCGGCGCTTGGGCGTGGGCATCAGGCAACCACGAGTGGAACGGTACGACCGGCAGCTTGACCGCGAAGGCGATGAAGAAACCGAGCATCAGGATGTACTCGGTGGTCATCGACATCTTGGTTTTCAACAGGTCGGCGTAGTTGAAAGTAATCACGCCAGTGTTGTTGAAGTTGACCAGCACCAGACCGAGGATCGCCACCAGCATGATCAGGCCGGACGCCTGAGTGAAGATGAAGAACTTGGTCGCCGCGTAGATCCGGGTTTTCTTGCCGTCCGAAGAACTGTGACCCCAGAGC
>NZ_JBIVGT010000093.1:0-1124 GCF_044748825.1 Pseudomonas sp. NPDC089741 | reverse complement strand
CCTTCATGCCGATCAGGGCCGCGATGTCGCCAGCGCGCACTTCCTTGATCTCTTCACGGGCGTTTGCGTGCATTTGCACCATACGACCCACGCGCTCTTTTTTACCTTTAACCGAGTTGATCACGCCGTCGCCGGAGTTCAACACGCCCGAGTAAACACGGACGAAGGTCAAGGTACCCACGAATGGGTCGGTAGCGATCTTGAACGCCAGAGCCGAGAACGGCTCCGAATCGTCTGCATGACGCTCCAGTTCGATTTCCTCGTTATCCGGGTCAGTGCCCTTGATAGCAGGAATGTCGGTTGGTGCAGGCAGGAAGTCGATAACGGCGTCGAGAACCAGGGGAACACCCTTGTTCTTGAAAGACGAACCGCAAACAGCCAGAACGATTTCGCCGGCGATAGTACGCTGACGCAAAGCAGCTTTGATCTCTACGATCGTCAGCTCTTCGCCTTCCAGGTACTTGTTCATCAGCTCTTCGTTGGCTTCGGCAGCAGCCTCAACCATGTTGTTGCGCCACTCTTCAGCCAGCTCTTGGAGCTCAGCAGGAATGTCCTTGCGAACAGGGACCATACCTTTATCAGAGTCGTTCCAGTAGACAGCTTGCATGTTGATCAGATCGATCTGACCCTGGAAGTTGTCTTCGGAACCGATGGCCAACTGAATTGGTACCGGAGTGTGACCCAGACGCTGTTTGATCTGAGCGATCACGCGCAGGAAGTTCGCACCAGCACGGTCCATCTTGTTTACGTAAACAAGACGTGGAACGCCGTATTTGTTGGCTTGACGCCATACGGTTTCCGACTGAGGCTCAACACCCGAAGTACCGCAGAACACAACCACAGCGCCGTCGAGTACGCGCAGGGAACGTTCAACTTCAATGGTGAAGTCAACGTGGCCCGGGGTATCGATTACGTTGAAGCGATGCTCGTCCTTGTACTGCTTCTCGGAACCTTTCCAGAAGGCGGTGATGGCAGCAGAAGTAATGGTAATACCACGCTCCTGCTCCTGCACCATCCAGTCTGTGGTCGCGGCGCCATCATGCACCTCGCCCATTTTGTGACTTTTGCCGGTGTAAAAAAGGACGCGCTCGGTTGTGGTGGTTTTAGCAGCATGCACGGGAGCG
>NZ_JBIVGT010000092.1:0-1254 GCF_044748825.1 Pseudomonas sp. NPDC089741 | reverse complement strand
CATGGGGATCCCCGTACCCGAGAGTGCTCCGGAGGCGGTCGCCCATATGTGGGCCGACGCCGATACCGACGAGGCCGCTGCGGAAGAAGCAGCCGCTGCGTTGGCAGCGGTGGAGACCGATATCGGTCGCACCACTGACCCAGTGCGCATGTACATGCGTGAAATGGGTACGGTCGAGCTTCTGACTCGTGAAGGCGAAATCGAAATCGCCAAGCGGATCGAAGAGGGCATTCGTGAAGTGATGGGCGCAATCGCGCACTTCCCTGGCACGGTTGACCACATTCTCTCCGAGTACACCCGCGTCACCACCGAAGGTGGTCGCCTGTCCGACGTCCTGAGCGGTTATATCGACCCGGACGACGGCATTGCGCCGCCTGCTGAAGTGCCGCCGCCAGTCGAAGCGAAAGTCGCGAAAGCCGACGACGAAACCGACGACGAAGAAGCTGAATCTTCCGATGACGAAGAAGAAGCCGAAAGCGGTCCGGATCCGGTCATTGCTGCACAGCGCTTTGGCGCCGTGGCTGATCAGATGGAAGTCACCCGCAAGGCGCTGAAAAAGCACGGTCGCAGCAATAAGGCAGCGATTGCCGAATTGCTGGCTCTGGCCGAGCTGTTCATGCCGATCAAACTGGTACCGAAGCAATTCGAAGGTTTGGTCGAGCGTGTTCGCGGTGCCCTGGATCGCCTGCGTCAGCAAGAGCGCGCGATCATGCAACTGTGTGTACGTGATGCACGTATGCCACGCGCCGATTTCCTGCGTCAGTTCCCGGGCAATGAAGTCGACGAAAGCTGGTCCGACGGTCTGGCCAAAGGCAAGAGCAAGTACGCCGAAGCCATCGGTCGCGTTCAGCCGGACATCATTCGTTGCCAGCAGAAACTGATCGCGCTGGAAACCGAGACCGGTCTGACCATCGCTGAAATCAAGGACATCAACCGTCGCATGTCGATCGGTGAGGCCAAGGCCCGCCGCGCGAAGAAAGAGATGGTTGAAGCCAACTTGCGTCTGGTGATCTCGATCGCCAAGAAGTACACCAACCGCGGCCTGCAATTCCTCGATCTGATCCAGGAAGGCAACATCGGTCTGATGAAAGCGGTGGACAAGTTCGAATACCGTCGTGGTTACAAGTTCTCGACTTATGCCACCTGGTGGATCCGTCAGGCGATCACTCGCTCGATCGCCGACCAGGCACGCACCATCCGTATTCCGGTGCACATGATCGAGACGTGCAAGAAGCTCACCCGTATTTGCCGGCG
>NZ_JBIVGT010000091.1:760-1287 GCF_044748825.1 Pseudomonas sp. NPDC089741 | reverse complement strand
ACGGCGGCTGGGGCTTTGCCCATACCGCAGCAGAAGCCAAGGAAATGGGCTTCTGGGCTTTCCACGTCGATACTCTCGGCTGGTCGGTCGCGTTGGGTCTGATCTTCGTTTTTCTTTTCCGCATGGCGGCAAAGAAGGCGACTTCGGGTCAGCCGGGTGCTTTGCAGAACTTCGTTGAAGTATTGGTCGAATTCGTCGATGGCAGCGTGAAAGACAGCTTCCATGGCCGTAGCCCGGTGATTGCACCACTGGCACTGACCATCTTCGTCTGGGTGTTCCTGATGAACGCCGTCGACCTGATCCCGGTCGACTGGATTCCTCAGCTGGCCATCCTGATCACCGGTGATCACCACATCCCGTTCCGCGCCGTGTCGACTACCGACCCGAACGCGACCCTGGGCATGGCGTTGTCGGTTTTCGCGCTGATCATTTTCTATAGCATCAAGGTCAAGGGCATCGGCGGCTTCATCGGCGAACTGACCCTGCACCCGTTCGGCAGCAAGTTTTTTTTCGTTTTAGGTATGATT
>NZ_JBIVGT010000091.1:362-751 GCF_044748825.1 Pseudomonas sp. NPDC089741 | reverse complement strand
GTGTTCATTCTGATCGCTGTGATGTTCGGCAGCGGTCTGCTCTGGCTGAGCGGCCTGGGCGTTGTTCTGCAGTGGGCTTGGGCTGTGTTCCACATCCTGATCATCACCCTGCAGGCGTTCATCTTCATGATGCTGACCATCGTCTACCTGTCGATGGCGCACGAAGAAAACCATTAAGACCAGTCTCGACTAGTCTGATGTCCTTCCCGGTCAAACGGGAAGGGGCTCTTCACAGGGCACCTGAAACGATTTGTTTTACCGCTTTAATCTAAAAAACCTAAACCATACGACGTAAAAGTCGGGAGGAAAGATGGAAACTGTAGTTGGTCTAACCGCTATCGCTGTTGCACTGTTGATCGGCCTGGGCGCACTGGGTACCGCACGTGGTT
>NZ_JBIVGT010000091.1:0-352 GCF_044748825.1 Pseudomonas sp. NPDC089741 | reverse complement strand
GCCCGAAATGGCTCCACGGCCGCAAGCTACAATGTTCATCGTTGCCGGTCTGCTCGACGCCGTAACCATGATCGGTGTTGGTATCGCTCTGTTCTTCACCTTTGCGAACCCGTTCGTTGGTCAGATCGCTGGCTAATTACCCGGATTCTTCCGAGTAATTTGATGTGATGGACAACGTAACTGCGAGGTGTTGGCGTGAACATTAATGCGACCCTGATTGGCCAGTCCGTTGCGTTCCTGATTTTTGTACTGTTCTGCATGAAGTATGTATGGCCTCCGGTCATCACTGCCCTGCACGAACGTCAAAAGAAGATCGCTGATGGTCTGGACGCTGCCAGCCTTTCAGCTCTCG
>NZ_JBIVGT010000090.1:0-1320 GCF_044748825.1 Pseudomonas sp. NPDC089741 | reverse complement strand
TTTAAAGTTATAGGGATCGTCTATGCCATCGACCTCCTGTGATACCGTCGTGTTCGCTGCGTAGGAGAAATGGGCGAGAACCAGTTCCGCGTTGGCCTGGTACGATTTGTGCGTGCGGTCAAAGAGCGTCTGTCGATGGCTGAAAGCGAAGGCTTGATGCCGCAAGACCTGATCAACGCCAAGCCAGTGGCTGCGGCGGTGAAAGAGTTCTTCGGTTCCAGCCAGCTCTCGCAGTTCATGGACCAGAACAACCCGCTGTCCGAGATCACCCACAAGCGTCGTGTCTCCGCACTCGGCCCTGGTGGTCTGACTCGTGAACGCGCAGGCTTTGAAGTTCGTGACGTACACCCGACTCACTACGGTCGTGTATGCCCGATTGAAACGCCGGAAGGTCCGAACATCGGTCTGATCAACTCCTTGGCTGCGTACGCTCGCACTAACCAGTACGGCTTCCTCGAGAGCCCGTACCGTGTGGTGAAAGACGCTCTGGTCACCGACGAGATCGTGTTCCTGTCTGCCATCGAAGAAGCCGATCACGTGATCGCTCAGGCTTCGGCCACGATGAACGACAAGAAAATGCTGATTGACGAACTGGTAGCTGTTCGTCACTTAAACGAGTTCACCGTCAAGGCGCCGGAAGACGTCACCTTGATGGACGTATCGCCGAAGCAGGTAGTTTCGGTTGCAGCGTCGCTGATCCCGTTCCTCGAACACGATGACGCCAACCGTGCGTTGATGGGTTCGAACATGCAGCGTCAAGCTGTACCAACCCTGCGCGCTGACAAGCCGCTGGTCGGTACCGGCATGGAGCGTAACGTAGCCCGTGACTCCGGCGTTTGCGTCGTGGCTCGTCGTGGCGGCGTGATCGACTCCGTTGATGCCAGCCGTATCGTGGTTCGTGTTGCTGATGACGAAGTTGAAACCGGTGAAGCTGGTGTCGACATCTACAACCTGACCAAATACACGCGCTCCAACCAGAACACCTGCATCAACCAGCGTCCGCTGGTGCGTAAAGGTGATCGGGTTCAGCGCAGCGACATCATGGCTGACGGCCCGTCCACTGACATGGGTGAGCTGGCGCTGGGTCAGAACATGCGCATCGCGTTCATGGCCTGGAACGGTTACAACTTCGAAGACTCCATCTGCCTGTCGGAGCGAGTTGTTCAAGAAGATCGCTTTACCACGATCCACATTCAGGAACTGACCTGTGTGGCACGTGACACCAAGCTTGGGCCAGAGGAAATCACTGCAGACATCCCTAACGTGGGTGAAGCTGCACTGAACAAGCTGGACGAAGCCGGTATCGTTTACGTAGGTGCT
>NZ_JBIVGT010000089.1:0-1342 GCF_044748825.1 Pseudomonas sp. NPDC089741 | reverse complement strand
TTCTGCGCTGATGCCGAAGAACTTCGGCTTCTGCACCGAGCTTGCGGAGAAGAACGCCGCGTTGTCGGAGCCTTTACGCATGGTCAGGGAAATGAAGCCTTCCTCGGCCAGTTCGTATTCACGACGGTCGGAAACCAGAACTTCAGTAGGAATCTTGGTTTCGATTTCGCCCATGCTTTCGAAGTGGTGCAACGGCAGATCTTCAACCGCGCCACCACTCTGCGGGCCGATAATGTTCGGGCACCAGCGGAATTTGGCGAAGCTGTCGGTCAGCTTGGTGCCGAACGCGTAAGCAGTGTTGCCCCACAGGTAATGCTCGTGGCTGTTGGCAACGGTTTCCTTGTACACGAACGATTTGACCGGGTTTTCTTCCGGATCGTACGGGTTACGAAGCAGGAAACGCGGCACGGTCAGGCCAACGTAGCGGGAGTCTTCCGAGGTACGGAAGCTCTGCCATTTGGCGAATTGCGGGCCTTCGAAGTGGTCTTTCAGATCTTTCAGATCCGGCAGGCCGGTGAAGCTTTCCAGACCGAAGAACTTCGGACCGGCAGCAGCGATGAACGGCGCGTGGGACATGCACGAAACGCTGGCCACGTACTGCATCAGCTTGACGTCTGGCGAGCTCGGCGACATGTAGTAGTTAGCGATGATCGCGCCCACAGGCTGACCACCGAACTGGCCGTATTCAGCGGTGTAGATGTGCTTGTACAGGCCCGACTGCATGACTTCCGGCGAATCTTCGAAATCGTCCAGCAGGTCTTCTTTGGAGACGTTGAGGATTTCGATCTTGATGTTTTCGCGGAAGTTGGTGCGGTCGACCAGCAACTGCAGACCACGCCACGACGATTCCAGAGCCTGGAATTCCGGGTGGTGCAGGATCTCGTCCATCTGACGGCTGAGCTTGGCATCGATCTCGGCGATCATGCGGTCAACCATGGCTTTCTTGACCGGCTCACCGTTGTTCTGCGGCTTGAGCAGTTCTTCGATGAACGCCGACACACCGCGCTTGGCGATGTCGTAGGCTTCGTCGTCCGGGGTCAGACGGGTTTCGGCGATGATGCTGTCGAGAATGCTGTACTCGCCGTTGCCGGCGCTCTTCTCTTGTGCTGCGCTAGTGCTCATTGTGTTGGCTTCCTTGGCTGGAGTCTCAGGCGTCCGTGGCTGCGGCGTTCAGGCCCAGCTCACCGAGTACGCGACCGCGGGATTCGTCGTCGGCGAGCACGCCTTCGATGGCTTTACGGAACGCAGGTGCGTTACCCAGCGGGCCTTTGAGGGCCCCCAGCGCCTCGCGCAGTTCCATCAGTGGTGTCAGCGCAGGCGCGTGCTCGACCCGGCTGGCCGG
>NZ_JBIVGT010000088.1:486-1400 GCF_044748825.1 Pseudomonas sp. NPDC089741 | reverse complement strand
AGAACACAGTGCAAAGAACTTCGCCGCCGACACCGGCAGCGCGCGCAGCACGATCCGTCATCACACCTTTGTTGGTGGAGACGATAGACACGCCAAGACCGCCACGAACTTTCGGCAGATCTTCAACGGACTTGTACTGACGCAGGCCTGGACGACTAACGCGCTTCACTTCTTCGATAACCGGACGGCCTTCGAAGTACTTCAGCTCGATGGACAACGACGGCTTAGCGTCGGTGGTGATCTGAAAATCCGCGATGTAACCTTCGTCCTTCAGGACTTTTGCTACAGCCACCTTCAACGTGGAAGACGGCATGCTTACGACAGACTTTTCAGCCATCTGGGCATTACGGATTCGAGTTAGCATGTCCGCTAACGGGTCCTGCATACTCATGGGCTAGACGCTCCTAATACAGAAAAATTAGCCTTGCGGCTACTACTTGTCGCCGAGAACTTCCGGGCATGAAAAACACGGGCTCAGGCGAGCCGGTCATTCTAGACACACCCCAGAAATGAATCAAGCCCCAAAAGGGGCTTGATTCAGATTCAAGGCCACCGATGGTCAGGTTCTTGCGAACCCGAACATCGAGACTTTGACAGCAATTACCAGCTGGCTTTAACCAGACCTGGCACGTCACCACGCATTGCAGCTTCACGCAGCTTGTTACGGCCAAGGCCGAACTTGCGGTAAACGCCGTGCGGACGACCAGTCAGGCGGCAACGGTTACGCATGCGCGCAGCGCTTGCGTCACGTGGTTGCTTCTGCAGAGCTACGGTAGCTTCCCAACGTGCTTCTGGACTTGCGTTCAGATCAACGATGATAGCTTTCAGCGCTGCACGCTTGGTGGCGTACTTGGCAACAGTGAGCTGACGCTTCAGCTCACGGTTTTTCATGCTCTTCTTGGCCATTTTCCTCC
>NZ_JBIVGT010000088.1:0-476 GCF_044748825.1 Pseudomonas sp. NPDC089741 | reverse complement strand
ATCTGCTCTTTCACGCCCATGCTGTAGTTACCACGACCATCGAAGGACTTGGCATTCAGGCCGCGGAAGTCGCGAACCCGAGGCAGGGAGATCGACAGCAGACGATCCAGGAACTCATACATACGCTCACGGCGCAGAGTCACTTTGACGCCGATCGGCCATCCTTCACGGACTTTAAAGCCAGCGATGGATTTACGAGCGTAGGTCACGACGACTTTTTGGCCGGTGATCTTTTCCAGGTCAGCAACAGCATGCTCGATGACTTTCTTGTCACCAACAGCTTCGCCCAGACCCATGTTCAGGGTGATCTTTGTAACGCGTGGAACTTCCATCACGTTCGAAAGCTTAAGTTCTTCCTTAAGCTTCGGTGCGATTTCCTTCCAGTAAATCTCTTTTAGTCGTGCCATGGTCTTCTACCTAGCAGTGTTCAAGCATCAACCGCTGTTTGGGTCGACTTGAAGACCCGAAGTTTCTGG
>NZ_JBIVGT010000087.1:0-1536 GCF_044748825.1 Pseudomonas sp. NPDC089741 | reverse complement strand
AAATCAGCCCGGTCTGGTGATCGACCAGCAGCACGATGGCGTCGTCTTTGTTCAGGCGGTTGTAGGTTGGAGTGGTCATGGTCTGCGTCCCTTTTCAATGTTGGAGTGTGTTGTTGCGTTCAAGTTGGGTACAGATTACTGACGCATTGAAAAGGGATAAATCGGTTGAAAAGTGTTTCACCGTCAACTTCAACAGGACAGTGGCAAGATCGATGCGCACATAGGAGCGCCCGCCGAATATTTACAGAATCGACGCATGCTATGCTCTTCAGGAAGAAAACTAGGGGTTTCAAATGAGCAGATCAGCCACTGACAGCGTTGCGAGCGAAGTTCGCAAGCTCGCCGCAGAACACCAGATAAGCGCTGACCGTGACAGCCTGAGCTGCATGGCGGTGACCATCACACGTTTGGCGGGCGATGTCGTTGAGCTGGACGGCGTTGAGCAACTGCTGGTCAATCTGAAAAGAAAGGGCGTGCTGAACAAGGCAGAAATCATGGCGCTGCAAGGGCGTTATCTTCAGGAAAAAAGGCGTTCGAAAAAGCAGCTTAGCGCATGACTTTCGACCCTTTCGGCGATTTCGAGACTGAAGGTTATCTTCAAAACTCGCTCAAACTGAAAGACCCCGTTGAAGTAAAAGAGTCCGAACATCTTTCCTTCGAAGCCAGTATCGAAGATGCCCTGGCCTTTCTGGCGAAGAAAAGATCAATCGACTACAAAGCTGTCCTCAAGACACACGAAATCCTCTTCTCCGGCTTTTATCCCTGGGCGGGAAAAGACCGCAACGAACTGATCCCTCATCTGGCGGTTTTCAAGGGATCGAAAGATGATCCTCACACGATATTCGAACGCCCCGACCTGATCAAAAGGTCCGTCGAATACGCCCTTGAACTGGCATCAAACAAGAAACGCTTCCGCGATCGGCCCGGCGAGGTGATGGGGCAATTGGCTTCAGTTCACCCGTTTCTGGATGGCAATGGCCGCACCATACTGCTCATCTACATGGAGTTGTGCTTTCGGACCCGGTTTGCCGTCGATTGGTCAAAAACCAGCAAGGACGACTATCTCAATGCCCGCAGTGACGAAATCCGCAATCCGTTCAAAGGCCATCTGGACAGTTATTTGAAGCCCTTCGTCATCGACATTTCAAACCGAGACGAATGGCCCGGGATGATTGGCGGCATCAAGGGCCTGGATGGGCTGGAAAAGGAAGGCATTACCTACGCGAACCTCGATAATCCTGAAGTCCAGCAGCTCTATAAAGCGTATAGAGCGCAGCCCCTCGAGTGAACATCGCGCTTGCGGCCACGCCGCTGTCGAGACTCTGATTCAAACTCAATAAAAAAGCCTGCTTCTCAGGGCAGGCTTTGCGTTTTCGCCGTATCGACTTACTTCTGCAACGCCGTCAGCGCCGAGTAGCTGTTCATCAGGTTGCGGTAGTTGGGAATCCGCTGCGACAGCAGATTACCCAGCCCTTCGATATCGTTGCGCCAGTCGCGGTGCAGCTCACACGCCACCGAGAACCAGTTCATCAGTTG
>NZ_JBIVGT010000086.1:0-1663 GCF_044748825.1 Pseudomonas sp. NPDC089741 | reverse complement strand
CAGGGGCGTGCAGTGGGCCCTGATGCCCAAAGACGAATCCATCAACATGCTCTACCTGCTGTGCAACGCGGATGATATGGAGCCGAACACCTGTTAAGACCGCATGCTGATGGAGCAACTGCCCCATCTGCTGATCGAAGGCATGCTGATCAGTGCTCGCGCGCTGAAAACCTACCGTGGCTACATCTTCCTGCGTGGCGAATACACCACCGCCGCCAAGCACCTCAACCGTGCCGTGGAAGAAGCCAAGGCTGCGGGCCTGCTGGGTAAAAACATCCTCGGCAGCGGCTTTGATTTCGAGCTGTTCGTCCACACCGGCGCCGGGCGTTACATCTGCGGTGAAGAAACCGCACTGATCAACTCCCTCGAAGGTCGTCGCGCCAACCCGCGCTCCAAGCCGCCCTTCCCTGCCGCTGTTGGCGTGTGGGGCAAGCCGACCTGCGTGAACAACGTTGAAACCCTGTGCAACGTGCCGGCGATCATTGCCGACGGCGTTGACTGGTACAAATCGTTGTCTCGCGAAGGCAGCGAAGACATGGGCACCAAGCTCATGGGCTTCTCCGGCAAGGTCAAGAACCCGGGCCTGTGGGAACTGCCATTCGGCGTCACCGGTCGCGAGTTGTTCGAAGACTACGCCGGCGGCATGCGCGACGGCTTCAAGCTCAAGGCCTGGCAGCCAGGTGGCGCCGGTACCGGTTTCCTTCTGCCTGAGCACCTCGACGCACAAATGTACGCCGGCGGCATCGCCAAAGTGGGCACCCGTATGGGTACCGGCCTGGCCATGGCGGTGGACGACAGCGTCAACATGGTCTCGTTGCTGCGCAACATGGAGCAGTTCTTCGCTCGTGAGTCGTGCGGCTTCTGCACCCCGTGCCGTGATGGTTTGCCATGGAGCGTCAAGCTCTTGATGGCCATCGAAGAAGGCCGCGGTCAGCCAGGCGACATCGAGACCCTGCTGGGTCTGGTCAACTTCCTCGGCCCAGGCAAGACCTTCTGTGCTCACGCACCGGGTGCCGTGGAACCGTTGGGCAGCGCCATCAAATACTTCCGTCCAGAGTTCGAAGCCGGTATTGCGCCAGTCAGCGCCGCCGTCCCGCCTCTGGCAAGGCCGATCGTAATCGGCGCGTAAACGCTTAAAAGGTGAAGGGCCCGGGCCTTTCGCCTCCTGCGATGACGCCTTTCGAGGCTGGTTTGATTCGCACGGATAACAAGATTCCATTAGCCACGCCCGCTGACACCGGGCCAACGAAGACCTTTGAACCATGGCCACTATCCACGTAGACGGCAAAGCGCTCGAAGTCGACGGGGCAGACAACCTGTTACAGGCAGGTCTGTCGCTGGGCCTCGACATTCCATATTTCTGCTGGCACCCCGCGCTCGGTAGCGTCGGGGCTTGCCGCCAGTGCGCGGTCAAGCAGTACACCGACGAGAACGACACCCGTGGTCGCATCGTCATGTCCTGCATGACCCCTGCCACCGACAACACCTGGATCTCCATCGAAGATGAAGAATCCAAGGCGTTCCGCGCCAGTGTTGTCGAATGGCTGATGACCAACCACCCGCACGACTGCCCTGTGTGCGAAGAAGGCGGTCATTGCCACCTGCAAGACATGACAGTGATGACCGGCCACTACGAGCGCCGTTATCGCTTCAGCAAACGCAC
>NZ_JBIVGT010000085.1:1518-1861 GCF_044748825.1 Pseudomonas sp. NPDC089741 | reverse complement strand
CGTAGAAGTTTCGTGAGGGATACGCGAGATTCCATCACCGATCGCGATCTTCGCACCGTCCGCAACACCGACCAGGGCGTTGGCCGGCAGGAAGTACTGAGCGATAACGTCAGTGCCTGGCAGCAACAGATCCTTGCCGTTGTCGTCAACCATCTTCACTGCCGGACGAATTTCTTTGCCCGCAGCTGGACGATCTTTCGCGTCGAGTACTTCAATGTTGGTCATACCGGTCAATTCGTCAGTCTGACGCTTGATCGTGATGCCTTCTTCCATGCCCACGTAGGTCACGGTACCTTTCATTTCTGTAACTATCGGTAGAGTGAGCTGATCCCACTTGGCCACG
>NZ_JBIVGT010000085.1:0-1508 GCF_044748825.1 Pseudomonas sp. NPDC089741 | reverse complement strand
AATCACAGCACCGTACGGCAGCTTGTAACGCTCGCGCTCACGACCGAAGTCGTCAGCGATGGCCAGCTCACCGGAACGGGACACAGCAACCAGGTGACCATCCACTCGCTCAACGTGCTTCAAATTGTGCAGACGAACGGTACCGCCATTCTTCACCTGAACGCTGTCCGCAGCGGAAGTCCGGCTTGCCGCACCACCGATGTGGAACGTACGCATCGTCAGCTGGGTACCCGGCTCACCGATGGACTGGGCAGCGATAACGCCGACCGCTTCACCGATGTTCACCTGGTGACCACGAGCCAAGTCACGGCCGTAGCACTTGGCGCAAATGCCATAGCGGGTTTCGCAGCTGATCGGCGAACGCACGATCACTTCGTCGATGCTGTTCAGCTCGATGAACTCGACCCACTTTTCGTCTACCAGAGTACCGGCAGGAACGATTACGTCCTCGGTGCCTGGCTTGAACACGTCACGGGCAATAACACGACCCAATACGCGCTCA
Source organism: Pseudomonas sp. NPDC089741 (assembly GCF_044748825.1). Lineage (NCBI taxonomy): Bacteria > Pseudomonadati > Pseudomonadota > Gammaproteobacteria > Pseudomonadales > Pseudomonadaceae > Pseudomonas > Pseudomonas sp. NPDC089741. The sequence goes on along the minus strand of NZ_JBIVGT010000085.1, from coordinate 1,006 downwards.
CCCAACGGCTCTACAACGTCACCGCCTTCAATGTGCGGAGTCATCAGCAGACCGTGTTCGGTGCCGCAATCGATCTCGGTTACAACCAGATCCTGCGCCACGTCTACCAGACGACGAGTCAGGTAACCGGAGTTCGCCGTTTTCAACGCGGTATCCGCCAGACCTTTACGAGCACCGTGAGTGGAGATGAAGTACTGAAGTACGCTCAAACCTTCACGGAAGTTCGCAGTAATCGGCGTTTCAATGATGGAACCGTCCGGCTTGGCCATCAGACCACGCATACCGGCCAGCTGACGAATCTGTGCTGCGGAACCCCGCGCACCCGAGTCAGCCATCATGTACATCGAGTTGAAAGACTCTTGATCGACTTCAACGCCATGACGGTCGATAACCTTCTCTTTCGAGAGGTTGGCCATCATTGCCTTGGAAACTTCGTCGTTCGCTTTCGACCAAAGGTCGATCACTTTGTTGTACTTCTCGCCCTGGGTTACCAGGCCGGAGGCGTACTGGCTCTCGATCTCTTTCACTTCGTCGGTGGCTGCACCGATGATGCGGGCTTTTTCGTCCGGGATAACGAAGTCGTTAACACCGATGGAAACGCCGGAGATGGTCGAGTAAGCGAAACCGGTGTACATCAACTGGTCAGCGAAGATCACGGTCTCTTTCAGACCAACCACGCGGTAGCACTGGTTGATCAGCTTGGAGATAGCCTTTTTCTTCATCGGCAGGTTGACGACGTCGTACGACAGACCTTTTGGCACAACCTGGAACAGCAGCGCACGGCCGACAGTGGTGTCGACGATACGGGTACCGCTCACGCTGTTGCCGTCACGGTCGTTGACGGTTTCGTTGATACGTACTTTAACCTTGGCGTGCAGTGCGGCTTCGCCGGCACGGAACACACGGTCAACTTCCTGCAGATCCGCGAACACACGACCTTCGCCTTTGGCGTTGATCGCTTCACGAGTCATGTAGTACAGACCCAATACAACGTCCTGCGCCGGAA
>NZ_JBIVGT010000084.1:0-1867 GCF_044748825.1 Pseudomonas sp. NPDC089741 | reverse complement strand
AAGGGTCAGCAGTGCCAGGGTAGCGGTCAGGATCGGGAACGAAGCCACGATCAGAACGTTTGCCCAAGTGCAGGTCCAGGTGAAGATCGGCATGTCCATCAGTTTCATGCCAGGGGTACGCATTTTCAGTACGGTCGCGAGGAAGTTGACCCCCGTCAGCGTCGTACCTAACCCGGATAACTGTAGCGCCCAGATGTAGTAGTCCATACCCACGCCAGGGCTGTATTGCAGACCCGACAATGGTGGATAGGCAACCCAGCCGGTCTTGGCGAATTCGCCGACGCCCAGGGACAGGTTGATCAGTACTACGCCGGAAACCAGCAGCCAGAAGCTCAGGGAGTTCAGGAACGGGAACGCAACGTCACGCGCACCGATCTGCAGCGGCACTGCAAGGTTCATCAGGCCGGTGAAGAATGGCATCGCCATGAAGAGGATCATGAACACCCCGTGAGCGGTGCAGATCTGGTCATAGTGTTCAGGTGGCAGGTAGCCAGGCGAACCCTCGGTGGCCATGGCCAACTGGGTACGCATCATGATGGCGTCGGCAAAACCGCGCAGCAGCATGACCATGGCGACGATGATGTACATCACGCCGATTTTCTTGTGGTCTACCGAGGTCAACCACTCGGTCCACAGGTACGTCCACTTCTTGAAGTAGGTGATTGCAGCGAACAGCGCCAGACCACCGAGCGCGATCATGGCGATGGTAATCATCACGATCGGTTCGTGGAATGGGACTGCTTCCCAACTTAATTTACCAAACATCGTTTACTCCTCTGCCCCGGCAGCTGAATGCGAACTCGAGTCAATTTCCGTGGCCGCCACTTCTTTCTCTTTCTTCTCGTGCTTCAGTGGCTTGCCCGGCTTCATACCTTCGTACTTGTCGACGATGATCTGGAACTGGTTCGGCGTGACCGAGGAGTAGAGCTCGACTGGGTTGTTCTGGCTTGGCTTGGCAAGGGCTGCGTATTCAGCTTGATCAAGCTGTTTAGGTGACTTCTTGACTTCACTGACCCAGGCGTCGAAATCTTCCTGAGTGGTGGAGATAGCTTTGAACTTCATGCCGGTGAAACCCGCGCCGCTGTAGTTGGCGGAGATACCGTCCATTTCAGCGTTACGGTCAGCGATCAGGTGCAGCTTGGTCTGCATGCCCGCCATCGCGTAGATCTGGCCGCCCAGACCCGGGATGAAGAACGAGTTCATCACAGCGTCAGAGGTGATCTTGAAGTTGATTGGCGTGTGCGCCGGGAACACGATCTTGTTGACCGTGGCGATGCCTTGTTCCGGGTAGATGAACAGCCACTTCCAGTCCAGCGCAACCACTTCAATGGTCACTGGCTTGACGTCGGATTGAATTGGACGATACGGGTCCAGTTCGTGGGTCGAAATGTAAGTGATGTAACCCAGGGCAATGATGATCAGGACGGGGATGGTCCAGACTGCCACTTCGATTTTGGTCGAGTGCGACCATTTCGGGGTGTAGACGGCGTTCGTGTTCGACGCGCGGTATTTCCAGGCGAACAGGAAGGTCATGACGATAACCGGCACAACGACCAACAGCATCAGCAGGGTCGCGGTGATGATCAGGTTTCGCTGTTCCAGGCCAACCTGGCCCGTTGGATTGAGCAAGGTCATGTTGCAGCCTCCCAGCAACAACGTGCCGAGCAGCGGCACTAGGCCTAGTAATCTGGGGTACCTGTTTTTACTCATCTCACGACCTCTAAAGCTGCTGGGGCAAGGGAGTGGGGTTGTGATCGCCTGCGGTGCGGGGCGCGGGGGGGGGGGGGGGGGGGGGGGGGGGGGGGGGGGGGCGGGGGGGGGGGGGGGGGGGGGGGGGGGGGGGGGGGGGGGGGGGGGGGGGGGGGGG
>NZ_JBIVGT010000083.1:636-2034 GCF_044748825.1 Pseudomonas sp. NPDC089741 | reverse complement strand
GAGGATGCCTATGAAGCCATCAATGGTGTCTATCAGGGAAACGTATTTACCCGAAGCACCGGTGTAGACTTCAGCCACGAAGAACGGCTGAGACAAGAAGCGCTGGATCTTACGAGCACGGTTTACCAACTGCTTGTCGGCTTCCGACAGCTCGTCCATACCCAGGATCGCGATGATGTCCTTCAGCTCTTTGTAACGTTGCAGAACGTACTGAACGCCGCGAGCGGTGTCGTAGTGGTCCTGGCCGATTACGTTCGGGTCCAGCTGGCGCGAAGTCGAATCCAGTGGATCTACCGCTGGATAGATACCCAGGGAAGCGATGTCACGGGACAGAACGACGGTGGCGTCCAAGTGGGCGAAGGTGGTCGCTGGCGACGGGTCGGTCAAGTCATCCGCAGGTACGTATACCGCTTGGATCGAAGTGATCGAACCTTCCTTGGTCGAAGTGATACGTTCTTGCAGAACGCCCATCTCTTCAGCCAGGGTCGGCTGGTAACCTACTGCCGAAGGCATACGGCCCAGCAGTGCGGATACTTCAGTACCGGCCAGGGTGTAACGATAGATGTTGTCGACGAACAGCAGAACGTCGTTACCTTCGTCACGGAACTTCTCGGCCATGGTCAGGCCGGTCAGTGCTACGCGCAGACGGTTACCCGGCGGCTCGTTCATCTGACCGTAAACCAGTGCCACTTTGTCCAGAACGTTGGAGTCCTTCATCTCGTGGTAGAAGTCGTTACCCTCACGGGTACGCTCGCCCACACCGGCGAACACGGAATAACCGCTGTGCTCGATGGCGATGTTACGGATCAGTTCCATCATGTTTACGGTTTTGCCTACACCGGCACCACCGAACAGACCGACTTTACCGCCTTTGGCAAACGGGCAAACCAGGTCGATAACCTTGATGCCGGTTTCCAGCAGGTCGTTGCCGCCTGCTTGCTCAGCGAACGAAGGTGCTGGGCGGTGAATGCCCCAACGCTCTTCGGTGTCGATCGGGCCAGCTTCGTCGATCGGGTTACCGAGGACGTCCATGATCCGGCCCAGGGTCGCTTTACCGACCGGTACGGAGATGGCTGCGCCAGAGTCGGTAACTTCCAGACCGCGCTTCAAGCCTTCGGTGGAACCCATCGCAATGGTACGAACCACGCCGTCGCCCAGCTGCTGCTGAACTTCCAGAGTGGTGCCGGCATCGCTTTTTACTTTCAAAGCGTTGTAGATGCTCGGTACGCTGTCGCGTGGAAATTCCACGTCGATAACGGCGCCGATGATTTGAACGATACGTCCGCTACTCATAGCTGGATCCTCTGAATATTTGAACCGTTAAACCGCGGCAGCGCCGCCGACGAGTGCCGAGATCGCGTGGGTGAGCGCTGCCTGTCGCGCCGGGGTGGCGAGCAG
>NZ_JBIVGT010000083.1:295-626 GCF_044748825.1 Pseudomonas sp. NPDC089741 | reverse complement strand
GCCCCCCCCCCCCCGCCCGCGGCCCCCCCCGCGCCCCTCCGCGCAGCTTGTTCAGCCGCGTTGTTCTCGACCACCGCCTGGTAGACCTGCGACTCAACGTAGCGGACCATCAAGCCGTCAAGCAGCTCTTTGGCATCCGGTTCGTAGAGATAGTCCCAGTGGTGCTTGAGATCCTGATCCGGGGTGGCCACCAGTGGAATCAATTGCTCCACGGTAGGCTGTTGCGTCATGGTGTTGATGAATTTGTTGGACACCACGGACAGGCGGTCAATACGGCCGTCCAGGTAGGCATCCAGCATCACCTTGACGCTGCCGATCAAGTCATTGATCG
>NZ_JBIVGT010000083.1:0-285 GCF_044748825.1 Pseudomonas sp. NPDC089741 | reverse complement strand
CGCACCCTTGCTACCAACGACACACAGATCAATATCGACGCCGTTTTCGCGGTTTACCGCCATGTCCTTGACCAGGGCCTTGAACAGGTTGGTGTTCAAGCCGCCGCACAAACCACGGTCACTGCTCACCACAACATAACCCACACGCTTGATTTCGCGGTCGATCATGAACGGGTGGCGGTATTCCGGGTTGGCGTTGGCCAGATGCCCAATTACCTGGCGGATACGTTCCGCATAAGGACGGCTAGCAGCCATGCGCATTGGTGCCTTGCGCATTTTGCTTAC
>NZ_JBIVGT010000082.1:1188-2129 GCF_044748825.1 Pseudomonas sp. NPDC089741 | reverse complement strand
GGGTGTGTAATGGCTAAGCTGACCAAGCGTCAAAAGGCTATCGCCGGCAAAATCGAAGCAGGCAAGGCCTACAACATTGTAGACGCCGCTGCCCTGCTGGCCGAGCTGTCGACTGTCAAGTTCAGCGAGTCGTTTGACGTTGCTGTAAACCTGGGTGTAGACCCGCGTAAATCCGACCAGGTTGTTCGTAGCGCTACTGTGCTGCCGCACGGCACTGGCAAGACTGTTCGCGTTGCTGTGTTCACCCAGGGTCCAGCTGCCGAAGCCGCTCTGGCTGCCGGCGCTGACCGTGTAGGTATGGACGACCTGGCTGCCGAAATGAAAGGCGGCGACCTGAACTATGACGTAGTGATCGCATCCCCGGATGCCATGCGCGTTGTAGGTCAGCTGGGCCAGATCCTCGGCCCACGTGGTCTGATGCCTAACCCTAAGGTTGGTACCGTAACTCCAGACGTAGCTACTGCGGTCAAGAACGCTAAAGCTGGTCAGGTTCGTTATCGCACCGACAAAAACGGCATCATTCACACTTCCGTTGGCAAGATGGGCTTCGACGCCGTCAAGCTGAAGGAAAACGTTGAAGCCCTGATCGCTGATCTGAAGCGTATCAAGCCAGCTTCCTCGAAAGGTATCTACGTCAAGCGCGTTACCCTGAGCACCACCATGGGCCCAGGTCTGGTTATCGACCAGAGCTCGCTGGACGCGTAAGACAAAAATTGGCGCGATTATTCGCGCCAGTTGAAATATTGGGGTCCCTGCCTGGCGGGGGCTATCCAAGACCGTAGGCGACGCAAGTCTTAAACCACCAGCCTACGCAGATGGTGCTCCCGGTTCCTTACCGAATCAGACACCAAAACGACATTCGGTTTCGATCGAATGAAACGGTAACAAGCAGGAGTTAAACCCGAGGCAATAAATCTCTAAGACAAGAAGGCCATCGTCGC
>NZ_JBIVGT010000082.1:0-1178 GCF_044748825.1 Pseudomonas sp. NPDC089741 | reverse complement strand
AGTCGCTCTGTCCGCTGTCGTGGTTGATGCACGTGGCGTAACAGTAGGCGCAATGACCGGACTCCGTAAAGAGGCTCGTGAAGCTGGCGTTTACGTACGTGTTGTACGTAACACTCTGCTCAAGCGCGCTGTTGCTGACACTGAATACAGTGTTCTCAACGACGTGTTCACCGGCCCGACCTTGATCGCATTCTCCAATGAACACCCGGGCGCTGCTGCTCGTCTGTTCAAAGAGTTCGCTAAAGGTCAGGACAAGTTCGAGATCAAGGCAGCTGCGTTCGAGGGCAAGTTCCTCGCAGCTAATCAGATCGACGTTCTGGCAAGCCTGCCGACCCGTGACGAAGCAATTTCTCAGCTGATGAGCGTGATTCAAGGCGCTACCAGCAAATTGGCTCGTACTCTGGCGGCACTTCGCGACCAGAAAGAAGCTGCTGCAGCCTAAGGCTGAGCGTTTCCTCTCTCGCGTATTTTTGTTTATTTCGATGGCCTCCAGGCTATCCCCCAATTCAGGAAATAAGTCATGTCTCTGACTAACGAACAAATCATCGACGCAATCGGCGAAAAATCGGTTCTGGAAATCGTTGAGCTGATCAAGGCAATGGAAGAGAAGTTCGGCGTATCCGCTGCCGCTGCTTCTGCTGGTCCAGCTGCTGCTGCCGCTGTTGTTGAAGAGCAAACCGAGTTCAACGTTATCCTGAAAGGCGCTGGCGAGAAGAAAGTCAACGTGATCAAGGCTGTACGTGAACTGACCGGTCTGGGTCTGAAAGAAGCCAAGGAGAAGGTTGACACCGCTCCTCAGGTTATCGCTGAAGGCGTTTCGAAAGAAGCTGCTGAAGACGCGAAGAAGAAGCTGGAAGAAGCAGGCGCTGAAGTCGAAGTTAAGTAACTTTCGACTTTGCACCTCCAGCCCGAGCGTCAAGCGACAGGCTGATGGCTGGTGGCTCTTGCCACCGGCCTTTTTCCGTTATTGGCAGCCGACTGGGTCGGTGCTGATAAAGGCGCTGTAACCACCCGATGCGGTGGCGCAAACCATGGGGTTTGCACGATTTTCTGGCTGCTCCCGTCGGGAGGGGCCAAACAAGCAGGTGACCAAGCTGGGGAACGCTGATGGCTTACTCATATACTGAGAAAAAACGTATCCGCAAGGACTTTAGCAAGTTGCCGGACGTCATGGATGT
>NZ_JBIVGT010000081.1:0-2180 GCF_044748825.1 Pseudomonas sp. NPDC089741 | reverse complement strand
TCCCCCCCCCGCCCCCAACAAAACACCGGCCGAGGGACTGGGCTGCACGGGCGCCGGACCCCCGAAAGGCCTTGTGAGCGAAATAAACATTGGGCAGCAAGGCTATCAGGCCTCCGCAAAGTCCCGAGTATCCGGCAACGACTCCATGCCATTGCCAAAGCGCCAAAGCGGCAATGAACAAAATGACAAATTGAGCCATCAACACCGGAAAAACCGCCAGGCGATGGAACGGCAGGCGGTTTGGCTTGCGGGTTTCCATCACATTTGCTCTCCAATGGTCGGCTGCCAGAATTCAATAACTTGGCATAATTTGTGCCGACAAAATGCGCGCAGAGTATAGGGGCGGTTCTGCCCCTATTCAACTGTCAGGTAGTGATTTCCGACTGCGCGCTACATGAGGAAATGTTTCAGCGAATGTGCGCGAGCACACCTTGAAGCTCATCGAGGGAGTTGTAACCGATCACCAACTGACCTTTTCCCTTCTTGCCGTGGCGAATCTGCACCGCAGAGCCTAGGCGCTCGGCCAGACGCTGTTCGAGGCGGGCGATATCCGGGTCGGGTTTGGTGGCTTCCACAGGCTCCGGTTTGCCACTCAACCACTGGCGAACCAGTGCTTCAGTTTGGCGCACAGTGAGGCCGCGTGCGACAACATGTCGCGCCCCTTCCACCTGCTGATTCTCTGGCAGACCGAGCAATGCACGGGCATGACCCATTTCCAGGTCGCCGTGGGACAACATGGTCTTGATGACTTCCGGCAGTGCAATCAGACGCAACAGGTTGGCCACGGTGACGCGGGACTTGCCCACAGCTTCGGCGACCTGCTGCTGGGTCAGCTGGAATTCCTGCTGCAAACGCTGCAGGGCTACCGCTTCTTCGATCGGGTTGAGGTCTTCACGCTGGATGTTCTCGATCAGCGCGATGGCGATCGCGGTTTCATCCGGTACATCACGGACCATCGCCGGGATGGTTTCCTGCCCGGCTTGCTGGCTCGCGCGCCAGCGGCGTTCACCGGCGATGATTTCAAAGCGGCCACCGCCAATCGGGCGAACCACGATCGGCTGCATCACGCCTTGTGCCTTGATCGACAGCGCCAGCTCTTCCAGCGCCTGCGGATCCATGTCCCGGCGCGGCTGGTACTTGCCACGCTGCAGCAGATCCAGCGGCAGGTGCTGCAGCTCACGGGTGTCAGCTTGCGCGGCCTGTTCTTCCAGCGCGCTGACGGTCGGACCACTCAGCAGTGCATCCAGTCCACGTCCGAGACCTCGTTTCTTGACGGCCATGGGGATTCCTTAAGTTGCCTGAGCGGCGGCGATGCGTGAATTTTTGCGCTGACGGCGAACCATCTCGCCGGCCAGGGCCAGATAAGCCAGGGCGCCACGCGATTGCTTGTCGTAGGCCAGTGCCGGCATGCCATAGCTCGGCGCTTCGGCCAGGCGGATGTTGCGAGGAATCACCGTGTCATACAGCTGCTCGCCGAAGTGTTCCTTGAGCTGTGCCGAAACGTCATTCATCAGGCTCAGACGCGGGTCATACATGGTCCGCAGCAGGCCTTCGACTTTCAGGTTCGGGTTCAACAACTCGGCGATGCGCTTGATGTTATCCACAAGGTCGCTGAGACCTTCGAGCGCAAAGTACTCGCACTGCATGGGGATAATGACCCCGTCAGCGGCGACCAATGCGTTCAGCGTCAGCATCGACAGCGACGGCGGGCAGTCGATCAAAATGTAATCGTAGTTTTCACGGATCGGCGCCAGCGCGCTGCGCAGACGGCTTTCCTTCATCTGCATTTCCAGCAGCACCACTTCGGCCGCCGTCAGATCGCGGTTGGCCGGCAGCAGTTGATAACCGCCATGTTCGGAATAGTGCATGGCCTGGGCCAGATCGCATTCGCCGATCAGCAGGTCATAGACCGAATTTTCCAGGCCGTGTTTATCCACACCGCTACCCATGGTGGCGTTGCCCTGTGGATCGAGATCGATCAACAGCACCCGGCGCTTGGTCGCGACCAGGGATGCTGCGAGGTTGATGCAGGTGGTGGTCTTGCCCACACCACCCTTTTGGTTCGCTATCGCGAATACCTTAGCCGTTCTTGCTTGTGTTCCCAATCATGCCGTGCGGCGCAGTATCAGCAGATGGCGTTGTCCTTGGCAACCGGGTACGGCGAGGGCGGGTTCGCTATC
>NZ_JBIVGT010000080.1:0-2317 GCF_044748825.1 Pseudomonas sp. NPDC089741 | reverse complement strand
GCCCCGCCCCCCCGCCCCCCCCCCCCCCCACCCCCCCCCCCCCCCCCACCCCCACCCCCCCCCCCCACCCCCCCGCCGTACGCCCCGAAGACACTGCCGGTTTCACTGGGCGCATATATTTAACCGGTTAGTTCAGGGGAGCGGTTCTCGGGATTGGCCGCAGGATGTGTGGTAGGACAAGCATCCGCGCCAAATGGTTCAACCTGAATTGTTAAGAGGCCCGCATCATGCCTCAAAATTGCCAGATCATTGGCGTCAATTCTGTGACAAATATTGAGCTGGGTAAAGGCGTAATGCCAGCACCAATTATCAGAAATGCGGACTGGTTTGAAAACTTCGCCCTGGTCTGCATCGCTGCCTGCGTCCTGGTGCATATCAGTTGATGTCCGAAGACGTCAGAGCGTGCATGCTATGCGGCTTTCTATCCTTGTTTCCTTGTCTTTACAGGATAGTGGCAAATTGCCGATTTACTAGTGGCTAAGGTGGTCTGGAGGGCGTTTTCAGGATGGATGGCAAGCTTATTTATCTGATGGGCCCCTCAGGGTCAGGCAAGGACAGTCTGATTGAGGCTGCGCGCGAACCACTGCGGGCGATGGGCTGTGAAGTCATGCGGCGAGTCATCACGCGATCAGCTGAATCGGTGGGTGAGGATGCGGTGGGCGTGACACCTGAGGAGTTTGAGCGGCGCGCGCGGGCGGGCGATTTTTCCCTGTCATGGCACGCGAACGGTCTTGCCTATGGAATCCCGGCGCAGATGGATCGGTTTTTGGCTGCGGGGCGCCATGTGCTGGTTAACGGCTCGCGCGCCAATCTGCGACAAGCGATGGGCCGTTACCCTGCGTTGGTGCCGGTACTGTTAACGGTAAGTGATGAGGTTCTACGTGGCCGCCTGCTCAGGCGGGGGAGAGAGACGCTTGAGCAGATCGAGGCTCGGCTTGCCCGTAACACCTTATTCAAGGATCGTAGATCGAGTGACGAGGCGGTGCTTCTGATCGATAACTCGGGTGAGCTGGCGGGGGCGGTGGAACAGTTACTGGACCTGATTCGGCTCAGCGCAGCACTGGATCAAACTTGATCTTGCGCCCGGCAGCCAGTGCCAGCACAAACAGCACCGAAAATACGCCGCAGACAATCAGGGGCAGGGTGACTGTGGTTTCCTCGAACAGCGAAAGATGCATTACGCCACTCAATAAGGCGAGGATCAGAAATCCTGCTGCTGATTTGGACATGCTGTACTCCTGAAGATATTTCAAAAAACCAGACGTTCTGTAAGTTGAGCTGGCAGGGCCTGATCGGGGGCGCTGACAGTCCTTGGGGCAAAGCTGCTCTTATCGGTCAGAATCGCCAGTTGGGGCTGTTTCTGCACCTGCAGATAATGCGGCATGCGCTGGGCCAACGTTTCCGGGGCATTGCTCGCAGGGGCAAAGTAAAAACTCAGCAAAATCGCCAGTGCAGTCGCGTTTGCAAGCAAGAGGGTGGTGTTCATGGGGCGGCGCTCCGATTGTTCTTCTATGGAACAGGCAAAGCAGCCGTCATGCCAACAGTCTAACCGCTGTTAAGTCCTTTAAAAACAACGATTTGGGAGGAAGAGTCGGATCGCTCGGGTTGCAATCTGCAATGATGGCTTTTTGGGAGGGTGCAAAATGCACGGTAAATCTTCCCGCAGCGTTGCAGTACGCATGCCTACACTTAATATGCCTACGGATGACATGACAAACCGGGGCGTGACCGTTAACATGCTCGCCGTCCGTCGCGCTGCCTCTGCTCGCGACAATCGTGTGTCTCAGTAGCTCAATTGGATAGAGCATCCCCCTCCTAAGGGGAAGGTTGGCAGTTCGAACCTGCCCTGGGACACCATCTATTGTTTGAATTCCCTTCTATTAGTAGTACTCGCCGCTTGCGAGGTCGCTCGGTACCCTTATTTCATTTGCGCAGCTTGATGATCCTTAGCGTGGATGGATTGATCTCGCCCGGCGATTATCGGCGGACAACAAGTTAACGTTTTCGGGGCTGGTGCAGTGCTCCTATATAGAAAGAGGGCGTTTTCGGGTGTTTCGATAGAAAAGTGCAATTAACGGTTGACGGCAGATTCTGGATGTCTATAATTCGCCCCACTTCCGGCGCAGTCGAAACGGAAAACTCCCTGAGATTCAATGAGTTGTGCAGTTTTCGACAGCGGCTTGCTTCAGATCATCGAAGTCTGGAAGGAGTTGAAAGAGTGGTGATGTTTGGCTCTTTTAACGTTTCGATCTTCTCGGTCGAAAGCGGAGAAAAAGAGGTGTTGACAGCAGCGTGTAACGCTGTAGAATTCGCCTCC
>NZ_JBIVGT010000079.1:0-2368 GCF_044748825.1 Pseudomonas sp. NPDC089741 | reverse complement strand
GCAGGACGCAGCCACAGCCCCACCCGGCCAAGCTGGGCCGCGTGGAGGCCACGCATCCGGGAGGCCTGGATCAATCGCAGCACTTCAACTTGCTTCTTCTCGTGCTCACTGCTCACGCTCCCGGCGGAAACCGGTTGAGCGCGGCGCTGGTTCTTTGCCAGCAGCACGAAATGATCGCGAATTGTGGAGTGCGAAACATCAGTGGCAGAGTTGCCGTCGGCAGGCAACTTCTGAAAGTAGGTGCGCCACTCTTCTGGCACAGCGTTAGGGTCGTGCAGGTAGAGCTCATAAAGCTCTTCCACATAGGCAGCGTTTCCACCTGAAAGGTAGGCGCTGTTCCACATGCGCTGCATCACGCTTTCTTGCATGCTTGGTCACCCTCGGTTAGGGGAACACCATCGGCGTCGACACCGAGCAAACTTGCAGAAGTCCGAATGCAGCGACTAAAACAAGCCACTTAGGATCACACTGATAGTCCGGGTACCAGCCCGGATGCCCCTGCTTGTCTCATTTCTTCAAAATAAGAGCGGCAGCTTGTGGCTGCTGCTCTGGTTATAGCCATGACGCGGGTTGAAGCCCGCGCCACAGCCTCTACGGTACAGCGGTTACAGCAGCTGAATCACACGCCGCTCGAAAGCAGCATGTTACGGATGTGACCGATGGCCTTAGTCGGGTTCAGGCCTTTCGGACATACGTTGACGCAGTTCATGATGCCCCGGCAGCGGAATACGCTGAACGGGTCATCGAGCGAAGCCAGACGCTCGGTAGTCTTGGTGTCACGGCTGTCTGCCAGGAAGCGATAAGCTTGCAGCAGTGCAGCTGGACCCAGGAACTTGTCCGGGTTCCACCAAAAGGACGGGCACGAAGTCGAGCAGCAAGCGCACAGGATGCACTCGTACAGACCGTCGAGCTTTTCACGCTCTTCTGGCGACTGCAGACGCTCGATGGCCGGAGCCGGCGTGTCGTTCTGCAGGTAAGGCTTCACCTTCTCGTATTGCTTGTAGAAGATGCTCATATCGACGACCAGGTCACGAATAACCGGCAAACCTGGCAGTGGACGAACAACCAACTTGTTACCTTTTACAACAGCAGACAGCGGCGTGATGCACGCCAGACCGTTCTTGCCGTTGATGTTCATGCCGTCGGAACCGCAAACACCTTCACGGCAAGAGCGACGATAGGAGAATCCCTCGTCCTGCTCTTTGATCAGGGCCAGTACGTCCAGCACCATCAGATCTTTACCACCGGTATCGATCTGGAATTCCTGCATGAACGGCGCGGCGTCCTGATCAGGGTTGTAACGATAAACGCTGACTTGCAACATGGCGGCCACCCTTAATAAGTCCGAATCTTAGGTTCAAAAGTCGGAACAGTCTTCGGCGAGAAGTTCACGGCACGCTTGGTGACGCGCTTGTCACCCGGGAAGTACAGGGTGTGGCACAGCCAGTTTTCGTCGTCACGGTCTTCGAAGTCTTCACGGGCGTGAGCACCGCGCGACTCTTTGCGGACTTCAGCGGCGATGGCGGTAGCTTCAGCCACTTCCAGCAGGTTTTGCAGTTCCAGCGCTTCGATACGGGCAGTGTTGAACGCCTGCGACTTATCGTTGATCTTCACGTTGGCGATGCGGGTACGCAGGTCAGCAAGCTGAGCGATACCTTTCTGCATGTATTCGCCGGTACGGAACACACCGAAGTAGTTCTGCATGCAGTTCTGCAGCTCGCGACGCAGGGTTGCCACGTCTTCACCGTCGGTACGGCTGTTCAGCGCGTTCAGACGCGACAGGGCAGCTTCGATGTCGGCTTCGGTAGCGTCGTCGTATTCGATGCCGTCGGTCAGGGCTTTTTCCAGGTGCAGGCCAGCAGCGCGGCCGAATACCACCAGGTCGAGCAGCGAGTTGCCGCCCAGACGGTTGGCACCGTGAACCGATACGCAAGCCACTTCGCCTACCGCGAACAGACCAGGAATGATCTGATCGACGCCTTCAGCGTTCTGGGTGATCGCCTGGCCGTGAATGTTGGTGGCAACGCCGCCCATCATATAGTGGCAAGTCGGAACAACCGGAACCGGCGCAACAACCGGGTCAACGTGAGCGAAAGTCTTCGACAGTTCGCAGATGCCTGGCAGACGGCTGTGCAGTACTTCCTCGCCCAGGTGGTCGAGCTTGAGCAGTACGTGATCGCCATTCGGACCGCAACCGTTGCCGGCGATGATTTCTTTAACCATCGAGCGAGCAACCACGTCACGACCGGCAAGGTCTTTGGCGTTCGGAGCATAGCGCTCCATGAAACGCTCGCCGTGCTTGTTGATCAGGTAACCACCTTCACCACGGCAACCTTCGGTAACCAGTACCCCGGCGGCGGCGATGCCG
>NZ_JBIVGT010000078.1:0-2701 GCF_044748825.1 Pseudomonas sp. NPDC089741 | reverse complement strand
CCGTAGGCCCGGCCGCCGTGCCCCGCCGGACTGGCGTCCCTGCATGGCCTTTGTCTCGGCGATGTCGCGGGTAAACACTCCACATACTGCCCGTCCTTCTGTGTGGACGGCCAGCATGACCTTGGTCGCCAGCTCGCGATTCAGGTTAAAAAACACCTCGAGCACTTCGACGACGAAATCCATCGGTGTGTAGTCATCGTTGAACAAAACCACCTTGTACATCGGCGGCGCCTGTAATGCAGGCTTTGCTTCCTGAACAGCAACGCCCGCCGAATCGTCGTCGTGTTCCTCCGGGTGATCCTTTTGGAGAGTCGGGCGATCCTGATTGAATGTTAGTCGAATCTGGCTGATTGCATGCATGGAAAGAAAGGTTCGTCAGTTGTGCAAATACAGTGGTGGGGGCGGTTGTCCACGTTTTCAACTCCGACTGCCCGGTCACCTTGACTATCGGGAAAACGGTGTTACAACCAATAGAGCCCACAGTGGGTAAAAAAGATCCGCGGAGTCAATCCTTTTAACGGATTAGATTGCGGATGACTTGGATGATACTCCAGCGATGGAGTCTGTTGCAGAGGGATTTGAGCATGGCTGTCGGCAAGGTGAAATGGTTCAACAATGCCAAGGGATTCGGCTTTATCAATACCGACGCCCGCGAAGGCCGCGACGAGGACGGGAAAGAGATCGACTTCTTTGCCCATTACTCCGCCATTGAAATGGACGGGTATAAAACCCTCAAGGCAGGACAAGCCGTGGTTTTCAATATTGTTCAAGGCCCCAAAGGACTGCATGCGGTCGGCATCAATGCTGTCATCGAGAAACCATCCAGTGCCGCTGAAGGCGCGGCTGTCGGCGCCGCTGCTGCTGCCGCTGCCGCGACTGCCAAAGCGATGAGCTGACTGATTTACCTCTGAATACCGGCAATAAAAAAACCGCCTGACTCAATTCATCGAGTCAGGCGGTTTTTGTGTGCCTGCGTTTTACATGTGCGAGATCAGCGCATCGCCGAAGCCTGAAGAGGAAACCAGTTTGGCGCCGTCCATCAGACGTTCGAAGTCATAGGTCACTGTCTTGGCCGAGATCGCGCCGTTGGTGCCCTTGATGATCAGATCCGCCGCTTCCGTCCAGCCCATGTGGCGCAGCATCATTTCTGCCGAGAGAATCAGCGAACCCGGGTTGACCTGATCCTTGCCGGCGTACTTCGGCGCGGTACCGTGGGTCGCTTCGAACATGGCCACGGTATCGGACAGGTTGGCGCCCGGCGCGATACCGATACCGCCCACTTCTGCGGCCAAGGCGTCAGAAAGATAATCGCCGTTCAGGTTGAGGGTGGCGATCACATCGTATTCGGCCGGGCGCAGCAGGATCTGCTGGAGCATGGCGTCGGCGATGGCATCCTTGACCACAACATTCTTGCCGGTTTTCGGGTTCTTGAACTGCATCCACGGGCCGCCGTCGAGCAGGGTCGCGCCGAATTCTTCGGCGGCCACTTCGTAGGCCCACTCTTTGAAGGCACCTTCGGTGAACTTCATGATGTTGCCTTTGTGCACGATGGTCAGTGAATCGCGGTCATTGTCGACCACATATTGCAGGGCCTTGCGTGCCAGGCGCTTGGTGCCTTCCAGCGAAACCGGCTTGACACCGATGCCGCAGTTTTCGTCGAAACGGATCTTGGTGACGCCCATTTCTTCTTTAAGGAATTTGATGACCTTGGTGGCTTCCGGCGAACCGGCCTTCCACTCAATGCCGGCATAGATGTCTTCGGAGTTCTCGCGGAAGATGGTCATGTCGACGTCGCCAGGCTTTTTCACCGGGCTCGGCACGCCTTCGAACCAGCGCACCGGGCGCAGGCAGACGTACAGGTCGAGTTGCTGACGCAGGGCCACGTTCAGCGAACGAATGCCGCCACCGACCGGCGTGGTCAGCGGGCCTTTGATGGAAACCACGTAATCCTTGACTGCGTCGAGGGTTTCCTGCGGCAGCCAGGTGTCCTGATCGTAAACCTGAGTGGCTTTTTCCCCGGCGTAGACTTCCATCCAGGAAATCTTGCGTTTACCGCCGTATGCCTTTTGAACTGCAGCATCGACAACCTTGATCATCACCGGGCTGATGTCGACACCAATGCCGTCACCTTCGATGAAGGGGATGATCGGGTTATCAGGAACATTGAGAGAATGGTCTGCATTGACGGTGATTTTGTCGCCGACGGCTGGAACCTGAATCTTCTTGTAACCCATGCTGAACTCCATTGTTTGGATTGAACATCTGGCTTGGTTCGAGCGTAACCCAGTTAAATCAACACGCAAACCCTCTGTTCCCGGCAATCGCACAACTCGTTTCGTACAAGCCTGAAAGCAAAGGGAAAAGCGCCAAACTCAAGCATTCGCAACGACTCTACGCGCCACCCTGCCCTGCGACCTTTAGACCAATGGACGAGATTGGTTGCATATGAACCATCGGCAGATTGCCAGCTACCTATGTATAATGCCGCCCGCTGACCACAGGGTCACGACGGCTGGCCTCTCTAGTACGAGACTTTCCGCCTGATTGGTCGGGTTGTTACCGCAGCCTGACTGCTTGACGCTCTACTGATGCACCCAACATCACCGCGAAGAATCTCGACATTCGGTTCATGGATGACTTTGACCGAACGCGCTGACCCGGCGCCCCGCGAGGTTCTGCGCCCGCGTGAGCCCAGCGGAGA
>NZ_JBIVGT010000077.1:0-2996 GCF_044748825.1 Pseudomonas sp. NPDC089741 | reverse complement strand
CAGGACGGCGAATACGCCAAAATGTTCATCAGCGAAGGCGCAACCGGCTACCCTTCGATGACCGCCAAGCGTCGTAACAACGCCGCTCACGGTATCGAAATCATCGGCGAGCAACTGCGCTCCATGATGCCGTGGATCGGTGCCAACAAGATCGTCGACAAAGCCAAAAACTAAGTCGTCATTCTTGTAGGGAAAACGCGGCCTCGGCCGCGTTTTTTCGTTTGAGCTGGTGGTTCTGGTATAAAGCTGCAGCGTTTGTGGCCGAACTGTCGTCCTCAGGCACCTGTCGAAATTTCTCCAAACCGTTGCAAGGTAATGTCCATGAGCGAACGTCCCGAAGAGCCGAACAAGGCTTCTGACGCCGAAAGCCTGCTGCCCATCGATGAACACATCGAAGAAGGGCACGACGCAGAAGGTCGTAAAGTCCGGCATCGTGGTATCTATCTGCTGCCGAATCTGTTCACCACTGCGAACCTGTTCGCAGGGTTTTATTCCATCATCAACTCGATGAGCGCCCAGGCTGCCCTGAGTGCTGGCGACTCGGCGAACGCGAGCAAGTATTTCGCGTTTGCCGCGATCGCGATTTTCGTCGCCATGGTGCTCGACGGCCTCGACGGTCGTGTGGCGCGCATGACCAATACGCAGAGTGCCTTCGGCGCCGAGTACGATTCCCTGTCTGACATGGTCGCGTTCGGTGTTGCGCCGGCGTTGCTGGCGTTCGGTTGGGCATTGGGCGATATGGGCAAGGTCGGCTGGATGGTCGCCTTCATCTATGTGGCGGGGGCGGCGTTGCGTCTGGCGCGCTTCAACACACAGGTGGGCACGGCTGATAAACGCTACTTCATCGGTCTGGCCAGTCCGGCGGCTGCCGGTGTGGTCGCGGGTATTGTCTGGGCGTTCAGCGATTACGGCATTCAGGGTTCGAAGATGTCGTTTCTGGTCGCACTGATGGTCGCGGCTGCCGGCATGCTGATGGTCAGCAACATCAAGTACAACAGCTTCAAAGAGCTGGACTTGAAGGGCCGCGTACCGTTCGTAGCGATTCTCGCCGTTGTGCTGGTGTTTGCCGTGGTGTTCAGTGACCCACCGCGCATTCTGCTGTTGGTGTTCCTCGCCTACGCAGCTTCCGGTCCGGTGCAGTACCTGTTGCATCTTCGTCGGCACAAAAAAGCCGAGTGATGTAATTTCACGCATACTCCGCAGTCTATGGGTGCATCTGTCCTCCAAAGCTGCGGAGTTGTCATGCTGATCAAAATCCCCAAAGCGTCTGACTGCCATGAGTCGGATGTCACGCCTGAAAATATCTATCTCTCTCGCCGCCAATTGTTGGGGGCTACTGCTGCCGGTATTGCCGTCAGTAGCCTGCCGCGCTGGGCCAGTGCCGAGGATGCCGCCCGATACGCCGATGTCGAGCCCGGCAAAGCGCCTGCCTGGTTTGACGAGAAGCTGTCGTCTACCCAGTGGGGGGCGGTCAATGTCAAGGATGAGGCGATCACGCCTTATAAAGATGCAACCCACTACAACAACTTCTATGAGTTCGGTACCGACAAGGGTGATCCGGCGGCGAATGCTGGTTCGCTGAAAACTGAACCGTGGAGTGTGGTGGTAGACGGGGAGGTGGATAAGCCAGGGCGATATGCGCTGGAAGACTTTATTAAACCGTATCAGCTGGAAGAGCGTATCTATCGCCTGCGCTGTGTAGAAGCGTGGTCGATGGTCATTCCGTGGATCGGCTTTCCAATCTCGGCGCTGCTCAAGCAAGTTGGGCCGAACGCCAATGCAAAGTACATCCGCTTTGAGACTCTGCAGGATCCCAAAACCATGCCGGGGCAGCGCTCTGGGTTCGCCTTGATCGACTGGCCCTATGTAGAAGGCTTGCGTGTGGATGAGGCGATGAATCCGTTGGCGATTCTGGCGGTGGGTATGTATGGCCGCGAGTTGCCGAATCAGAACGGTGCGCCGCTGCGTTTGGTAGTGCCTTGGAAGTATGGCTTCAAGAGCGTCAAATCCATCGTGCGTATCAGTCTGGTCAGCGAGCAGCCGAAAACCACTTGGCAGAGCATCGCGGCGGATGAGTATGGGTTTTACGCGAATGTGAATCCAACGGTTGATCACCCACGCTGGACGCAGGCGCGGGAGCGACGGTTGCCGAACAGCCTGTTCAAACCGAACGTACGCGATACGCAGATGTTCAATGGTTACTCGGATGAAGTCGCTTCTTTATATACAGGGCTCGATCTGCGGAAGAACTACTGATGCGGTATCCGTTCTGGCGTATAGGCGTTTTCATCGCGGCGGCAATCTGGCCGATGCTCTGGCTGTATCAGGCGCTTGAGGATTTGCTTGGGCCCGATCCCGGCAAAGTGTTGGTGGATCGGCTGGGCTTGGGAACATTGGTGTTGTTGTTGATTACCCTGAGCATGACGCCTATGCAGAAGCTGACCGGGTGGGCGGGGTGGATTGCCGTACGCCGGCAGTTGGGGCTTTGGTGTTTCGCCTATGTGGTGCTGCACCTGTGCAGCTATATGGCGTTTATCCTTGGTTTCGATTGGTCGCAGTTGGCAGTCGAGTTGCGCAAGCGGCCATACATAATAGTAGGGGCGTTGGGTTTTCTTGGCTTGTTGGCGTTGGCGGTGACGTCCAATCGCTACAGTCAGCGTCGGTTGGGCTCGCGCTGGAAGAAGCTGCATCGCCTGGCGTACGTGATTCTGGGTTTGGGTTTGCTGCATATGCTTTGGATTGTGCGTGCCGATCTTGAAGAATGGGCAATCTATGCCTTTATAGGTGCGGTGCTTCTGCTACTGCGTATTCCGCCAGTGACGCGGCGTATCCCGCGTTTGCTGACCAAAAAGCCGGTTTTGCAAGAAAAGCGAAATTAACGGTTGACGGCAGATTCTGGACGTCTATAATTCGCCCCACTTCCGGCGCAGTCGAAACGGAAAACTCCTTGAGATTCAATGAGTTATGCAGGTTTCGGCAGTAAGTGCTTCAGTTCA
>NZ_JBIVGT010000076.1:0-3396 GCF_044748825.1 Pseudomonas sp. NPDC089741 | reverse complement strand
GATTAGACATGGTGTATCTCCAAGAAACATATATTTTCAGTAGTACTGTGCTGATCATGAAAACTGGGCACACCGGAGTATCATAGTCGAAATGTTCGCTTTGGTAGCCCCCCGGACGTGCTGTTTGCCAATCAGTCGTGTTTTCTTTACTGCCAATTTCGGCTGGAGGCCCCGGTTTAAAAGGCTTTGAGCGAAAAGTAAAGACAGTAAAAAAACCTGTAAAACCTGCATAAATCGTCTGAAAAGGCTCATTTCGGGCACTTTTTTCCAGCCTTTAGCCGATCATGAAGGCCTTTTTCATCACTTTTTAGCCGGGGTATTCGCCTTGCATTTGGCGATTTGGCCCAGGGCTTTCTGCTGCAGTTCAGGCGTCGCCTTGTTGTCCATCAATGCCTGAATGTCGCTCGCTGGATAAGACTTGATTGCATCCGCGCCACAGGCACAGTGGGATTTCGCCGCTGCGGCGCCAATCTGTGGGGTAGCCGCCTGGGTGCACTGGGCCATGTACTTGTCACGCTCGCCCTTCGGCCAATCGGCGTGAGCGCTCAGTGGCAGCAGCAGGACAATGGGGGCGACTACGGCGAATAAAGTGTTCAGACGCATGCGAGGATGCTCCTTGTGGGTCAATGTCTTGTTATCTGAGGGCTGAAGGGCCGATCAAGTTCAGCACTCTGGCATAAAAACGGACGATTTGCCTTCTGGCGAAACAGAGGCATAAGTGACCGCTCATCTGTGCTAGCATGCCGGGCTCAAGCGTTCTCAGGCTCCGGTGACCTTCAGTCCCGGCAGCGGTCAGCGTGTGAATATTTCGATTTGAATCCCAGTCACTCTGGTTCGGTTTTCCGGTTGGCCGCAAGGCTCCTGCCGCTGTAAGGCAGGCGTTCGTCATTGAATGGCCTGGATCGGATCTTGTACTGGCTCATCCCAACCCACGTGACCTTTGGTAGGGGTCACCACTAGGAGAGGAGGCGCCATGCCAACTATTACTCTTCCCGACGGCAGTCAACGTTCATTCGATCACCCGGTTTCCGTAGCCGAGGTCGCTGCATCCATTGGTGCAGGTCTGGCCAAAGCCACCCTGGCCGGCAAGGTCAATGGCCAACTGGTCGACGCCAGCGACATCATCAGCAGCGACGCGACCCTGCAAATCATCACGCCAAAGGATGAAGAGGGGCTGGAGATCATTCGCCACTCTTGCGCTCACCTGGTTGGCCACGCGGTCAAGCAGCTGTACCCGACTGCGAAAATGGTCATCGGGCCGGTCATCGATGAAGGCTTCTATTACGACATCGCCTTCGAACGTCCTTTTACTCCGGACGACATGGCTGCGATCGAACAGCGCATGCAACAGCTGATCGAAAAAGATTACGACGTGATCAAGAAAGTCACTCCGCGCGCCGAAGTGATTGAAGTGTTCAAGGCTCGCGGCGAAGACTACAAGCTGCGTCTGGTCGAAGACATGCCGAACGAGCAGGCCATGGGTCTGTACTATCACGAAGAATACGTCGACATGTGCCGCGGTCCGCACGTGCCGAATACGCGCTTCCTGAAATCCTTCAAGCTGACCAAGCTGTCCGGTGCCTACTGGCGCGGCGACGCCAAGAACGAGCAACTGCAGCGCGTTTACGGCACTGCCTGGGCAGACAAGAAGCAGCTGGCGGCTTACATCCAGCGCATCGAAGAAGCTGAAAAGCGCGATCACCGCAAGATCGGCAAGCGTCTGGGCCTGTTCCACACCCAGGAAGAATCCCCGGGGATGGTGTTCTGGCATCCGAACGGCTGGACTCTGTACCAGGTGCTCGAGCAGTACATGCGCAAGATCCAGCGCGACAACGGCTATCTTGAGATCAAGACCCCTCAAGTCGTTGACCGCAGCCTGTGGGAGAAATCCGGGCACTGGGCCAACTACGCCGACAACATGTTCACCACGCAGTCGGAAAACCGCGACTACGCCATCAAGCCAATGAACTGCCCATGCCACGTGCAGGTGTTCAACCAGGGCCTGAAGAGCTACCGCGAGTTGCCGATGCGTCTGGCCGAGTTCGGTGCCTGCCACCGTAACGAGCCGTCGGGTGCGCTGCACGGCATCATGCGTGTACGTGCGTTCACTCAGGACGACGCCCACATCTTCTGTACCGAAGAGCAGATGCAGGCCGAATCAGCAGCGTTCATCAAGCTGACCATGGACGTTTATCGTGACTTCGGCTTCACCGATGTCGAGATGAAGCTGTCCACTCGTCCGGAAAAACGCGTCGGTTCCGACGAGTTGTGGGATCGCGCCGAAGCAGCATTGGCTGCAGCCCTTGATTCTGCGGGCTTGCCGTACGATCTGCAGCCGGGGGAGGGTGCGTTCTACGGTCCGAAGATCGAATTTTCGCTGAAAGATTGCCTCGGTCGCGTCTGGCAGTGTGGTACCTTGCAGCTCGATTTTAACCTGCCTGTCCGTTTGGGCGCTGAATACGTCTCTGAAGACAACAGCCGCAAACACCCGGTGATGTTGCACCGTGCGATCCTCGGTTCCTTCGAGCGTTTCGTCGGAATCCTGATCGAGCACTACGAAGGTGCGTTCCCTGCCTGGCTGGCGCCAACCCAGGCGGTGATCATGAATATCACTGATAAACAGGCAGATTTTGTTGCAGAAGTTGAAAAAACTCTCAACGAAAGCGGATTTCGTGCCAAGTCCGACTTGAGAAATGAAAAGATCGGCTTTAAAATCCGCGAGCATACTTTGCTCAAGGTTCCCTATCTCTTGGTTATCGGAGATAAGGAAGTCGAGATGCAGACTGTCGCTGTGCGTACTCGTGAAGGTGCTGACCTGGGCTCGATGCCCGTCGCCCAGTTCGCTGAGTTTCTCGCGCAAGCGGTTTCCCGGCGTGGTCGCCCAGATTCGGAGTAATTATTATTAAGCGTGAAATGAGACAAGATAAACGAGCTGCACCGAAAGCCCCGATCAACGAGAATATCTCGGCACGCGAGGTTCGGTTAATTGGTGCTGAAGGTGAACAGCTTGGGATTGTGTCAATTGAAGACGCGCTTCTTAAGGCTGAAGAGGCCAAACTGGATTTGGTGGAAATTTCCGCCGATGCAGTACCACCTGTTTGCAAACTGATGGACTACGGCAAATCGATCTTCGAAAAGAAGAAGCAGGTTGCCGCAGCCAAGAAAAACCAGAAGCAGATTCAGGTTAAAGAAATCAAGTTTCGTCCAGGGACGGAGGAAGGGGATTACCAGGTAAAACTGCGCAACCTGGTACGTTTCCTGAGTGATGGGGACAGGGCCAAGGTATACTTGCGATTCCGCGGCCGTGAGATGGCCCACCAGGAGCTGTGGATGGAACGCCTCAAGCGGGTTGACTCTGAACTGCTCGAGTACGGATCGGTCGAACAGCAAACTAAG
>NZ_JBIVGT010000075.1:0-3444 GCF_044748825.1 Pseudomonas sp. NPDC089741 | reverse complement strand
ACAGCTTTATCGACACCGAGGTCAAAATGGTTTGCCAGCGTTGTCTTGAGCTGGTCACCCTGCCGATCAACCGCGAATGCAGTTATGCTGTGGTGAAAGAGGGTGCGAATACCCAGTCGTTGCCGAAAGGTTATGACGTGCTGGAACTGGGCGAAGATCCATTGGATCTGCAGTCACTGATCGAGGAGGAGCTTCTGCTCGCCTTGCCCATTGTGCCTGCTCATCATCCGGAAGAATGCCAGCAGCCGGCGGGTCTCGATGAGCCCGAACCGAGCGAGGACGAGTCAACGCGGTCCAACCCGTTCAGTGTATTGGCGCAGTTAAAGCGTGACCCAAACGTTTAGGAGTTAATCAATTATGGCTGTTCAGCAGAACAAAAAATCCCGCTCTGCCCGTGACATGCGTCGTTCGCACGATGCCCTGACGGCAAGCACTCTGTCTGTAGAAAAAACCACCGGTGAAATTCACCTGCGTCACCACGTATCGCCAGAAGGCGTATACCGTGGCCGTAAAGTGATCGACAAGGGCGCTGACGAGTAATCACTTGTCTGCTCAAGTCATCGCGATTGACGCAATGGGCGGGGACGTCGGTCCCCGCAGCATTGTTCAGGCCAGCCTTGCTTGCCTGTCTGCTACGCCCTCGCTGCACCTGACCCTCGTCGGTCAACCCTCCCTTCTTGAAGAGCTGATCCACGGCCAATCGGCTGCCGATCGCGCGCGCCTGACGATTGTTGCGGCCAGCGAAGTCATCACCATGGACGAAAAACCTGCCCAGGCCCTGCGTGGCAAGCCGGATTCGTCGATGCGTGTCGCTCTCGAACGGGTGCGTGATGGCAAGGCTCAGGCGTGTGTCAGTGCCGGTAACACCGGTGCGCTGATGGCGCTGTCGCGCTTCGTTCTGAAAACGTTACCGGGTATTGATCGTCCGGCCATGGTTGCTGCGATTCCGACGCAGAAGGGTTTTTGTCAGTTGCTCGATCTCGGCGCCAATGTCGATTGCACTGCCGAGCATCTGCTGCAGTTTGCCGTGATGGGCTCGGTGGCAGCGCAGACGCTGGGTATCCATCGCCCGCGCGTCGCGCTGCTGAACATCGGTACCGAAGACATCAAGGGCAATCAGCAGGTCAAGCTGGCAGCGACGCTGCTGCAGGCTGCTCGCGGCATCAACTACATCGGCTTCATCGAAGGCGACGGGTTGTATCGCGGGGAGGCTGACGTGGTGGTGTGCGACGGTTTTGTCGGCAACATACTGCTGAAATCCAGCGAAGGCCTGGCGACGATGATCGCGGCGCGCATCGAGGCGCTGTTCAAAAAGAACTTCGCCTCACGTGTTGTCGGTGCATTGGCGCTGCCATTGATGAAGCGCTTGCAGGCGGACCTGGCGCCGGCGCGACATAATGGCGCAAGCTTTCTCGGCTTGCAGGGCATCGTCGTGAAAAGTCACGGTTCGGCCGGGGTTCAGGGCTTTCAGAGTGCGATTCAGCGGGCGCTGATCGAGATTCAGGAGAATCTGCCCGAGCGCCTTCACGGTCGCCTGGAGGATTTGTTGTCTTAGGCGTTTTCGTCGGACAATGCTTAAATGTGACCGCCCGGTTCAAAGGGCCATCCAACTGTCAGTTTCTTGCGTCCCCACGTGGGGCGTCATTTTCCGACGACAAGATCATTAGGGGCTTGTTACATGTCTGCTTCCCTCGCATTCGTCTTTCCAGGACAGGGTTCGCAGTCCCTCGGCATGCTGGCCGAGCTGGGCGCGCAATACCCGTTGATCCTCGAAACTTTCAAAGAAGCATCCGATGCTCTGGGTTACGACCTGTGGGCGCTGACCCAGCAGGGTCCGGAAGAGCTGCTCAATCAAACCGACAAGACCCAACCGGCCATTCTGACCGCTTCGATCGCCCTGTGGCGTCTGTGGCTGGCTGAAGGTGGCGCGCGTCCGGCTTTTGTTGCCGGTCACAGCCTGGGTGAATACAGCGCGCTGGTTGCCGCTGGCAGCCTGACACTGGCTGACGCGGTCAAGCTCGTTGAGTGTCGTGGTCAACTGATGCAGGAAGCCGTTCCGGCCGGGCAGGGTGGCATGGCTGCCATTCTCGGTCTGGAAGATG
Source organism: Pseudomonas sp. NPDC089741 (assembly GCF_044748825.1). NCBI lineage: Bacteria > Pseudomonadati > Pseudomonadota > Gammaproteobacteria > Pseudomonadales > Pseudomonadaceae > Pseudomonas > Pseudomonas sp. NPDC089741. The sequence continues at coordinate 1,342 of NZ_JBIVGT010000075.1, read as the reverse complement.
CTGACGTGCTGGCAGCCTGCGCAGAAGCTGCACAAGGCGAAGTGGTCAGTGCAGTGAACTTCAACTCCCCGGGCCAGGTAGTGATCGCCGGCGCCAAGGCTGCTGTCGAGCGCGCCATTGAAGGTTGCAAGGCGCGTGGCGCCAAGCGTGCCATGCCGTTGCCAGTCAGCGTGCCGTCGCACTGCGAACTGATGCGTCCGGCCGCTGAGCGTTTTGCCGAATCCATCGCCGCCATCGACTGGCAGGCGCCGCAAATCCCGGTCGTACAGAACGTCAGCGCGCAAGTGCCGGCTGATCTGGAAACCCTCAAGCGCGATCTGCTCGAACAACTCTACAAGCCAGTGCGCTGGGTCGAGTCGGTACAGACTCTCGCTGCCAAAGGCGCGACCGATCTGGTCGAATGCGGCCCGGGCAAAGTGCTGGCCGGTCTGAACAAACGTTGCGCCGAAGGCGTCGCGACTTCCAACCTCAATACCCCAGACGCTTTCGCTGCCGCCCGTGCAGCGCAAGCCTGAATCAGGAGAAACTTGCATGAGTCTGCAAGGTAAAGTTGCACTGGTCACCGGCGCAAGCCGCGGTATCGGCCAGGCTATCGCACTGGAACTGGGTCGTCAGGGCGCCATCGTTATTGGCACCGCGACTTCCGCTTCGGGCGCTGAGCGCATTGCGGCAACCCTGAAGGAAAACGGTATTCAGGGCACTGGCCTTGAGCTGAACGTTACCAGCGATGAATCGGTCAGCGCAGTGCTGGCGAGCATTCAGGAGCAGTTCGGTGCGCCGGTGGCGATCCTGGTCAATAATGCCGGTATCACCCGCGATAACCTGATGATGCGCATGAAAGACGATGAGTGGTACGACGTGATCGATACCAACCTGAACAGTCTATTCCGCCTGTCCAAGGGCGTTTTGCGCGGTATGACCAAGGCACGTTGGGGTCGAATTATCAGTATTGGCTCGGTGGTGGGTGCCATGGGCAACGCTGGCCAAGTAAACTATGCAGCCGCCAAGGCCGGTCTGGAAGGTTTCAGCCGTGCAATGGCGCGTGAAGTCGGTTCGCGTTCGATTACGGTCAACTCGGTAACCCCAGGGTTTATCGACACCGATATGACCCGCGAGCTGCCTGAAGCACAGCGTGAAGCCTTGCAGACGCAGATTCCGCTGGGTCGTCTGGGACAAGCTCAAGAGATCGCGTCTGTGGTCGCTTTTCTTGCATCCGACGGTGCGGCATACGTCACTGGGGCTACAATCCCGGTGAACGGTGGGATGTACATGTAAGTAAAATGTGACGGATTGCTTCAAAAAAATGTCATACGAGCTGTCTAAAATCCGTTATAAAGCTGCA
>NZ_JBIVGT010000074.1:0-3618 GCF_044748825.1 Pseudomonas sp. NPDC089741 | reverse complement strand
TGGCAAGGCCGGGGTCCCTCCGCCAAAGCGGCTGGACCGGATTCGTCGCAGCTCTCGTGTTCATAGCAAGTCGGTTGGCAGGTCTCGACTACCTGTTCCGAGTGGGCGCCCGTGACTGGGCTCCGGAAGCTCGTCGCAAGCGGCAGGCGAAGCTGAAACAATGAGGCTTTGGCAATGCAATACAATCTCACCAGGATCGACCCCGATGCTCCTAACGAGCAGTATCCGATTGGCGAACGGGAAACCGTTTCCGATCCGTTAGAAGATCAAGTCCACAAAAACATTTTCATGGGCAAGCTGGAAGACGTGCTGAGTGGCGCGGTCAACTGGGGACGTAAGAACTCCCTGTGGCCGTACAACTTCGGCCTGTCGTGCTGCTATGTGGAAATGACCACCGCCTTCACGGCGCCCCACGACATCGCGCGCTTTGGCGCCGAGGTTATCCGGGCATCGCCGCGTCAGGCCGACTTCATGGTTATCGCCGGTACCTGCTTCATCAAGATGGCGCCGATCATCCAGCGTCTCTACGAGCAAATGCTCGAACCGAAGTGGGTTATCTCCATGGGTTCGTGCGCTAACTCCGGCGGCATGTACGACATCTACTCTGTGGTTCAAGGGGTGGACAAGTTCCTGCCTGTGGACGTCTACGTACCTGGCTGCCCGCCTCGTCCAGAAGCTTTTCTGCAAGGCTTGATGCTGTTGCAGGAATCGATTGGACAGGAGCGTCGTCCGCTTTCCTGGGTCGTTGGCGATCAAGGCGTTTATCGCGCCGACATGCCTTCGCAGAAGGAACAGCGCCGCGAACAGCGAATCGCAGTCACCAACCTGCGCAGCCCTGACGAAGTCTGATCCAGATCTGTTCTTACAAAAGAAACGAGAAGCTGGCTTCATTCTTTACGTTGACCGAAAGCGAAAAAATAACCATGACTACAGGCAGTGCTCTGTACATCCCGCCTTATAAGGCAGACGACCAGGATGTGGTCGTTGAATTGAACAACCGTTTTGGCGCCGAAGCGTTCACCGCTCAGTCGACCCGCACCGGCATGCCGGTGCTGTGGGTCGCTCGCGCCAAACTCGTCGAAGTCCTGACCTTCCTGCGCAACCTGCCCAAGCCGTACGTCATGCTCTATGACCTGCACGGTGTGGACGAGCGTCTGCGCACCAAGCGTCAAGGGTTGCCGAGCGACGCCGAGTTCACCGTGTTCTATCACCTCATGTCGCTGGAGCGTAATAGTGACGTGATGATCAAGGTCGCCTTGTCCGAGAGCGACCTCAGCTTGCCGACCGTCACCGGCATCTGGCCGAACGCCAACTGGTACGAGCGTGAAGTCTGGGACATGTTCGGCATCGACTTCAAAGGTCACCCGCACCTGTCGCGCATCATGATGCGGCCGACCTGGGAAGGTCACCCGCTGCGCAAGGACTTCCCGGCGCGCGCCACCGAATTCGATCCGTACAGCCTCAACCTCGCCAAGCAACAGCTTGAGGAAGAAGCCGCGCGCTTCCGTCCTGAAGACTGGGGCATGAAGCGCTCTGGGACGAACGAGGACTACATGTTCCTCAACCTCGGCCCGAACCACCCTTCTGCGCACGGTGCGTTCCGCATCATTCTGCAGCTGGACGGTGAAGAGATCGTCGACTGCGTGCCGGACATCGGTTACCACCACCGTGGTGCCGAGAAGATGGCCGAGCGTCAGTCGTGGCACAGCTTCATCCCGTACACCGACCGTATCGACTACCTCGGCGGCGTGATGAACAACCTGCCGTACGTGCTCTCGGTCGAGAAGCTGGCCGGCATCAAGGTGCCCGAGAAGGTCGACGTCATCCGCATCATGATGGCCGAGTTCTTCCGGATCACCAGCCACCTGCTGTTCCTCGGGACTTACATCCAGGACGTTGGCGCGATGACTCCGGTGTTCTTCACCTTCACCGACCGCCAGAAGGCGTACACGGTGATTGAAGCCATTACCGGTTTCCGTCTGCACCCGGCCTGGTACCGCATCGGTGGTGTTGCCCATGACCTGCCGCGCGGCTGGGAAAAACTGGTGAAAGACTTCGTTGAATGGCTGCCAAAACGCCTCGACGAATACACCAAGGCTGCCCTGCAGAACAGCATCCTCAAGGGCCGTACCATCGGCGTCGCCCAATACAACACCAAAGAGGCCCTGGAATGGGGCGTCACTGGTGCTGGCCTGCGTTCGACCGGTTGCGACTTCGACCTGCGTAAAGCGCGTCCGTACTCCGGCTACGAGAACTTCGAGTTCGAAGTGCCGCTGGCCGCCAATGGCGATGCCTACGACCGCTGCATGGTCCGCGTCGAAGAGATGCGCCAGAGCATCAAGATCATCGACCAGTGCATGCGCAACATGCCGGAAGGCCCGTACAAGGCGGATCACCCGCTGACCACGCCGCCGCCGAAAGAGCGCACGCTGCAGCACATCGACACCTTGATCACGCACTTCCTGCAAGTTTCGTGGGGCCCGGTGATGCCGGCCAACGAATCCTTCCAGATGATCGAAGCGACCAAGGGCATCAACAGTTATTACCTGACGAGCGACGGCGGCACCATGAGCTACCGTACCCGGATCCGCACTCCAAGTTTCCCGCATCTGCAACAGATCCCTTCGGTGATCAAAGGCAGCATGGTCGCGGACATGATTGCGTACCTGGGTAGTATCGATTTCGTTATGGCCGACGTGGACCGCTAAGCATGAACAGCACGCTTATCCAGACAGACCGTTTCACCTTGAGTGAAACCGAGCGCTCGGCCATCGAGCACGAGCTGCATCACTACGAAGACCCGCGCGCGGCGTCGATCGAAGCCCTGAAGATCGTTCAGAAAGAACGTGGCTGGGTGCCGGATGGCGCCTTGTACGCGATCGGCGAGATCCTCGGCATCCCGGCGAGCGACGTTGAAGGTGTGGCGACGTTCTATAGCCAGATTTTCCGTCAGCCGGTTGGGCGTCACATCATTCGCGTCTGCGACAGCATGGTCTGCTACATCGGCGGCCACGAATCGGTGGTCAGCGAAATCCAGAACAATCTGGGCATCGGCCTGGGTCAGACCACCACCGACGGTCGTTTCACCCTGCTGCCGGTCTGCTGCCTCGGCAACTGCGACAAGGCACCGGCGCTGATGATCGACGACGACACCTTTGGTGATGTGCAGCCTGCTGGCGTCGCCAAACTGCTCGAGGGCTACGTATGACCCTGACATCTTTCGGTCCTGCCAACCGCATTCAGCGTTCGGCCGAGACTCACCCGCTGACCTGGCGTCTGCGTGATGACGGCGAAGCCGTGTGGCTCGACGAATACCAGGCCAAGAACGGGTACGCCGCTGCGCGCAAAGCCTTCGCCGACACGGATCAGGACGCCATCGTCCAGACCGTGAAAGACGCAGGCCTCAAAGGTCGCGGCGGAGCAGGCTTCCCCACGGGCGTGAAGTGGGGCCTGATGCCCACAGACGACTCCATCAACATCCGCTACCTGCTGTGCAACGCGGATGAAATGGAGCCGAACACCTGGAAAGAGTGAAGGATCCTACCAGCGATGTAGACTTGCGGCATGGAAACGGAGGGGCACGATGGAGCCGATACTGGAACTGCAAAGCGCGCGGCT
>NZ_JBIVGT010000073.1:318-3982 GCF_044748825.1 Pseudomonas sp. NPDC089741 | reverse complement strand
AGGTGAGGATATTTTGCGTCGTCGAATTCACCTCATCGTCATTAAGAGTGCGCGATGGATGCTGCCAGGTCAAGCCAACTGCAAGGCTTTTTCTATCAGGATCAATGCCTTTACCCTGATATACGTCAAACAGCCTGAGATCTGTGAGCCATTCGCCTGCATTTTCACGGATTACGTCCAGTACAGCCGAGGCTGCGACGTCTTTGTGCGCGATCAGTGCAAGGTCACGACGCACTTCAGGAAAGCGCGACAACTCGTGGAATTTCGGCATTTTACCGAGTGCCACTTCAGCCAGAACCAGCTCGAAAACGAAGACCGGACGATCCAGACCCAAGGCTTTCGACAATTCCGGGTGAATGGCGCCGATGAAACCGACTTCACGCCCTTCGCGTTCGATGCGCGCGGTTTGACCCGGGTGCAGCGCCGGATGTTTGCCCGGAGCGAAAGTGAAGGAATCCAGTGCACCGGCAAAGCCCAGTACCGCTTCCACGTCAGCCTTGACGTCGAAGAAGTCCACGGTATCGCGACCCTGCGCCCAACCTTCCGGCAGACGGCTGCCGCAGACAACACCCGACAGCATCGGCTCTTGCTTCAGGCCTTCGAGTTGACCGACGAAGCGCAGACCGCTTTCGAACAGACGCACGCGATCCTGCTGACGGTTGAGGTTGTGCTGCAGCGCCTTGACCAGACCCGGCCACAGCGACGAGCGCATGGCAGCCATGTCGTTGGAGATCGGATTGGCCAGCAACAGCGGCTCGACGCCCGGATTGAACAGTTCGAACTGGCGCGGATCAATGAAGCTGTAAGTGATCGCTTCCTGATAACCACGGGCCACCAGCAGGCGACGCAGTTCAGGCAGATCGCTACGCGCTTCAGCCTTGGCTTGCGGCGCGAGGCGCGCCTGCGGGTAACGAACCGGCAGACGGTTGTAGCCGTACAAACGCGCCAGTTCTTCGATCAGATCGACTTCCAGGCTGATGTCGAAGCGATGGCTTGGCACTTCTACGCGCCACTGCCCTGCCCCGTCGGCGGTAATGCCCAGACCCAGGCCGCCGAGCAGACGCTCGATCTGAGCGGAGTCCATTTCCATCCCAAGCATCTGGGTGATGCGCTGGGCACGCAGGGTGATCGGCGCGATCGACGGCAAATGTTGCTCGCTGACGGTCTCGATGATCGGACCGGCTTCGCCACCAGTGATTTCCAGCAGCAGGCCAGTGGCGCGCTCCATGGCTTCACGGGCCAGTTGCCAGTCAACGCCACGCTCGTAGCGGTGCGAGGCATCGGTGTGCAGACCGTAGGAACGAGCCTTGCCAGCAACAGCGATCTGGTCGAAAAACGCAGACTCAAGGAAAACGTCGCGAGTGGTTGCGGACACACCGCTGTGCTCGCCACCCATCACACCGGCAATTGCCAGAGCGCGAGTGTGGTCGGCGATCACCAGCGTATCGCTACGCAGGCTGACTTCCTGACCGTCGAGCAGCACCAGCTTCTCGCCCTCTTCTGCCATGCGCACACGGATGCCGCCATTGATTTCGGCGAGATCGAAGGCGTGCAGCGGCTGACCGAGCTCAAGCATCACGTAGTTGGTGATGTCGACGGCAGCGTCGATGCTGCGCACGTCGCCGCGGCGCAGACGCTCAACCATCCACAACGGGGTCGGCTTGGACAGGTCAACGTTACGGATCACTCGACCCAAGTAACGCGGGCATGCCGATGGGGCCAGCACTTCTACCGAACGCACTTCATCGTGCACGGCAGGAATGCTCATGATCACCGGACGAGTGACCGGCGCGTCGTACAGCGCGCCGACTTCACGGGCCAGACCGGCCAGGGACAGGCAATCGCCACGGTTCGGGGTCAGGTCAACCTCGATGCTGGCGTCTTCCAGATCCAGATACACGCGGAAATCTTCGCCCACCGGCGCATCGGCTGGCAGCTCCATCAGACCGTCGTTGCCTTCACCGACCTGCAGCTCGGCTTGCGAGCACAGCATGCCGTTGGACTCGACGCCACGCAGCTTGGCTTTCTTGATCTTGAAGTCGCCCGGCAGTTCGGCACCGATCATGGCAAACGGAATCTTCAGGCCCGGGCGCACGTTTGGCGCTCCGCACACGACCTGAAAGGTTTCCGCGCCATTGCTGACCTGGCACACGCGCAACTTGTCGGCATCAGGGTGTTGCTCGGTGCTCAGCACCTCGCCCACCACTACGCCGCTGAATACGCCGGCGGCCGGCGTAACGCTATCGACCTCAAGACCGGCCATCGACAGACGAGCAACCAGCTCGTCGCGATTTACCTGCGGGCTAACCCAGCCACGCAGCCATTGTTCACTGAATTTCATCCTGCTCTCCTAAGAATTCGTTACGACTAGCGAAATTGCGCGAGGAACCGCAAGTCGTTGTCGAAGAACAGACGCAAGTCGTTCACGCCGTAACGGAGCATGGCCAGACGCTCGACGCCCATGCCGAAGGCAAAGCCGGAGAATTCTTCCGGGTCGATGCCGGACATGCGCAACACGTTCGGGTGAACCATGCCGCAGCCCATCACTTCCAGCCAGCCAGTCTGTTTGCAGACGCGACAGCCTTTACCGCTGCACATCACGCATTCCATATCGACTTCGGCGGATGGCTCGGTGAACGGGAAGTACGAAGGACGGAAACGTACGGCCAGTTCTTTCTCGAAGAACACCCGCAGGAATTCTTCGATGGTGCCTTTGAGATCGGCAAAATTGATGTCGCGATCGACCAGCAGGCCTTCGACCTGGTGGAACATCGGCGAGTGGGTGATATCGGAGTCGCTGCGGTACACACGGCCTGGGCAGACGATGCGGATCGGCGGCTGTTTCGATTCCATGGTGCGGACCTGTACCGGCGAGGTATGGGTGCGCAGCAACATGTTGGCATTGAAATAGAAGGTGTCATGCATCGACCGGGCCGGGTGATGGCCTGGGATGTTGAGCGCTTCGAAGTTGTGGTAGTCGTCTTCGACCTCAGGGCCTTCGGCAATGCCGTAGCCGATGCGGGTGAAGAACTGTTCAACACGTTCCAGAGTCCGGGTAACCGGATGCAGACCACCGGAGGTCTGGCCACGGCCCGGCAATGTCACGTCAATGGATTCGGCAGACAGTTTGGCAGCCAGTTCGGCTTCCTCAAACAGAGCCATGCGCGCATTGAGAACGCCTGTTACACGTTCCTTGGCAACGTTGATCAGGGCGCCGACTTGCGGACGCTCTTCTGCCGGCAAAGTCCCCAGGGTCTTCATCACCTGAGTCAATTCGCCCTTTTTGCCAAGGTATTGAACCCGGATTTGCTCCAGGGCATTGATATCTTCAGCGCTTTGCACAGCCTCTAGTGCTTGAGAGACCAGCGCATCCAGGTTTTCCATGTACAGACTCCAGATACAAAATAGGGGAAGAGCTTGAAGGCTCTTCCCCTATTTAAGACGTTTACCACCTGGCCCCACGGAAGTGAGACCGGGTGATTGTCGGGGGTACTTAAGCCAAGGTGGCTTTAGCTTTCTCGACAATCGCAGCAAACACCGCTTTTTCGTTCACTGCCAGATCAGCCAGAACCTTACGGTCGATCTCGATGTACGATTGTTTCAGGCACTCGATCAAACGGCTGTAGGACAGACCGTTAACACGAGCACCAGCGATCAGACGAGC
>NZ_JBIVGT010000073.1:0-309 GCF_044748825.1 Pseudomonas sp. NPDC089741 | reverse complement strand
TTACCGCTTGCTTGGCAACACGGAATACGCGCGAACGTGCACCGTAGTAGCCTTTAGCAAGTTTCAGAATTTTTTTGTGACGCTTACGGGCAATGACGCCACGCTTTACACGAGCCATGAGTTACTTCCTCTATTCTTGACTAAAATTAACGAAGGCGCAGCATGCGCTCGACTTTTGCCACGTCAGACGGATGCAGCAAGCTGCTACCGCGCAGTTGACGCTTACGCTTGGTCGACATTTTAGTCAGGATGTGGCTCTTGAAAGCGTGCTTGTGCTTGATACCGTTAGCAGGTGTCAGACACCGCGGA
>NZ_JBIVGT010000072.1:0-4170 GCF_044748825.1 Pseudomonas sp. NPDC089741 | reverse complement strand
GTTCGTGGTTGACCCGGTCAACGAAGGTGTTGTCCTGATCGAGCACGTAGGCGAAACCACCGGTCATGCCAGAGCCGAAGTTGTAACCGGTCTTGCCCAGAACGCAGACGAAACCACCGGTCATGTACTCACAGCAGTGATCGCCAGTGCCTTCCACACCCGTGTGGGCACCGGAGGGACGCACGGCGACACGCTCGCCTGCGGTGCCAGCGGCGAACAACTTGCCGCCGGTGGCGCCGTACAGGCAGGTGTTGCCGATGATGGCGCTTTCCTGAGTCTTATAAACGCTGCCCTTCGGCGGCACGATGGTCAGCTTGCCACCGGTCATGCCTTTGCCGACGTAGTCGTTGGCGTCGCCTTCGAGGTACATGTTCAGACCGCCGGCGTTCCACACACCGAAGCTCTGACCGGCAGTGCCCTTGAAGCGGAAGGTGATTGGCGCTTTCGCCATCCCTTGGTTGCCGTGCTTGCGGGCGATTTCGCCGGAGATCCGCGCGCCGATCGAACGGTCGCAGTTGCAGATGTCCAGGTCAAACTCGGCGCCGCTCATGTCGTTGATCGCCGACGAAGCCATCTCGACCATTTTCTCGGCCAGCAAACCTTTGTCGAACGGCGGGTTGCGCTCAACGCCGCAGAACTGTGGCTTGTCTGCCGGGATGTGATCGCTGCCCAACAGCGGCGTCAGATCCAGGTGATTCTGCTTGGCGGTCTGGCCTTCGAGGATTTCCAGCAGATCGGTGCGACCGATCAGCTCTTCGAGGGAGCGCACGCCGAGCTTGGCCAGCCACTCACGGGTCTCTTCGGCGACGTAGGTGAAGAAGTTGATCACCATGTCGACGGTGCCGATGTAGTGGTCTTTACGCAGCTTCTCGTTCTGCGTCGCAACGCCGGTGGCGCAGTTGTTCAGGTGGCAGATACGCAGGTATTTGCAGCCCAGCGCGATCATTGGCGCGGTACCGAAGCCAAAGCTTTCGGCGCCGAGTATCGCTGCCTTGATCACGTCGAGGCCGGTTTTCAGGCCGCCGTCGGTCTGCACCCGGACTTTGCCGCGCAGGTCATTGCCACGCAGGGTCTGGTGGGTTTCGGCGAGACCGAGCTCCCACGGTGCGCCGGCGTACTTGATCGAAGTCAGTGGCGAAGCACCGGTACCACCGTCGTAACCGGAGATGGTGATCAAGTCCGCATAGGCCTTGGCCACACCGGCAGCGATGGTGCCGACGCCCGCTTCAGCCACCAGCTTCACCGAAACCAGTGCTTTCGGGTTGACTTGTTTCAGGTCGAAAATCAGCTGCGACAAGTCTTCGATCGAGTAGATGTCGTGGTGCGGCGGTGGCGAAATCAGCGTTACGCCCGGTACTGCGTAACGCAGCTTGGCGATCAAACCGTTCACTTTACCGCCAGGCAGTTGCCCGCCCTCGCCCGGCTTGGCGCCTTGCGCGACCTTGATCTGCAGTACTTCGGCGTTGACCAGGTATTCCGGTGTTACACCGAAACGGCCAGTCGCAACCTGCTTGATTTTCGAGCTCTTGATGGTGCCGTAACGCGCCGGGTCTTCACCACCTTCGCCGGAGTTGGAACGCGCACCGAGGCGGTTCATGGCTTCGGCCAGGGCTTCGTGAGCTTCTGGCGACAAGGCGCCCAGCGAGATACCGGCGGAGTCGAAGCGCTTGAGCACCGATTCCAGCGGTTCGATTTCACTGATGTCCAGCGGCGTGTCGAGGGTCTTGACCTTGAACAGGTCGCGAATCATCGACACCGGACGGTTGTCCACCAGCGAGGTGTATTCCTTGAACTTGGCGTAGTCGCCCTGCTGCACGGCGGCTTGCAGGGTGTTGACCACGTCCGGGTTGTAGGCGTGATATTCGCCACCGTGGACGAACTTCAGCAGACCGCCCTGCTGGATCGGCTTGCGCGGGCTCCAGGCTTCGCTGGCGAGAGCTTTCTGTTCGGCTTCGATGTCGACGAAACGCGCACCCTTGATGCGGCTCGGCACGCCACGGAAGCTCAGGTCGCAGACTTCTTCGGACAGGCCAATGGCTTCGAACAGCTGCGCACCACGGTACGAAGCGATGGTCGAAATACCCATTTTCGAGAGGATCTTCAGCAGACCTTTGGTGATGCCTTTGCGGTAGTTCTTGAACACCTCGTAGAGGTCGCCCAGTACTTCACCGGTACGGATCAGGTCGCCCAGCACTTCGTACGCGAGGAACGGATACACCGCCGAGGCGCCGAAACCGATCAGCACCGCGAAGTGATGCGGGTCACGGGCGGTCGCGGTTTCAACGAGGATGTTGGAGTCGCAACGCAGGCCTTTTTCGGTCAGGCGGTGGTGCACCGCACCGGTCGCCAAGGATGCGTGGATCGGCAGCTTGCCCGGAGCGATATGGCGGTCGCTCAGGACGATCTGGGTCCGACCGGCACGCACGGCTTCTTCAGCCTGATCGGCGACGTTGCGGATCGCCGCTTCGAGGCCGACGCTTTCGTCGTAGTTGAGATCGATGATCTGCCGCTCGAAACCCGGGCGGTCGAGGTTCATCAACGAGCGCCACTTGGCCGGCGAGATCACTGGCGAGCTGAGGATCACGCGCGAGGCGTGTTCCGGCGACTCCTGGAAAATGTTGCGCTCGGCACCGAGGCAGATTTCCAGCGACATCACGATCGCTTCACGCAGCGGGTCGATCGGCGGGTTGGTGACCTGCGCGAACTGCTGACGGAAGTAGTCGTACGGCGTGCGCACACGCTGGGACAGCACGGCCATCGGCGTGTCGTCGCCCATCGAGCCAACGGCTTCGTAGCCTTGTTCGCCGAGCGGACGCAGTACCTGGTCGCGCTCTTCGAACGTGACTTGGTACATCTTCATGTATTGCTTGAGCTGATCGACGTCGTAAAACGCCGAACCGTGGTCGTTGTCTTCCATGGTCGCCTGAATGCGCAGGGCATTCTTGCGCAGCCATTGCTTGTACGGATGACGGGACTTCAGACGGTTGTCGATCGCATCGGTGTCGAGGATCTGCCCGGTTTCGGTGTCCACGGCGAAGATCTGGCCAGGGCCGACACGGCCTTTGGCAATCACGTCTTCCGACTTGTAATCCCACACGCCGATTTCCGAGGCGAGGGTGATGAAACCGTTGGTGGTAGTGACCCAGCGTGCCGGGCGCAGACCGTTACGGTCGAGCAGGCACACCGCGTAGCGACCGTCGGTCATGACCACGCCGGCCGGGCCGTCCCACGGCTCCATGTGCATCGAGTTGTACTCGTAGAACGCACGCAGATCCGGGTCCATGGTTTCGACGTTCTGCCACGCTGGCGGAATGATCATCCGCACGCCACGGAACAGGTCGATGCCACCGGTGACCATCAACTCCAGCATGTTGTCCATGCTCGAGGAGTCGGAACCGACACGGTTGACCAGCGGGCCGAGTTCTTCCAGATCCATCAGATCGTTGCTGAACTTGGTCCGACGAGCCTGCGCCCAGTTACGGTTACCGGTGATGGTGTTGATCTCGCCGTTGTGGGCGAGGAAGCGGAATGGCTGGGCCAGCGGCCATTTCGGCAAGGTGTTGGTGGAGAAGCGCTGGTGGAACACGCAGATCGCGGTTTGCAGGCGCTCGTCACTCAGGTCTGGATAAAACGCGGCCAGATCGGCCGGCATCATCAGGCCTTTATAGATGATGGTCTTGTGCGAAAAGCTGCAGATGTAGTGGTCGGAGTCGACGGCGTTGGACACCGACGAACGACGACGCGCACTGAACAGCTTCACGGCCATGTCCTGATCGCTCAGGCCTTCGCCGCCGATGTACACCTGCTCGATCTGTGGCAGGCGCTCAAGAGCGAGGCGGCCGAGGACGCTGGTGTCGATTGGCACTTTGCGCCAGCCGATCAACTGCAGGCCTTCAGCGAGGATCTCGCGGTTCATGTTCTCGCGAGCAGCTTCGGCCTTGGCCGGATCCTGGTTGAAGAACACCATGCCCACGGCATATTGCTTGGGCAGCTCGACGCTGAAGGTTTCCTGGGCAATGGCTCGCAGGAACGCGTCAGGCTTCTGAATCAGCAGACCGCAACCGTCACCGGTCTTGCCGTCGGCATTAATCCCACCGCGGTGGGTCATGCAGGTCAGGGCCTCGATGGCCGTTTGCATATGGGTATGACTGGTCTCGCCCTGCATATGGG
>NZ_JBIVGT010000071.1:0-4174 GCF_044748825.1 Pseudomonas sp. NPDC089741 | reverse complement strand
AGGGTGGTGCCACGATCAGCCAATTTGCGCGGGTCAACGTGAGGTGGAATCGGGTCATTCAACATAGGCGCAGCATTATAGGGATGCACCCACCCATGTCAAAGGAAATTGTGCCCTGTCCGTCACTTGCGTGCCTCCGCTAGAATTCGCACCTGCCTCAGGAGACGTGAATGCTGCCTTTATTACTCGCTTCAAGCTCGACCTATCGTCGCGAATTGCTCGCCCGTCTGCACCTGCCGTTCGTCTGCAGTTCGCCGGATATCGATGAAAGCCATCGCCCGGGCGAGTCCGCCATCGAACTGGTCAAACGCCTCGCCGAGCAAAAAGCCCGGGCATTGGCTGACAGTCACCCCGCCCACCTGATCATCGGCTCGGACCAGGTGGCCGTGCTCGGCGAGCAGATCATCGGCAAGCCGCACACCTTCGAGAAGGCCCGCGAGCAACTGATGGCGGCCAGCGGCGCCAGTGTGACCTTCCTGACCGGCCTGGCCCTGCTCAACAGCCAGACAGGCGAGTGCCAAGTCGACTGCGTGCCGTTTACCGTGCATATGCGCCAACTCGACCAGGCGCGCATTGAGCGCTATCTGCGCATCGAGCAGCCGTATGACTGCGCAGGCAGCTTCAAGGCGGAAGGACTGGGAGTGAGCCTGTTTCAGTCGACCGAAGGCCCGGACGCGACCAGCCTGATCGGTTTACCGCTGATTCGGCTGATCGACATGTTGCTGGCTGAAGGTGTGCAGATCCCATAACGCAAAAGATCGCAGCCTGCGGCAGCTCCTACATGGGAATGTAAAACCCTGTAGGAGCTGCCGCAGGCTGCGATCTTTTGATCTTTACAACGAATCAGCGCAACGAAGGCCCATGGAAACCCATCCACATCGCCAACTGCTCAGCCACACTGGCACCGAGCTTCTTCGAGAAGCGATCAAACGGCGATTCCTGAACGGTGAAGTCCACCAGCTCCTTCTCGCCAATCACATCGCGCGCCACAGAGCTGGCATTGCCCAGCCCGTCGATCAAGCCCAGCGGCAGCGCCTGCTCGCCTGACCAGACCAGCCCGGAGAACAACTCCGGATGCTCTTTGTCCTTCAAGCGATCGCCACGCCCCTGCTTGACGCTGTTGATGAACTGCTTGTGCGTCGTATCCAGCACACTCTGCCAGAAGGCCGTCTCTTCAGGCTTCTGCGGCTGGAACGGATCGAGAAACGACTTGTGCTCGCCCGAGGTGTAAGTGCGACGCTCGACGCCTAGCTTCTCCATGGTGCCGACAAAACCGTAACCCGCCGCCGTCACACCAATGGAGCCGACCAGACTCGCCTTGTCGGCGTAGATCTGATCCGCTGCACTGGCGATGTAATAGGCACCGGACGCACCGAGATCGGAAATCACCGCATACACTTTGATATCCGGATGCAGACCACGCAGACGCTTGATCTCGTCATAGACATAACCCGACTGCACCGGACTGCCGCCAGGGCTGTTGATGCGCAGGATGACGCCCTTGACCTTCTTGTCCTCGAACGCGGCACGCAGGCTGCCGACGATGTTGTCGGCACTGGCCGGTTCCTTGTCGGCGATCATTCCGGTGATGTCGATCAACGCGCTGTAATTCGGCCCGCGCGTGGCGCTTTTTTCCATGTCCATCAGCGGCGTGAACAGAATCAACGCCACAAACAGATAAACAAACGTCAGCAGCTTGAAGAAAATCCCCCAGCGACGCGAGCGACGCTGCTCCTGCACGCCAGCCAGCAGCGTTTTTTCCAACAGCTTCCAGCTTTTCTGGTCACCGTCGTCGGCACTTGCCTTGGCCGGTGCTTTCCATTCGTCGGTCATGCCATCCACCCCAGCAAAAACGTATTAAGCCTGCTGCGCCAGCCAGGCATGCAATTCAGAAAAACGGTCGATCGACAGGCGCGGCTCGAACTGCTGCAGCGATTCGATCGATTGCGCGCCGTAACTGACCGCCACCGAATCCATCCCGGCGTTACGCGCCATCAGCAGATCGAACGACGAGTCACCAACCATCAATGCCTGCTCCGCACGCACACCACAATGCGCAAGGATCTGTTCCAGCATCAGAGGGTGCGGCTTGCTCGCAGTTTCATCGGCAGCACGGGTGATATCGAAATATTCTTCCCAGCCATTGGCCTTGAGCACGCGATCCAGCCCGCGACGATTCTTGCCGGTCGCCACAGCCAGGTGATAACCCTGCTCGCGAAAGGACGCCATCGACTCGACGACGCCTTCGAACAACGGCGAAGGCACGGCTTCGGCGGCGATGTAGTGATCGGCGTAATACTCGCGAAACAAGGTCATTTCAGCGTCGCTGATTTGCGGATACAAGGTGCGGATCGCCTCGGGCAGACCCAGGCCGATGATACCTTTTACGGCGAAATCATCACGCAACTCGAAGCCGGAACGCCCGGATGCAGAGTGCATCGCCTCGACGATCCGATGAATTGAATCGGCCAGCGTGCCGTCCCAATCAAAAATCAGCAGCTTGTAATCAGATGGGCGCACTCAATCGCTCCACGGTCTTGGCCCACATTTCGTCGACCGGTGCTTGCAAGGTCAGCTTGCCACCGTCCGGCAGCGGCACGGTCAGCATGTAGGCGTGCAGAAACAGACGCTTGCCGCCCAGATCGCGGATTTCCTTGGTGAAACCCTCATCGCCATACTTGCTGTCGCCAGCAATGCAATGGCCAGCATGCAGAGTGTGCACGCGAATCTGGTGGGTACGACCGGTAACCGGTTTGGCCTCGACCATGGTGGCGAAATCACCGAAGCGGCGCAGCACCTTGAACATCGTCAGGGCTTCTTTGCCTTCTTCGTTGACCTCAACCATGCGCTCGCCAGAACGCAAATTGCTCTTGAGCAATGGCGCGCTGACTTTCTTGATCGAGGTCGCCCAGTTGCCGCGCACCAGCGCCATGTAGCGCTTGTCGACGCCGTCGCCACGCAATTGTTCGTGCAAGTGGCGCAACATGCTGCGCTTTTTCGCGATCATCAGCAGGCCGGAGGTGTCACGGTCGAGACGGTGCACCAGTTCCAGCTCTTTGGTATCGGGGCGCAACTGACGAAAGGCTTCGATGACGCCGAAATTCAAGCCGCTGCCACCGTGAACCGCAATGCCTGCGGGCTTGTTGATCACGATCAGGGCTTTGTCTTCGAAGACAATCGAGGCTTCCAGGCGCTGCAACAGGCCTTGGGCCAGTGGCACCGGTTCGTCGCGCTCAGGCACGCGAACGGGCGGCACGCGCACGATATCGCCGGCCTGCAGCTTGTATTCGGGCTTGATCCGACCTTTGTTCACACGCACTTCGCCTTTACGCAAAATCCGGTAAATCAAGGTCTTGGGCACGCCTTTGAGCCGGGCGAGGAGAAAATTGTCGATTCGTTGGCCGGCATACTCCGGCGAGACTTCAAGCAATTGAACGCCTGGAGTCGAAGGGGCAGTAGTTGTCATGCCGCGGATGATAACAATTTTTATGGAATTGAAGCACTTAATCATTGCTGCTATAGTCGCGAACGCCGCCAAAAGCGGCCTGGACAGAGGAATCACGGTCAAAAACCGGCCCTGACCAACGCAATTCACCAGGACGCGAGGCCGTCCTACGGGGCTTTCGCTACGTAACGGTGGAGTTTGCAGTTGTAACAAGCGCAGGTGACATGAGGCCTGAATTACACCGTCGAGCAGAGTTTTTACTCGCCTGACAGGCACACATTCAAGGCCAGTTCACAAAGTGCAGTCAGCTGCAGATGACCCCGAGCGAAAGCTTCGGAAACATCGCCTGAATTAGCCATGATGCGTGACCTCCCCTATCGGAGCTCACGGTAAATGCCAACCCGCTGCGGATTCTGCGCGCGGCAGCACCCGAATTATCAGGGATACGTGTAGGGTGGAGATGCACAACCGCTGGACTGTGTAGCAATAGGCTTTATCAAGACGCTTCATCTCGTCCACAGCCGCTGGTGGATTCCTCCTCCTGACTGAGTGCTTAAGTAGCCACAGCAAGCAGGACGCGTACGTCGCGATATCGGCCCAATTGGTCGCACATCGCTGGACACGGGAATGGCCAACCACTCCCGACGCACCTGACACCGACCGTGAGAAGTCGTGTGTGCCGAACGCCGTTTCCGGCAGCCCGGAAACCGACGGTCCTACATGAAATGA
>NZ_JBIVGT010000070.1:0-4335 GCF_044748825.1 Pseudomonas sp. NPDC089741 | reverse complement strand
CTTCAACCACTTGCGCTTCCGATCTCTCGTTAGCGGGAGGCGAATTCTACAGCGTTACACGCTGCTGTCAACACCTCTTTTTCAACTTCTTTCTGGCTTCGATGAACTGAAGCACTTACTGCCGAAACCTGCATAACTCATTGAATCTCAAGGAGTTTTCCGTTTCGACTGCGCCGGAAGTGGGGCGAATTATAGACATCCAGAATCTGCCGTCAACCGTTAATTTCGCTTTTCTTTCAATCACTTGCAGATTGGTTAAAAAACGACCAAAGACTTCTATATATAGGCAGCAAACACACCCCTTCTATATAGAAGGAACGATCAGAGCACCCCAGCCGCCTTCAGCTCAGCCACCGCACCCGCGCCCAAGCCCAGCACTCCCTGCAGAACCTCAAGCGTATGTTCGCCCAATAAAGGAGGCGCACGACGATACTCGACAGGCGTTTGTGACAGCCGAATCGGACTGGCGACCTGGGGGACCATTCCTGCCAGCGCATGAGGCAACTCGATTGCCAGTCCTCGAGCCTTGACCTGCGGATCCTCAAACACTTGCGACAAATCATTGATCGGCCCGCACGGCACTCCAGCCTGCTCCAGTTCAGCGACCCACTCGGCAGTGGTCTTGAACACCGTCGCCTGGCGGATCAGGGGAATCAACACAGCACGATTGGCCACACGCAGCTTGTTAGTAGCAAAGCGCGGATCATCCGCCCACTGCGGCTGCCCCGCCACTTCGGCAAACTTGCGGAACTGCCCGTCATTACCCACGGTAAGAATGAAGTCACCGTCAGCCGTAGGGAAATCCTGATAGGGAACGATATTCGGATGAGCATTACCCAGACGCTTGGGCGCATCGCCTGTGGTCAGATAGTTCATCGCCTGGTTAGCCAGACACGCGACCTGGACATCCAGCAAAGCCATATCGATGTGTTGACCACCACCGTCATGATCCCGGTGCGCCAGCGCCGCCAGTATCGCGACAGTTGAATACAGCCCCGTCAGGATATCCGTCAACGCTACGCCAACCTTTACCGGCCCAGCACCTTCATCACCCTCGGGACGACCGGTCAGACTCATCAGCCCGCCCAGCCCCTGAATCATGAAGTCATAGCCAGCACGCTTGGCATAAGGCCCGGTCTGGCCGAACCCGGTAATCGAGCAATAGATCAGGTTCGGATTGATCGCCTTCAGCGACTCATAGTCCAGCCCATAAGCCGCGAGACCACCGACCTTGAAGTTCTCGATAAGGATGTCCGACTTGGCCGCCAACTCGCGCACCAGCTTCTGACCCTCGGGGCGGGTGAAGTCGATGGTCACCGATTGCTTGTTGCGATTGGCCGACAGGTAATAAGCCGCTTCCGAGGTGTTCTCGCCATAAGCGTCCTTGAGGAACGGCGGCCCCCAGGCGCGCGTGTCGTCACCATTGCCCGGGCGCTCGACCTTGATCACTTCGGCGCCAAGGTCGGCGAGAATCTGCCCGGCCCATGGCCCGGCCAGCACTCGCGATAAATCCAGTACCCGCAGATGCGACAGCGCGCCCATGGTCGCTCTCCTATTAATAGAACGCCTGCAGACCGGTTTGCGCACGCCCGAGGATCAGCGCGTGAACGTCATGAGTACCTTCATAGGTATTCACCACTTCCAGGTTAACCAGGTGGCGTGCCACGCCGAACTCGTCGGAGATTCCGTTACCACCCAACATGTCGCGCGCCATACGGGCGATGTCCAGCGACTTGCCGCACGAGTTGCGCTTCATGATCGAAGTAATCTCGACTGCGGCAGTGCCTTCATCCTTCATACGACCCAGACGCAGGCAGCCTTGGAGGGCCAGCGTGATCTCGGTCTGCATGTCGGCCAGCTTTTTCTGGATCAACTGAGTAGCGGCCAATGGACGACCGAACTGCTGACGATCCAGTGTGTACTGGCGAGCGGTGTGCCAGCAGAACTCGGCAGCGCCCAGTGCGCCCCAGGAAATGCCGTAGCGCGCAGAGTTGAGGCAGGTGAACGGGCCTTTCAGACCGCGCACGTCCGGGAAGATGTTCTCTTCCGGGACGAACACGTTGTCCATGACGATCTCACCGGTAATCGACGCGCGCAGGCCAACCTTGCCGTGAATCGCCGGAGCGCTCAGACCTTTCCAGCCCTTCTCCAGTACAAAACCACGGATGTCGCCGGCATCGTCCTTACCCCAGACCACGAACACATCAGCGATCGGGCTGTTGGTAATCCACATTTTCGCGCCGGTCAGGCTGTAGCCGCCTTCGACTTTGCGCGCGCGGGTGATCATCGCGCCCGGGTCGGAACCGTGGTTCGGCTCGGTCAGACCGAAGCAGCCGATCCATTCGCCGGAAGCCAGTTTCGGCAGGTATTTCTGTTTCTGTGCTTCGGTACCGAATTCGTTGATCGGCACCATTACCAGCGACGACTGCACGCTCATCATCGAGCGGTAGCCGGAGTCGACACGCTCCACTTCGCGAGCAATCAGGCCGTAGCTGACATAGTTGAGGCCGCTGCCACCGTACTGCTCGGGGATGGTCGCACCCAACAGGCCGACTTCACCCATTTCGCGAAAGATCGCCGGGTCAGTCTTCTCATGACGGAAAGCTTCGAGAACACGCGGTGCGAGGCTCTGTTGAGCGAACTGCTCGGCGGTGTCGCGGATCATGCGCTCTTCTTCGGTGAGCTGTTGATCCAGCAGCAGGGGATCGATCCAGTTGAAGCTAGCTTTACCGCCCATGAGTGTGTCCTCGCAAATCGGGTGAATTAACGTGGCATTGATCCTAGGCGTGGTTCGCCGTCGCGGCAAACGAGGATTTCGCATTCTGTTGTGCTAATTTCTCACT
Organism: Pseudomonas sp. NPDC089741; assembly: GCF_044748825.1. Taxonomy (NCBI): domain Bacteria; kingdom Pseudomonadati; phylum Pseudomonadota; class Gammaproteobacteria; order Pseudomonadales; family Pseudomonadaceae; genus Pseudomonas; species Pseudomonas sp. NPDC089741. The sequence continues at coordinate 1,492 of NZ_JBIVGT010000070.1, read as the reverse complement.
CCGAAACGTCGCGAGATGCCTTTTATGCGGCGCATTAGTGAGGTTGATGTACATGCGCAGAAAGATCCCCAGCACCACCGCCCTGATCAGTTTCGAGGCTGCCGCGCGCCACGAGAGTTTTACCCGGGCTGCTGAAGAGCTTTCCCTCACCCAGGGCGCGATTTGCCGACAGATCGCCAGCCTTGAGGAGTTCCTCAGCGTCGAACTGTTCCGCCGTTCGCGACGCGGGGTGAAGCTGACCGAGGCGGGACTTTCCTACAGTCGCCGGGTCGCCACGCAACTGGATGCAGTGGAGCGCGACACGTTGTCGGTGATGGGCCAGCAAGGCACCAATGTGATCGAACTCGCGGTGGTGCCGACGTTCGGCACGCAATGGCTACTGCCGCGTCTCAAGGATTTCCAGCTCAAGCACCCGGAAGTCACGGTCAACCTGACCAACCGCACCCGGCCCTTTCTGTTTGCCGATACCGAATTCGATGCAGCGATCTACTTCGGCGATGCCGATTGGTCCGGTACCGAATCCCACAGGCTGATGGGCGAGAATCCGATGCCGGTGTGCAGCCCTGCCCTACTCGGCAACAAGACACATCTGACAGCCGAAGCCATCGCTGAATTGCCACTGCTGCAGCAGACCACGCGGCCTTATGCCTGGCGCCAGTGGTTCAACTCGCAACAGCTGAATATCCCCCGCGACATGACAGGCCCGCGCTACGAGCTATTCTCCATGCTCGCCCAAGCGGCCATGCACGATATGGGCATTGCGCTGATTCCGCCGTTCCTGATTCAGCGCGAGCTGGCCGAGAAGCGCCTGGTGATTGCCAACCCGCAGGCACTCTCCAGCATCAAGGCCTATTACCTGATGATTCCCGAACGAAAAGTCGAATCGGCGTCGTTAAAGGCATTTCGTGACTGGTTGGTGAATCAGGCGCAGAGCTACAGCCTAGAAGGATAGAGGCTTACAGTGATAACTAACCCCGTAGTCAGGAAAGTCGAAGCCCTACAGATATAACTATTTGTCGCAATTTCACTGACTGTAACCAAAAGTCGTACAGACGTCCCACAAGCGCCTGACTACGTGGCTTTGAGCCTTCATCAACGACTCATTACTGCCTATTCACGCCACCGATAAGAAATTTTTCGTTATTCAGCCAGAATCCTTGCAGGGCACGGCCTGTAAGGGATTCGACCAGCCATGTGCGACATTCGGTCACGGCATGACTTGTAGTTAATTTTCCGTCACCCGTCATAATCCCTTGAAGGGCATAAAGTTCGCCTGCAAAATGCCGCGCCCCGCCCTGATTTGGCGGGATCGTGCTGATCGGCCGCCCCAGTCGCACCATCCGTAGTGCATGGGTTTACTCAATAAGATCACGCAGGAGATTTGACGTGCACATTGGTGTTCCTCTCGAAACCCCGACCGGTGACACACGGGTTGCGGCAACCCCGGACGCCCTGCGCGGGCGGTTGAGCCGGGGGCGGGGGGGGGGGGGGC
>NZ_JBIVGT010000069.1:0-4811 GCF_044748825.1 Pseudomonas sp. NPDC089741 | reverse complement strand
AAGGTTTTGACCAGCAGACGTCCGGACGCATCACGTTGGTATTCGCTGACCAGTTCGCTGCCGTCATCGCCGAACTCGATTTTCTTAAGCAACTGACCGTTGAGGTCGTACTCGTAGGCAGTGCGGCGACCGTCAAAACCAGTTTCCTGTTGGATCAGGCCATTCGAGTAGTAGTCGAGTTGGTAGCGTTCGCCGCGCTCGTTCTCGATCTCGGTGAGGTTAAGTTGCGAGTTATCGTAGCGATAACGCAGTTGGCTGCCGTCAGGATTGATGCGGCGGCTGACCAAGTGCAGGTTGTCGGCGTACTCGTAACGAGTGATACGCCCAAGCTCGTCGCGTTCGGCGGTGACGCGGCCATATGGGTTGTAGGTGAACGCGCGAGTGGCGCCGCCGGGCAGGGTTACTTGGGTCAGACGATCAACTGCATCCCATTGGTATTGGGTGATAGCACCGAATTCGTCCTGACGGGTAATTTGTCGACCTAGCGCGTCATAGCGGTATTTGCGCTGACCGCCATCTGGCAGGCGCTCTTCCAGCAACTGACCTAGGTTGTTCCAGCCGAGTTGATGACGACTACCATCGGGATGACGAATTTCCAGCAGTCGGCCCTGACGGTCATAGCTGTAATGGGTTTCGTTGCCATCCGGATCGCTTTGTTGGGTAATGTCACCCTGACGATTGCGCTCGTATTTCCAGCGGGCTTTGCCGCGCTGGACATCAATGAGTTGACCATTAAAGTAGTTGTAGCGGGTCGGAATACCCTCTGGCGGGATAACGACGATCAAGCGCCCAGCTTCGCTGTACTGATACTCAGTGATCGCGCCCATCGGATCTTTTACGGCGACCAGACGTCCCTGATCGTCGTACGCGTTCTGCGTTTCACCGCCGTCGGGCGCGGTCTCGCTGACCAGCCGCGCATTTTCGTCATGCACATAGACAAGTTGGCTGCCGTCAGCGTTATGGACGGTGACCGAGCCTTTGTCATCCCACTCGTAACGCGCTTCCATTTGCACGTAGTTGGCCCAGTGGCGTATGCAGCGGGAGTGTTTGCCTTCACGTTCCCATTCCCAGAAGAAACTGGCGCCGCCGGCCATCTGTCGTTCGAGGATGACATGCTGATCGTTGTAACGGTAATGCTCGGTTTCGCCTGCCGCATTGGTAGAAGAAATCAGTTGATTGCGTGCGTTGTATTGGTAGGTGACGAGCGTTTGAATGGTCAGCCATGGATCCTGACGTTCACCGCGGTCATTGTATTCCTGGCGTTGTTGCTGCTGATCGACGGCCACAATGTGTCGGTCGTCGTAACGCATTAGCAGGGCACGGCCTGCACCGTTATCGATGCGCTGGATACGGTCAACGAAGTCATAACTGATATGTAACCGGTTTTCGTAGGCGTCGCTAATCGTGGTTAGGCGACCGGCTCGGAAATGGTAGAAGCGTGTTTTTGCCCCGGCCTGAGTCAGGACAAGTTCACCGGGAGCATCACCTAGATAAATTGCGGCCTGTGCCAGACTATTGGTGATGGCGGGGCGCTGGTCGGTCGGCATCGGGAATCGGGTCTGCCGATTCTCGTTGTCTGTCCACAGCACACCTTCATCGTCGATTTGCAAGCGATGGGACAGTGAATGGCTCCAGCCATGGCCGAGACGGCTGTCGAAATCAACCGCACTGCTTCGGTATAGGCGGGTCCACTCGAAGGGCAGCAAACCACCCATTTCACCATCGGTCAGCGTGAGTAATTCCTCACCGGTCACCATCGACACGGGGTCGCCACCAGAGCATGTATCGTCAACACACTGTGCGGGTTTGTCGGCCGGGTTTTTCGATTGATCTGGCGCGTTGTCGACGTGTTCTACCTGTTCGACACGCGAGGCGGGCTCATCTTTTTTACGTGCTTGAATCTGCGCATCGGACTCCACTTTTCCGCCGCTGACCGGTGGCTTGTTTTTCGGTGCTGTCGCGGTTTCGGCAGGTTTGGGTGCCGCAATCTGCACATCCGCTTTACGTGCCGGATTGAACTTCGAATCGCCATTTAGCAACAAAGGCTTCGACGCTTCGGTGTGTGGCGTGGCCTTGGATTTGCTGACCTTCATCAGCATGCCAGTGAAATCTTCGATCAGTTTTATGACCTTGCCGCTACTCTGGACTCCCTTGATTGCCTTTGTCCCCACGCGAACGGCCAAGCCGAGGCCTCCAGTCAGGACGACGCCCACCAGAATGTTCAGCAGGAACTCTGTGGACATTTGGGCCAGCACTTCCGTGCAGGTCTGCGGAGGCAGCATTTGCACCCAGGCCATGATTGCCGCGACATAGATCCACATCAGCGGCTCATCGCTGGCAATTAGCAAAGCTGTGTGAATGGCTTCGGCTGAAGCGTCGTAAATCTTCTTGATCTGCTCTTCGGTGAAAAACTTTTTCAGTTTTTCGTAGTTTTCGCGAGGGTGAGCGACGAGGTCGTAGAGGCTCTTGATATCGCCCCACAAGCCCATGATCGCCTTCATGAAGCCTTCCCACGCAGCTTCCAGCTCCTGCAGGGCACGACCGCCCAGTGATGCATCAGTGTGTGCCTGCCACAACGGCAGGAAACTTGTGCTCCATTCGGTTTGCAACCAGCCACCGAGTTCACCGATCACGCCTTGGTAGGAGTTGAACAGGCTATCGATCTGGGCAGGAGTTGGATTAGGGAAAAATGTAATTTTGTACTGCTGATTGGGTGTGAGGCCGGAGACTTCCAGAATTCCGGTCGAATCGATGGTTTTGTTAATCGTCGGACCGACTTCGTTCTTGCCGATGAAGCGGCCATCGACTACCGGAGTCAGTCGAACCGGCGTATTGCCAATTGGCACGAAGCGCGCGGATTCGAAGCTGTGAACGAGCACGAGTTTGCCGTTAGCGGGGCAGTTGGCATAAAGGGTGTTTTCCTTTTTGCTGTCCTTGTCTGCCGTGCCGACTTCGTCCCCGACCTTGAACTGCTGCTCGGCATCCAGAATGCCGCCATACCAGGCTTCGGCATGCTCACGGTAGTCTTTCAGACACTTCTTGAAGTCGGCAATGATCGCCTGAGCATCAGGTTGTTTTGCCGTGAGGCCACCAACGATCCCACCCATCAAAACGCTCATACAACCACCTCATTTTCCAAATAGGCCTTCAACAGACCGGCAAAATTTTCTTCCGTGAGCGGCGTGCGCTTTACGAAGCGCGCCACTTTTTGTTTCAAGTTTGATTCTGGGAACGAGAAGTACAGATCGGCATGTTCGTCCAATAGCCACTGCATCATGTTGCCGATCACGGTCGACGGGTTCTCGGCCATCAAGCTGTCTAGCAGATCTTTCGGCACCTCCCACCACGGCCAATCCTTCGCCTTCGGCACCACCCGCGGCCCGACCTCCAGGCTCCGCCCGTTGATCAGGTAACGCTGAAACACCGGCAACACTTCCCCAGCCGTCTCACCCAACCCTTCAAGAATCGGGTAGATATGCCGTCCATCCCAAAACCGGAAAAACACCTCGGTCCCGTCCGGCATCTTCACCTGTGTCAGGCTGCGCAGATGCTCGAACACTTCGTTCGGCTCCGAGCGCGATACCGCCAGCCAACCCCAATCGAGGGCGTCGGTTTCGGCGATCCATGGCAAGAATGCCGAGTTGCCCTTCAGTTCGGTGACGTAGGGCATCACCGGTTGCCAAGTGGAGTAGGGCGTGTCGCCCCAGATCGGCAAGAGTTGGGCGGTGGGTTCGGTGAGGTAGAGGTTTTTCAGCGCGTCGGAATCACTCGCCGCGCTGATGATCAGGTACAGGCGCTCGCCAGTCTGCAACGGCTGTTGCGCCAGCCAATCCTTAGGCGTAATTCGATCAGATGGCACAGGCACCTGCCTTGCATTTTTCGCATTCTTCGCAGAATGGCGCGTTGCGTTTGAGGGTGTTGATCTGGGCCGGGGTGAGGACCTGGCCGGCCTTGTCAGCGTCGGCCTGTTTCAGCACGCCGGGTATCAATGGCGCCGCACCGGTGCCGCTGCCCGGCCCACCGCCGGAGTTCATATTGATCACCGGCCCACTCATGGTCACGCCGCCGGCATCAATCTTGATGAAGCTGCCGCCGCCGATCAGGGTCAGCTCTGCGCCTGCTTCCATCACCACTTTCATGCCGCTGCTGAGATGGATTTCCTGCCCCGCGTCGATGAACTGCCCAGTGCCGATTTTGATGTGCTGGTTCACGCCCACAGTCAGGTGGTCGTTGGCGCGGGCTTCGACTTTGCGGTCTTCGTAGACGGTGTGGTGTTCTTCGGCTTTGAATTCGCTGTAGCTGTTTTTTTCGACGGTGTCGTGGCGTTCGTTGCCCACCCGAATCTTCTGGTCGTGCTCGATGTTTTCGTCCCAGTCGCGCTGGGCGTGCAGGTAGATCTGCTCCTGACCTTTTTTATCTTCGATGCGCAGTTCGTTGTAGCCGCCACCGCCCATGGAGCTGAGGGTCTTGAAGGTGCTGCGGGTCTTGTTCGCCGGCAGTGGATAGGGGACGGTGTTTTCCTTGTGGTACAGGCAGCCGCTGATCAATGGCTGGTCGGGATCGCCTTCAAGGAAGGTGACGAGCACTTCCATGCCGATGCGCGGGATGGCGATGCCGCCGTACTGGGCGCCGGCCCAGGCGGAGGAGACGCGTAGCCAGCAACTGGTCTTGTCGTCGGCCTGGCCTTCGCGGTCCCAGTGGAACTGGACTTTGACCCGGCCGTATTCGTCGCAGTGGATTTCTTCGCCTTTGGGGCCGGTGACCACGGCGCTCTGGCTGCCGAGAATGCGTGGTTTCGGGTGGCGCAGGGG
>NZ_JBIVGT010000068.1:0-4841 GCF_044748825.1 Pseudomonas sp. NPDC089741 | reverse complement strand
GCATCAACACCGTCGCCCTTTACTCCAAGGCCGACAACGAGCAGATGCACCTGGGTCTGGCAGACGAATCCGTCTGCATCGGCCCGGCTTCTGCCGCGCACTCTTACCTGCACATCCCGGCAATCATCGCGGCCGCTGAAGTGACCGGCGCTACCGCCATTCACCCAGGCTACGGTTTCCTCGCGGAAAACGCTGATTTCGCCGAGCAGGTCGAGAACTCCGGCTTCGCTTTCATCGGCCCGAAAGCCGACACCATTCGCCTGATGGGCGACAAGGTATCGGCCAAGCACGCGATGATCGAAGCGGGCGTACCGACCGTTCCAGGTTCTGACGGCCCGTTGCCGGAAGACGAAGAAACGGCACTGCGCATCGGTCGTGAAGTCGGCTACCCGGTGATCATCAAAGCCGCTGGCGGCGGTGGTGGTCGCGGCATGCGCGTGGTGCACAAGGAAGAAGACCTGATCGCCTTCGCCAAACTGACCCGCACCGAAGCTGGCGCGGCGTTCGGCAACCCGATGGTCTATCTGGAAAAATTCCTGACCAATCCACGTCACGTGGAAGTTCAGGTTCTTTCTGACGGCCAGGGTCACGCGATCCATCTGGGCGACCGCGATTGCTCGCTGCAACGTCGTCACCAGAAGGTTCTCGAAGAAGCGCCGGCACCGGGCATCGACGAGAAGGCTCGCGAAGAAGTGCTGGCGCGCTGCGTCAAGGCGTGCATCGACATCGGTTACCGTGGCGCGGGCACTTTCGAGTTCCTCTACGAGAACGGTCGTTTCTACTTCATCGAAATGAACACGCGTGTTCAGGTAGAGCACCCGGTTTCGGAAATGGTTACCGGTATCGACATCGTCAAGGAGATGCTCAGCATCGCCGCTGGCAACAAGCTGTCGTTCACCCAGGACGACGTGGTAATCCGCGGTCACTCGCTGGAATGCCGGATCAACGCTGAAGACCCGAAAACCTTCATGCCGAGCCCGGGCACGGTCAAGCATTTCCACGCTCCAGGCGGCAACGGCGTTCGCGTCGATTCGCACCTGTACAGTGGCTATGCCGTTCCGCCGAACTACGACTCGCTGATCGGCAAGCTGATCACTTACGGCGCGACCCGCGACGAAGCCATGGCGCGCATGCGCAATGCCCTGGACGAAATCGTGGTTGACGGGATCAAGACCAACATCCCGCTGCACCGTGATCTGGTTCGTGACGAAGGCTTCTGCAAAGGGGGCGTGAACATTCACTACCTCGAGCACAAGCTGGCTGCCGAGAAGCACTAAGCTTCGAGCCGCACCAGACAAAGCCGCCTTCGGGCGGCTTTGTTGTTTCTGGAGTAGAGAAGATCAAAAGATCGCAGCCTTCGGCAGCTCCTACAGGGGATCGCGTTTCAGCGTAGGAGCTGCCGAAGGCTGCGATCTTTTGATCTTCAACCATGTTCGTGTTCTGCCGCGCGCTCGCGTAAACTTGCGCGCTTCTCGCCGGCCGCTAGGCTGCAATCAATATTTTTCAAAGGTGCCCGCCATGCCTTGGCTGCAAGTACGTCTCGCCATCAGCCCGGAACAAGCCGAAACCTACGAAGACGCTTTCCTTGAAGTCGGCGCTGTGTCGGTGACCTTCATGGACGCCGAAGATCAGCCGATCTTCGAACCGGAACTCAATACCACCCCGCTGTGGGCGCACACGCATCTGTTGGCGCTGTTCGAAGGCGGCACGGAACCGGCACCGGTTCTGGCCCATCTGGAACTGCTGACCGGCAGCCCGCTGCCCGAGCATCACAGCGAGGTCATCGAAGACCAGGATTGGGAACGTAGCTGGATGGACGGTTTCCAGCCGATGCGTTTCGGCCAGCGTCTGTGGATCGTGCCGAGCTGGCACGCCGCGCCTGAGCCGGACGCGGTCAATCTGCTGCTGGACCCGGGCCTCGCGTTCGGCACCGGCACTCACCCGACTACCGCGCTGTGCCTGGAATGGCTCGACGGCCAGGACCTGAAAGACTGCAACGTGCTCGATTTTGGCTGCGGCTCGGGGATTCTGGCCATCGCCGCCCTGCTGCTCGGCGCGAAAGAAGCAGTCGGCACCGACATCGACGTGCAGGCGCTGGAAGCGTCGCGCGACAACGCCGGGCGCAACAACATTGCCGAAGAGCTGTTCCCGCTGTACCTGCCGGAAGATCTGCCGCAGGTAGAAGCCGACGTGCTGGTCGCCAATATTCTCGCTGGCCCACTGGTTTCGCTGGCGCCGCAGTTGTCCAGCCTGGTGAAATCCGGTGGCCGTCTGGCGCTGTCGGGCATCCTTGCCGAGCAAGGCGATGAAGTCGCCGCCGCTTATGCACAGGATTTCGATCTTGACCCGATTGCCAATCGCGATGGCTGGGTGCGCATCACCGGCCGTCGGCGCTAGAATGACCGCCTGCATAATCCGGATCGCCGCATGACCGACAGTTTCGTCACCCAGTGCCCGCATTGCCAAACCAGTTTCCGTGTCAGCCATGCTCAATTGAGCGTGGCCCGCGGGGTGGTTCGCTGCGGCTCCTGCCTGCAAGTGTTCAACGCGGCCAAACAGCTGCTGGAACAACACGCCGGCAAGGATGCGGTGATTCCTGTCGCGCCGCCCATTGCCGAGCCGCCAGCGATTACGCAGCCAGCGCCGACCATCGAACCGCCCACCAGCGTCGAACCGCCGGTACCGCGCGCCATCAGCCAAAAGCAGTGGAGCGCGTCCGAGCTGGATCTCGACAGCCTCGATCTGGATGAAGAACTCGCTCGCCTCGAACAGCGCGAAATCCAGCCAACCACCGAATTCGGTCGTCAACGTGAAGACTCCCTGAGCGCTCGTCGCGACAGCCCTGAGCCGGATGAAACACTCTGGCGCGACACCTTGTTCAGCGAACGTTCCGATGAGCACACTGCCGAGCCCGAAGAAGACGAGCCAGAAACCGTCGACATCGAGCCGGTCAAAACAGCACGCACCGAGCCTTCGTTGTCGCTGGAACCGGTAGACCTGGACGACGAGCCGGCCATTCCGCAATTGCGCCTGCACGATCCGATTGACCCAAAGGCCCGTCGCGAACGCTTCACTGCCAGTGACGAAAGCGATGACGACGACATGCCAGTGATCGAACCGCTGCGCAAAAAACGCGAGCGTGGCGAACCTGGCGTGCGCGCCGAAGTCCTCCAGGACCTGACCGACGACCCGCTGCAACTCGACTGGCAGAAACGCCGCTCGCCGTGGGGCCGACGCCTGCTGTGGCTATTGTTGGTGCTGCTGGCAGCCGGCGGTCTCGTCGCCCAATACGTTTCTTACCATTTCGATGAACTGGCGCGACAGGATCAATACCGTCCCTGGTTCCAGCAAATCTGCCCGCAGATCGGCTGCACGGTGCCATCCAAGGTCGATATCGCGCGGATCAAGAGCAGTAATCTGGTGGTACGCAGCCACCCTGAATTCAGCGGCGCCCTGGTGGTCGATGCGATCATCTACAACCGCGCAACGTTCTCCCAGCCCTTTCCGCTGCTTGAACTGCGTTTTGCCGATCTCAATGGTCACCTGATCGCCAGTCGTCGCTTCAAACCCGGCGAGTACCTCAGTGGCGACCTGGAAGGTCTGGCGGAAATGCCGCCACAGACGCCGATCCACATTGCGCTGGATATTCTCGATCCAGGCCCGAAAGCGGTGAATTACAGCCTGAACTTTCACTCCCCCGAGTGAAACGCCTCACCGTTTCTGAATTGACGGCGGTTTTCTGACTTTGCCCTGCGCAACCAAACCGCTGGCAATAACAGAATAACTGTTCAGATTTTGTTCAATTCAGCCTTTATCCAGTCATCGAGAGCGGGTATCATGCCAACCCTTTTTCGAACTCTCATGATCCGGCCCCACTTCAGGGAAGTCCTATGTCGGCGGTACGCATCGGCCCATACACATTGCAGAACGGCTTGATTCTCGCCCCGATGGCGGGGGTCACCGATCAGCCCTTTCGTCAGCTGTGCAAGCGTCTGGGCGCAGGGCTTGTTGTCTCGGAAATGGTCACCAGCGACATGAGTTTGTGGAACACCCGCAAGTCACGCATGCGCATGATCCACGAAGGCGATCCCGAGCCACGTTCGGTACAGATTGCCGGTGGCGATGCGCAGATGCTCGCGGATGCAGCCCGGGCCAACGTCGAACTGGGCGCACAGATTATTGATATCAACATGGGTTGCCCGGCGAAGAAGGTCTGTAACAAGGCCGCCGGCTCCGCGTTGTTGAAAGATGAAGCACTGGTGACCGAGATCCTGCAGGCCGTTGTGGCTGCGGTTGATGTGCCGGTCACCCTGAAGATCCGCACGGGCTGGGATCGCGACAACAAGAACGGCCTGACCGTGGCGAAGATCGCCGAGCAGGCCGGGATCACCGCGTTGGCAGTGCATGGCCGCACTCGCGCCGATCTGTACAAGGGTGAAGCCGAATACGACACGATTGCCGCGATCAAGCAGGCGGTGTCGATCCCGGTGTTTGCCAATGGCGATATCGATTCGCCGGAAAAGGCCCGTTACGTCCTCGACGCAACCGGTGCCGATGGCCTGTTGATAGGCCGCGCTGCCCAAGGGCAGCCATGGATTTTTCGCGAGATCGAACACTTCCTGCGCACCGGCGAGAAATTGCCGGCGCCGGAGTTGGTCGAGGTGGAACACATTCTGCTGGAGCATCTGGCCGCACTTCACGCTTTCTATGGGGACGTGATGGGCGTGCGCATTGCCCGGAAGCATGTGGGCTGGTATCTCGCAACCTTGCCGGGCGCCAGGGAGTTTCGCGCCCACTTCAATCGTTTGGATGGTACGGAAACACAATGCGCCAACGTTCGG
>NZ_JBIVGT010000067.1:2668-5248 GCF_044748825.1 Pseudomonas sp. NPDC089741 | reverse complement strand
CAATTACGGGTTCGAACGCCTCGAAAGGCTCCCCGGTTACTTGCGCGTTTATCCCAGTGACGACAAAACCCCACAGCCTAGGGCTGCGGGGTTGGGATGCTTGTCCAGTTAGACCTTTTCGACCTGACTGAACTCCAACTCTACCGGGGTAGAGCGACCGAAAATGAGCACTGCCACTTGGATCCGGCTCTTTTCGTAGTTAACTTCTTCAACGACGCCATTGAAATCAGCAAATGGACCATCATTGACTCGCACCGTTTCACCTGGCTCGAAGAGCGTCTTCGGCTTAGGCTTGTCGCTACCATCAGCAACACGACGCAGAATTGCTTCCGCCTCTTTATCGGTGATTGGTGCCGGCTTATCAGCAGTACCGCCAATAAAACCCATCACCCGAGGTGTATCCTTGACCAAGTGCCAAGTACCCTCATTCATATCCATCTGAACCAGCACATAGCCTGGAAAGAACTTTCGTTCGCTTTTGCGCTTCTGGCCATTACGCATTTCAACCACTTCTTCAGTGGGAACCAGAATCTCGCCGAAGCCATCTTCCATGCCAGCCAGCTTTACGCGCTCGACGAGCGAGCGCATTACATGCTTCTCGTAACCCGAGTAAGCATGCACAACATACCAACGCTTAGCCACGGGACACCCTTAGCCGACAATCAAGGAAACAAGCCAGCCGAGCAGGGAATCAAGCCCCCACAACAGCAACGCCATAACCAGAACAACAGCCACCACAATAAGGGTGGTCTGCGTGGTTTCTTGGCGAGTTGGCCACACGACTTTACGAATTTCGGTGCGAGCTTCCTTAACCAGTACAAAGAAAGACTTGCCCTTCGCTGTCTGCAGGCCTACAAAGGCAGCTACAGCAGCAATGGCAAGCAATGCGAGTACGCGGTACAGGATCGGCGAAGCAGAGTAATACTGATTGCCAACAACGCCAACAACCACCAAAGCGACTACTACAAGCCACTTGAGCAGATCGAAGCGAGAGCCTTGAGCTTCAGCTTTAGGAGTCATCTATGAAGATCCTGTGAAAAGAAAGCCAGACACACCAAGTGAATCTGGCAGGTCAGGAGGGAATCGAACCCCCAACCTACGGTTTTGGAGACCGTCGCTCTGCCAATTGAGCTACTGACCTAAAACAAAATCAGGCCGACCATTATGCCGGCCCGAAAAAGACATTACAACAACTTACTCGATGATTTTGGCTACGACGCCAGCGCCGACGGTACGACCGCCTTCACGGATAGCGAAACGCAGACCGTCTTCCATCGCGATGGTTTTGATCAGGGTAACAGTCATCTGAATGTTGTCACCTGGCATCACCATTTCAACGCCTTCTGGCAGCTCGCAGTTACCAGTCACATCAGTAGTACGGAAGTAGAACTGTGGACGGTAGCCTTTGAAGAACGGAGTGTGACGACCGCCTTCTTCCTTGCTCAGAACGTAAACTTCTGCAGTGAACTTCGTGTGCGGCTTAACCGAACCCGGCTTAACCAGAACCTGACCACGCTCAACGTCGTCACGCTTGGTACCACGCAGCAGAACGCCGCAGTTCTCGCCAGCACGACCTTCGTCGAGCAGCTTGCGGAACATTTCAACACCGGTGCAAGTAGTAACGGTGGTGTCACGCAGACCAACGATTTCCAGCGGATCTTGAACGCGAACGATACCGCGCTCGATACGACCGGTCACAACAGTACCGCGACCCGAGATCGAGAATACGTCTTCGATTGGCATCAGGAACGGCTTGTCGGTGACACGAACTGGTTCTGGGATGTAGCTGTCCAGAGTCTCAACCAGCTTCTTGACGGCAGTGGTGCCCATCTCGTTGTCGTCTTTGCCTTCCAGAGCCATACGAGCCGAACCGATGATGATTGGAGTGTCATCGCCCGGGAAGTCGTAGGTGGACAGCAGGTCGCGAACTTCCATCTCGACCAGTTCCAGCAGTTCAGCGTCATCTACCAGGTCAGCCTTGTTCAGGAAAACCACGATGTACGGAACGCCAACCTGACGGGACAGCAGGATGTGCTCACGGGTTTGCGGCATCGGACCATCAGCGGCCGAGCAAACCAGAATAGCGCCGTCCATTTGAGCAGCACCGGTGATCATGTTCTTCACATAGTCAGCGTGACCCGGGCAGTCAACGTGAGCATAGTGACGAATTTTCGAGTTGTACTCAACGTGCGCGGTATTGATGGTGATACCGCGAGCTTTCTCTTCTGGGGCGCTGTCGATCTTATCGAAGTCAACGATTGCCGAACCGAAAACTTCGGAGCAAACGCGAGTCAGAGCAGCAGTCAAAGTGGTTTTACCGTGGTCAACGTGACCAATGGTCCCAACGTTGACGTGCGGCAGGGAACGATCAAATTTTTCCTTAGCCATCGATATCACCCTTAACAGAAGAATTGAGCAAACAACATTAGCCATTAAAACAAAGGCAGATATTTTCATATCTGCCTTGTTATATGGAGCTCTTGAGCGGATTTGAACCGCTGACCTCACCCTTACCAAGGGTGTGCTCTACCAACTGAGCTAAATGATCTAAACACTTTTTATATCGTTTTAAGTTTGATT
>NZ_JBIVGT010000067.1:0-2658 GCF_044748825.1 Pseudomonas sp. NPDC089741 | reverse complement strand
ACACTGTGCACAACCAGCAAACATTGAGCGGGTAGCTGGAATCGAACCCGCATCATCAGCTTGGACGGCTGAGGTTCTACCACTAAACTATACCCGCGGAGCTTGCAGCTCACGCTTAAATCTGGGGGAGGGAGAAGGATTCGAACCTTCGAAGTCGTAGACGTCAGATTTACAGTCTGATCCCTTTGGCCGCTCGGGAACCCCTCCTAATCAGGCCGGCATTCTATACTATGCCGAACCCCTGTCAAGCATTTTCTCATTTAAAAACCTGAGGTTAGCTGCGTTGACATCACCTCACGTTGAAAACCTGTTTGGGTCTTCGCTGTGGAGCGGGCGCCATTCTATGCAAACTATTCGACAGGCGCAACCCCCTCACACAGCATTATTTTATGTTTTAACTCATTGAATTCCTTGGAAAGGTTCTGCAGTTGCACATCCCCTAACAAACGCTGGCTCTCAGGTGCAACAGACAGCCAATAACCGGCTCCTGGAGCATCCTTCGACGACGGCTGTACATTAACGCCCATTTCAGCCAAACGCTGCTGCAGCGCCGAAAACGACTCCTGTCGAGAGAAACCGCCCAGAAAGAGACACTCCTGACGCCGCACGCCCTGCTTCTCCCTAACGTCACCAGTCGTCTCGCTCAGCAAGCGAATATCCTGCTGCGACCCCCGATACAAACTAAGAGGCGTCACGTCCTTTGCCCGCAACGGCGCCTCCTGCTGATGCCAGACATAATAAAAAACATTGAGAACCAGAAGCAGGAGGAACAACCAACGCATACAAACCTCAGGTCAAAGGACACGCCATAGCCAACCCCACAAACACCAGGTCGGGAACGATTCTGGCCTCGGGAGCAACACCTGCAACCAAATCGGCGTCACCACCGGTTATAAAGACAGCGAAGTCAGCCCCCCAATAGGAGCGCGCCATTTCCAGCTGCGTCAGTACGAACCCACGCAACATCAATGAACACCCACGCTCTACCGCCTCAACGGTAGTCCGCCCTGGTGCGTTGCTGGACAGCGCCCGCTCGGCAGCCAAATCCCCATAACGAATCTTTCGGGTATGAGTACGCAACTGGTTACGCATCAACGGCATTCCAGGACAAATAAAGCCACCCAGATGCTCGCCATCAGCCGCGATGAAATCTGCGGTTACCGCCGTACCGAAATCGAGTACCAGGCAGGCCCCTCCTGAAGCGAGGTGAAACCCGCCCAGCATCGCCAGCCATCGATCAAGCCCAAGGCGCTCGTAGTCTTCGTAACCATTTCTAACACCAGACATTTCACGAGCGGACTCCGCGCGAATCACCGAAATACCGAACTCCCGCTCGATAATGTCGATCAGCGCGCCGGTTTCTTCGCCAGTCCTCACACTGACCAAGCGACATTTGCCCAGGGAAAGCCGATCAATCGCTCGCAAACTCTCAAGCAGCGCCAAATCCGAGTCGACCACCCCTTCGGAGATCAGGCCGCCAACCGCGGCATTCAGCACACGCCATTTTATAAAGCTGTTCCCGCAGTCGAGCTCAAGAATCATCACGCAACCTCAGGCTCAGCTCACCACCACTAAATACTTTCTCCACGCCATTCACCCTCAAGCGCAGAGCACCTTGATTGTCGATTCCGAGCACTACGCCATCTATATGGTTGGCACCAGCAATCAATGACACCGATCGCTCCTGCCACAAGTGATTCACTTCCCATTCCTCCCGGAGAACCGAAAATCCCCCCGCCTGATGACGCCGAATGTAGGCGTCCAGCTGCTTACTCAGCTCGGCCACCAAGGCATTTCGATCGCAGTTATTGCCAGACTCAAGTCGAATCGAGGTCCATTGCTGATCGACTTCATCAGCAGTCTGCATATTCACATTGATACCAATCCCCAGCACCACATGACAGACATCCGCCGGGTCGCCAATAAGCTCAAGCAGAATGCCGGCGATTTTTTTGTTACCCACCAAGACATCATTGGGCCACTTCAAACCGGCATTTACCACGCCAAAGCTCCGCAAAGTCTGCATCACAGCCAACCCTACAACAAGGCTGAGCCCTTCGAGCTGGCGCATTCCACCATCGATTCGAAGAACAAGGCTGTAATATAGATTTTCAGCAAACGGACTGACCCATTTACGACCTCTGCGGCCGCGCCCGGAAACTTGCCGCTCAGCGAGCACCAAAAACGGTGCTGAATTGCCTTGGCCAATAGAGCGCAATGCTTCGGCATTAGTCGAGTCGACCGAATCCAGAATGGTCACCGGCCAATTTGGTGCCATTGTCGATAGCTTTAGAGAGTCGAGCAGCATCAATGGCGATGCCAACTGATAACCCCGACCGCGGACTTTATGGATAGACAAGCCGAGTTCAGCCTCAAGATGCTGAAGCTGTTTCCATACTGCACTTCGACTTATTCCCAGGGCCTCGCCCAGATCCTGACCAGAATGGAAACGCCCATCCTTCAGAAGATTCAACAACGTCAGCATGCAGGTCTCGCCTCACAATGAGGCCGAATAATAGCCATGCCCCGAGCCGTTGCATAGAAATCAAGCAAGCGCTTTTCTTGCGGGCAAAACAAAACCCCAACTGCTTTCGCAATTGGGGTTTCGGAATTTAATCTTGACGATGACCTACTCTCACATGGGGAAACCCCACACTA
>NZ_JBIVGT010000066.1:0-5251 GCF_044748825.1 Pseudomonas sp. NPDC089741 | reverse complement strand
CGCCCGCTTTACCGCTACCACCAGCGTGGACCTGGGCTTTGACAACCCACTCACTGCCGCCGATTTTGTCGCAAGCTTCTGCTGCTGCTTCCGGGGTGTCTACTGCGTAACCAGTGGAAACTGGCAGGCCGTATTCAGCGAACAGCTGCTTACCCTGATACTCGTGAAGATTCATGCTTTTTACCGTCTTCGTTAGGTACTGCGCATTCGGCGCTGCGCTCGTTTGAGTGCCGCGCCACCTGTGACTGCTGCTTGCGTAGCTGAGCTACGCAAGGCTGCGTCCAGCGGACATTCCGCGGTGAGTCTTGCTCGCAAGGCTCACGACGGGCCGTTACCGCCGTGGTTTCTTATTGTCTGTTAACGCTTTTTGCGGTTGGCAATGTGGATGGCGCCGCCATTCACAGCCAGAGCAGCTTCGTGCAAGGCTTCAGACAGGGTCGGATGGGAGAAAACCATCATGCCCAGGTCTTCAGCGCTGGTGCCGAATTCCATACCGATCGCGCCCTGCTGAACCAGTTCTGCAGCGCTCGGACCAATCACGTGCACACCCAATACGCGGTCAGTCTTGGCATCAGCGATGACCTTGACGAAACCACCGGTATCGTTGGCGGCCATGGCACGGCCGGAAGCGGCGAACGGGAAGGTGCCGACGTTAACTTCAACGCCTTCAGCTTTCAAGGCCTGCTCGGTTTTGCCAACCCACGCGATTTCCGGGTGAGTATAAATAACCGAAGGGATCAGATCATAGTTCATCTGGGCTTTGTGGCCCTTGATGCGCTCGACAACCATGATGCCTTCTTCCGACGCTTTGTGAGCCAGCATCATGCCGCGAACCACGTCACCGATGGCGAAAACGCCCGGTACGGTGGTCGCGCAGTGATCGTCAACGTGCACGAAACCGCGCTCATCGAGGGTCACGCCGCTGTCGGCAGCCAGCAGATCAGTGGTCACCGGACGGCGACCAACGGCTACGATCAGCTTGTCGAAAGTGATGGTCTGTTCGCCGTTGGCATCGGTGTAGTTCACAACGACTTCGTCGCCGTTCACTTTCGAGCCGGTCACGCGAGCGCCCAGTTTGATGTCCAGACCTTGTTTGGTCAGGGTTTTCAGCGCTTCCTTGGAAACAGCGGTGTCCGCTGCCATCAGGAAGGTGTCCAGCGCTTCCAGAACAACCACTTCCGAACCCAGACGCGACCACACCGAACCCAGTTCCAGACCGATCACGCCAGCGCCGATCACGCCCAGACGCTTAGGTACGGTCTGGAATTCCAGAGCGCCAGTCGAATCGACGATGACGTTCTGATCAACCGGAGCCGGTGGAATGTCGATCGGACGCGAACCTGGCGCCAGAATGACGTTTTCAGCTTCGATGATTTCAACCGAGCCGTCTGGCTTGGTGACTTCGACTTTCTTGCCAGCCAGCAGCTTGCCGTGGCCCTGGATCGAAGTAACGCCGTTGGCCTTGAACAGGGTGGCAACGCCGCCGGTCAGGTTCTTGACGATGCCAGCCTTGCGGCCAACCATCGCAGCGACGTCCATTTTGACTTCGCCGGTCGAGATACCGTGAACGTTGAAGCTTTCTTTCGCTTCCTTGTATTTCCAGGAGCTGTCGAGCAGCGCCTTGGAAGGAATGCAGCCCACGTTCAGGCAGGTGCCGCCCAGGGCTTGCTTGCCTTCTGCGTCGGTGTACTTCTCGATGCAGGCAGTGGTCAGACCCAGCTGCGCGGCCTTGATGGCAGCCACGTAGCCACCAGGGCCAGCACCGATCACTACTACGTCAAATTTCTGCGACATTCAAAAAATCCTCTTTAGCAATAAAGCTACAAGCCGCAAGCTACAAGCTCCCAGCCACCCCGCTCGCTTTGAGCTTGTGGCTTGAAACTTGAAACTTGCAGCTGTTTTTTAGATATCCAGCAACAGACGCGCCGGATCTTCCAGCAGGTTCTTGATGGTCACCAGGAAGGTCACAGCTTCTTTGCCATCGATCAGACGGTGATCGTAGGACAGTGCCAGGTACATCATCGGACGGATAACGACCTGACCGTTGATGGCCATAGGACGCTGGATGATGTTGTGCATGCCCAGAATCGCTGCCTGCGGCGGGTTGACGATCGGAGTCGACATCATCGAACCGAAGGTACCACCGTTGGTGATGGTGAAGGTACCACCGGTCATCTCGTCCATCGACAGTTTGCCGTCACGGGCTTTTTTGCCGAATGTTGCGATGCCGCCTTCGATTTCAGCCAGGCTCATCAGTTCGGCGTTACGCAGAACCGGAACAACCAGGCCGCGGTCGCTGGAAACGGCAACGCCGATGTCAGCGTAGCCGTGGTAAACGATGTCAGCGCCGTCGATCGATGCGTTGACAGCCGGGAAGCGTTTCAGCGCTTCGGTAGCGGCTTTCACGAAGAACGACATGAAGCCCAGGCGTACGCCGTTGTGGGACTTCTCGAACAGGTCCTTGTACTTCGAACGCAGGGCCATGACTTCAGTCATGTCGACTTCGTTGAAAGTGGTCAGCATCGCCATGTTCGACTGCGCTTCAACCAGACGCTTGGCCACGGTGGCACGCACGCGGGTCATCGGTACGCGCTTCTCGATGCGGTCGCCAGCGGCGAACACAGGAGCGGCGGCCGAAGGAGCAGCAGCCTTGGCAGGCGCGGCAGCCGGAGCGGCTTTCTTGGCAGCAACAGCAGCAACCACGTCTTCCTTGGTCACACGACCGCCTTTGCCGGTGCCGGCAACGGAGGCGATGTTGATGCCGTTTTCTTCAGCCAGCTTGCGCGCGGCTGGAGCAGCAACAGGATCGTCTTCGCCTTCGCCAGCAGCTGGAGCAGCGGCAGCGGCCGGAGCAGCAGCGGCGGCTGGAGCAGCGGCAGCAGCGCCGCCCGCTTCGATGGAACCCAGCACTTCGTCGGACAGAACGGTGTCGCCTTCGTTCTTGACGATTGCGCCCAGCACGCCGTCGGCGGTAGCCAGAACTTCCAGTACGACTTTGTCAGTTTCGATGTCGACGATCAGGTCGTCACGCTTGACGGCGTCGCCCGGTTTTTTGTGCCAGGTGGCAACGGTGCCATCGGCAACCGATTCCGGGAAAGTGGGGGCTTTGATCTCGATAGCCATTATCTGTAGTTCCTTAAATTCGGTTTCAGGTGCGCGAAGGCGTTAAATGGTAAACGCGTCTTGCAGGAGTTTTTCCTGCTGCTCGGCGTGCATCGATGCGTAACCACAAGCAGGTGCAGCAGAAGCCTCACGGCCCGCGTACTCAAGTACGAGAGACTTGTCGAGGTTGCTGATGCTGCGGCGCAAGTGATGCTGGCTGCAGTACCAGGCGCCCTGGTTCATCGGCTCTTCCTGACACCAAACGGCATTTTTGACGTTGGTGTACGGAGCCAGGACTTCTTTCAAGTCGTCCTCAGGGAATGGATACAACTGCTCGATACGCACGATAGCGATATCTTCACGGCCTTCGGCACGGCGTTTTTCCAGCAGATCGTAGTAGACCTTGCCGCTGCACAGAACAACGCGCTCGACCTTTTTCGGGTCCAGTGCATCGATTTCCGGGATCACGGTCTGGAACGAACCTTCGGCCAGATCTTCCAGGGTCGAGATGGCCAGCTTGTGGCGCAGCAGCGACTTTGGAGTCAGCACGATCAACGGCTTGCGCAGCGGACGAATCACCTGACGACGCAGCAAGTGGTAGATCTGTGCTGGCGTGGTCGGTACAGCTACCTGAATGTTGTGCTCGGCGCACAGTTGCAGGTAACGCTCAAGACGTGCCGAGCTGTGCTCAGGGCCCTGACCTTCGTAACCGTGTGGCAGCAACATGGTCAGACCGCACAGACGGCCCCACTTGTGCTCGCCGCTGGTGATGAACTGGTCGATAACAACCTGTGCACCGTTGGCGAAGTCGCCGAACTGGGCTTCCCAGATCACCAGCGCTTCTGGCGTGGTGGTCGAGTAACCATATTCGAAAGCCAGTACCGCTTCTTCCGACAGGAACGAGTCGTACAGGTCAAAGCGTGGCTGACCGTCGTACAGGTGTGCCAGCGGAATGTAGGTGCCCGCGTCTTTCTGGTTGTGCAACACAGCGTGACGGTGCGAGAACGTACCGCGGCCGATGTCCTGACCGGTCATGCGAATCGGGTGACCTTCGAACGCCAGGGTCGCGTACGCCATGGTTTCGGCGTAACCCCAGTTGATCGGCAGGCCGCCGGCTTGCATTTTCTGACGGTCTTCGTAGATCTTCGCAACCTGACGCTGAACAACGAAGCCGTCCGGAATTTCCAGCAGCTTGGCGGACAGTTCTTGCAGGGTCTTCAGATCGAAACGCGTGTCGTGACGCGCAGTCCAGGCGTGGCCCAGATACGGACGCCAGTCCACGAACAACTCTTTGTTCGGCTCTTTGACCAGCGATTTCACTACGTGCAGACCGTTGTCCAGCGCGTTGCGGTATTCGTCGACCTTGGCCTGAACACGCTCAACGTCCAGTACACCGGACTGAGTCAGACGATCAGCGTACAGCTCACGGGTGGTGCGCTGCTTGGTGATCTGCTGATACATCAGAGGCTGAGTGCCGCTTGGCTCGTCAGCTTCGTTGTGGCCGCGACGACGGTAGCAGACCAGGTCGATCACCACGTCACGCTTGAACTGCATGCGGTCGTCGATGGCCATCTGGGTGACGAACAACACAGCTTCCGGATCATCACCATTCACATGGAGGATCGGCGCCTGGATCATCTTCGCAACGTCGGTGGCGTACTCGGTGGAACGCGAGTCCAGCGGGTTGCTGATGGTGAAACCAACCTGGTTGTTGATCACGATGTGCACGGTACCGCCGGTCTTGAAACCGCGGGTCTGCGACATCTGGAAGGTTTCCATGACCACGCCCTGACCTGCAAAAGCAGCGTCGCCGTGGATGGAGATCGGCAGAACCTTCTCACCGGTCGGGTCGTTACGACGATCCTGACGGGCGCGAACCGAACCTTCTACCACCGGGGAAACGATTTCCAGGTGGGACGGGTTGAACGCCATGGCCAGGTGAACTTCACCGCCGGCGGTCATCACGTTGGACGAGAAGCCCTGGTGATATTTAACGTCACCGGAACCCAGCTCGACCTTCTTCTTGCCTTCGAACTCGTCGAACAGCTCGCGCGGGTTCTTGCCGAAGGTGTTGGCCAGTGCGTTCAGTCGGCCCCGGTGGGCCATGCCGATGACGACTTCCTTGGTGCCGTAGGAACCGGACCGCTGG
>NZ_JBIVGT010000065.1:1994-5345 GCF_044748825.1 Pseudomonas sp. NPDC089741 | reverse complement strand
GGAATTTAATCTTGACGATGACCTACTCTCACATGGGGAAACCCCACACTACCATCGGCGATGCATCGTTTCACTGCTGAGTTCGGGATGGGATCAGGTGGTTCCAACGCTCTATGGTCGTCAAGAAATTCGGGTACCGAATCGTGGCCAGATGGCCTCGCTTCAGCAAATTGGGTATGTGACAGCTTTCGGTGTTTGTGAACATCGAACTTTCGGTTCGTTTCGTCTTCACACACCGCAATCTGGTCTCTTTCGCTTTTCAGCTCGGAGCATGCAAATTGCTTGGGTGTTATATGGTCAAGCCTCACGGGCAATTAGTATTGGTTAGCTCAACGCCTCACAGCGCTTACACACCCAACCTATCAACGTCGTAGTCTTCGACGGCCCTTCAGGGAACTCAAGGTTCCAGTGAGATCTCATCTTGAGGCAAGTTTCCCGCTTAGATGCTTTCAGCGGTTATCTTTCCCGAACATAGCTACCCGGCAATGCCACTGGCGTGACAACCGGAACACCAGAGGTTCGTCCACTCCGGTCCTCTCGTACTAGGAGCAGCCCCTCTCAAATCTCAAACGTCCACGGCAGATAGGGACCGAACTGTCTCACGACGTTCTAAACCCAGCTCGCGTACCACTTTAAATGGCGAACAGCCATACCCTTGGGACCGGCTTCAGCCCCAGGATGTGATGAGCCGACATCGAGGTGCCAAACACCGCCGTCGATATGAACTCTTGGGCGGTATCAGCCTGTTATCCCCGGAGTACCTTTTATCCGTTGAGCGATGGCCCTTCCATACAGAACCACCGGATCACTAAGACCTACTTTCGTACCTGCTCGACGTGTCTGTCTCGCAGTCAAGCGCGCTTTTGCCTTTATACTCTACGACCGATTTCCGACCGGTCTGAGCGCACCTTCGTACTCCTCCGTTACTCTTTAGGAGGAGACCGCCCCAGTCAAACTACCCACCATACACTGTCCTCGATCCGGATAACGGACCTGAGTTAGAACCTCAAAGTTGCCAGGGTGGTATTTCAAGGTTGGCTCCACGCGAACTGGCGTCCACGCTTCAAAGCCTCCCACCTATCCTACACAAGCAAATTCAAAGTCCAGTGCAAAGCTATAGTAAAGGTTCACGGGGTCTTTCCGTCTAGCCGCGGATACACTGCATCTTCACAGCGATTTCAATTTCACTGAGTCTCGGGTGGAGACAGCGCCGCCATCGTTACGCCATTCGTGCAGGTCGGAACTTACCCGACAAGGAATTTCGCTACCTTAGGACCGTTATAGTTACGGCCGCCGTTTACCGGGGCTTCGATCAAGAGCTTCGCGTTAGCTAACCCCATCAATTAACCTTCCGGCACCGGGCAGGCGTCACACCCTATACGTCCACTTTCGTGTTTGCAGAGTGCTGTGTTTTTAATAAACAGTCGCAGCGGCCTGGTATCTTCGACCGGCATGAGCTTACGGAGCAAGTCCTTCACCCTCACCGGCGCACCTTCTCCCGAAGTTACGGTGCCATTTTGCCTAGTTCCTTCACCCGAGTTCTCTCAAGCGCCTTGGTATTCTCTACCCAACCACCTGTGTCGGTTTGGGGTACGGTTCCTGGTTACCTGAAGCTTAGAAGCTTTTCTTGGAAGCATGGCATCAACCACTTCGTGTTCTAAAAGAACACTCGTCATCAGCTCTCGGCCTTAAGATCCCGGATTTACCTAAGATCTCAGCCTACCACCTTAAACTTGGACAACCAACGCCAAGCTGGCCTAGCCTTCTCCGTCCCTCCATCGCAATAACCAGAAGTACAGGAATATTAACCTGTTTTCCATCGACTACGCTTTTCAGCCTCGCCTTAGGGACCGACTAACCCTGCGTCGATTAACGTTGCGCAGGAAACCTTGGTCTTTCGGCGTGGGTGTTTTTCACACCCATTGTCGTTACTCATGTCAGCATTCGCACTTCTGATACCTCCAGCAAGCTTCTCAACTCACCTTCACAGGCTTACAGAACGCTCCTCTACCGCATCACCCGAAGGTGATACCCGTAGCTTCGGTGTATGGTTTGAGCCCCGTTACATCTTCCGCGCAGGCCGACTCGACTAGTGAGCTATTACGCTTTCTTTAAAGGGTGGCTGCTTCTAAGCCAACCTCCTAGCTGTCTAAGCCTTCCCACATCGTTTCCCACTTAACCATAACTTTGGGACCTTAGCTGACGGTCTGGGTTGTTTCCCTTTTCACGACGGACGTTAGCACCCGCCGTGTGTCTCCCATGCTCGGCACTTGTAGGTATTCGGAGTTTGCATCGGTTTGGTAAGTCGGGATGACCCCCTAGCCGAAACAGTGCTCTACCCCCTACAGTGATACATGAGGCGCTACCTAAATAGCTTTCGAGGAGAACCAGCTATCTCCGAGCTTGATTAGCCTTTCACTCCGATCCACAGGTCATCCGCTAACTTTTCAACGGTAGTCGGTTCGGTCCTCCAGTTAGTGTTACCCAACCTTCAACCTGCCCATGGATAGATCGCCCGGTTTCGGGTCTATTCCCAGCGACTAGACGCCCTATTAAGACTCGCTTTCGCTACGCCTCCCCTATTCGGTTAAGCTCGCCACTGAAAATAAGTCGCTGACCCATTATACAAAAGGTACGCAGTCACCCAACAAAGTGGGCTCCCACTGCTTGTACGCATACGGTTTCAGGATCTATTTCACTCCCCTCTCCGGGGTTCTTTTCGCCTTTCCCTCACGGTACTAGTTCACTATCGGTCAGTCAGTAGTATTTAGCCTTGGAGGATGGTCCCCCCATATTCAGACAAAGTTTCTCGTGCTCCGTCCTACTCGATTTCATGACTAAGAGATTTTCGCGTACAGGGCTATCACCCACTATGGCCGCACTTTCCAGAGCGTTCCGCTAATCTCAAAGCCACTTAAGGGCTAGTCCCCGTTCGCTCGCCACTCCTCCGGGAATCTCGGTTGATTTCTTTTCCTCAGGGTACTTAGATGTTTCAGGTCCCCTGGTTCGCCTCTTGCACCTATGTATTCAGTACAAGATAACCATCTTATGATGGCTGGGTTCCCCCATTCAGACATCTCCGGATCAAAGTCTGTTTGCCGACTCCCCGAAGCTTTTCGCAGGCTACCACGTCTTTCATCGCCTCTGACTGCCAAGGCATCCACCGTATGCGCTTCTTCACTTGACCATATAACCCCAAGCAATCTGGTTATACTGTGAAGACGACATTCGCCGAAAATTCGAATTTCTCAATTAAGAGAACTCACAAATTTTACCTTAGCCTGATCCGTTACCAGTGAAAGTAACGTTCAGTCTATCTTTCTATCACATACCCAAATTTTTAAAGAACGA
>NZ_JBIVGT010000064.1:0-5801 GCF_044748825.1 Pseudomonas sp. NPDC089741 | reverse complement strand
CGACCAGTTCGGCCACGGGTTCACCGAACTGCGCTTGCAGCGCTTCTTTGGCGATACCGGTGTCTTCGATCACGTCATGCAGCATCGCAGCCATCAAACTCTGATGGTCCATGTGCATGTCGGCAAGAATATTCGCTACGGCAAGGGGGTGCGTGACGTACGCCTCGCCACTGCGACGGCGTTGACCGTCATGGGCTTGTTCGGCGTAGAAATACGCTCGGCGGACCAGGTTGACCTGGTCGTTGCCGAGGTAGGTCGATAAGCGATCGGCGAGGGCGTCTATGCTCGGCATGATGATTCCTGCCGTAGGTTGTGACCCCGCGCCGTGCTACGTCGACCAGGCATAGGCTTAGACGGCCTCGTTGGACTCGTCCTCGAACGCTGCGAACAGCGGTTCATCCTGGACGATTTCCTGCTCGGCGATGAACTCGTAGCTCATCAGGCCTTCAGCGATTTCACGCAGCGCTACAACGGTAGGCTTGTCGTTTTCCCACTGAACCAGTGGCTCTTTGCCGCCGGTGGCCAGTTGACGGGCACGTTTGGTAGAGAGCATGACCAGCTCAAAACGGTTTTCCACGTGGTTCAGGCAGTCTTCAACGGTTACGCGGGCCATGGTATTCCTCGGAGCGAATGCAATATGCGCGCTGCCCGGTTGGGCGAGCGGACTCAACAGTTTAAAAAATCACCAGCGATTAGGGAAGCGCTGATTTTTTAACCAAGCTCTTCAACGCGCTGCAAGTGCCAATGTAAAGCGCTTGCAGGCGTTTTGGGAAGTGCTGATTAACCGAGCAATTCGGCCAGCAATTTGCCGTGAAGCTGTTGCTGACGCTTCTGAATGAGCTGATTAGCACGGAAAATCGCCTTCAGATCGTCCAGCGCGTGGGCGAAATCGTCGTTGATGATCAGGTAGTCATAGTCGACGTAGTGGCTCATTTCGCTGACCGCTTCACGCATGCGACCGTCGATGATCTCGTCGCTGTCCTGGCCTCGGTTGGTCAGGCGCGAGTGCAACGCTTGCAGCGACGGCGGCAGAATGAAGATCGAACGCGCCTGTGGCATCAGCTTGCGCACTTGCTCGGCGCCTTGCCAGTCGATTTCCAGAATAAGGTCGTGGCCGGCGTCGAGGGTTTGCTGCAGGTGGCTTTGCGAGGTGCCATAGAGGTTGCCGAAGACTTCGGCGCGCTCAAGGAAATCGCCGTGTTCGCCCATCTTCACAAACGCTTCGCGGGAAACGAAGTGATAGTTCACGCCGTCCACTTCGCCCGGACGCATGGCGCGGGTGGTGTGCGAAACCGAAACGCGGATTTCCGCGTTGGCGTCGGTCAAAGCCTTGACCAGGCTGCTCTTGCCCGCGCCCGAGGGGGCGGAAATGATGTACAGGGTGCCGGTGCTGTGGGTCATGTCGGGATTGCCTTACTCAATATTCTGCACTTGTTCGCGCATCTGCTCGATCAACACCTTGAGGTTGACGGCGGCTTGGGTGCTGCGCGGATCGAAGGCCTTGGAGCCCAGTGTGTTGGCTTCGCGGTTGAGCTCCTGCATCAGGAAGTCCAGGCGACGCCCGGCCGCTCCGCCGGACTTGAGCACCCGGCGAACTTCGATGATGTGGGTGCTCAACCGATCCAGTTCTTCGGCCACGTCGCTCTTTTGCGCGAGCATGACCATTTCCTGTTCCAGGCGCTGCGGATCCATCTCCGCCTTCATGTCGGCAAAGCGGTCGAGGACTTTCTGGCGTTGGGTGGCGAGCATCTGTGGCACTAGCTCGCGCAGGGTCACGACGTCTTCTTCAATCGAAGTCAGACGCTCGTTGATCAACCGCGCCAGCTCCGCGCCTTCGCGCTCGCGGCCGGCTTTCAGCTCTTTCAGGCCTTGATTGAACAGCGCCAGCGCATCGGCGTTCAGCGCCTGCGGATCGCTCGCATCGGCGACCAGTACGCCGGGCCAGGCCAACACTTCCAGCGGGTTCAAGGCGGCCGGGTTCTTGATCAGGCCGGCAACGGTCTCGGCGGCGGCCACCAGTTGCGCGGCGCGCTCGCGATCGACTTGCAACGGCTTGCCGGTGCTTTCTTCAGTGAAACGCAACGTGCATTCCAGTTTGCCGCGCGACAGGCCTTGGCGCAGTGCTTCACGCACGGCGCCTTCGAGATCGCGAAACGACTCCGGCAGGCGCAGGTGCGGTTCCAGATAGCGGCTGTTGACCGAGCGCAACTCCCAGCTCAGGGTGCCCTGGGCGCCGGCTTTCTCGACGCGGGCGAAGGCGGTCATGCTGTGCACCATGGCGGTAACCTCGCAATGCAGATCGGCGCGAAACGAGGGTTCCGCAAGCGCGATATCAATGAATTCATGCCGACTGGCAGCAAAGGCGCAGGATTGTAGCGCAGTGCGGCGAATGCGCCCAAACACACGGTGTGACAAAGGGCTGCAGCCCGTCGGTAATGCGCGTTTCACCGGCCTCGGTGAGCCGCCGGAATTTTTAACAAGTGCCCAGTTGCGGTGCGCCGCTCTATAATGCTCGGCAGTTTTCCGTCCCCAGTACAGGTATTCCCTATGAAACGTCCAAGTGGTCGCGCTGCCGATCAGCTCCGCTCGATCCGCATTACCCGCAACTACACCAAACACGCCGAGGGATCTGTACTGGTCGAATTCGGTGATACCAAGGTCATCTGCACCGTCAGCGTCGAAAACGGCGTGCCGCGTTTCCTTAAAGGCCAGGGCCAGGGTTGGTTGACTGCCGAATACGGCATGCTGCCGCGCGCCACCGGCGAGCGAAACCAGCGTGAAGCCAGCCGTGGCAAGCAGGGTGGTCGTACCCTGGAAATCCAGCGTCTGATCGGCCGTTCCCTGCGCGCTGCGCTGGACATGTCGAAACTGGGCGACGTCACCCTGTACGTCGACTGCGACGTGATCCAGGCTGACGGCGGTACCCGCACCGCGTCCATCACCGGCGCCATGGTTGCTCTGGTTGACGCATTGAAAGTGATCAAGAAGCGCGGCGGCCTGAAAGGTGGCGACCCGCTCAAGCAAATGATCGCTGCGGTGTCGGTCGGCATGTATCAGGGCGAGCCAGTTCTGGATCTGGACTATCTTGAAGATTCCGCTGCCGAGACCGACCTCAACGTGGTCATGACCAGCACCGGTGGTTTCATCGAAGTGCAGGGCACCGCCGAAGGTGCACCGTTCCAGCCTGAAGACCTCAACGCCATGCTGGAACTGGCCAAGAAAGGCATGAACGAAATCTTTGAACTGCAAAAATCCGCACTGGCTGACTGAACCGATTCATAACCGCAAGGAGTCCGCGATGAGTGATGAGCAAGAGCTGCTGCCCAAGCCGAGCCAGGAGGTTCGCCAGTGGGCGATGTTTTGTCACTTGTCCGCCTTGCTGGGGATCTGGATTCCGTTCGGCACGTTGATCGGGCCGCTGATCCTCTGGCAGATGAAACGCGAGACGGACCCGTTCATCGATGCGCAGGGTAAAGAAGCTTTGAATTTTCAGATCACCGTGGCGATTGCTTCGGCGATTTGTTTCCTGCTGATGGTGCTGATTATTGGCTTCTTCCTGTTTGGCCTGTTGGCCATCGGCGCGCTGATTTTGACCATTATTGCTGGTGTGAAGGCTAACGAAGGGTTTCCGTATCGTTATCCGGTTACCTGGCGGCTGATCAAATAATAATGTGATCGCAGTTTGCAATGATTAAAAAATGCCCTGACATGTCAGGGCATTTTTATTTTTGCAACTAACTTGGCCGACTTTTGTGTGTAGGAAATTTCTGATGGCGATGGTCGGTATTTTGAATTCCGTATAAATTCCGCAGTTACATATCTAGTCACAACTGCAGGCGCCGGTGCTCGCCAAGGGCCTTGGCAATGGGCTTTGGCGGTTGTTAAAGTTGCCCGGCGTAATATTGCTCCTGAAATATTTCGATATGTTCAAGCCATCGAAGGCTCTTGAATTTCTTAGTAATCAGTGTTGAGACAATCAGCCGGTTCATGAGGCGTGCCCAGGTAAAAAGTTCGCCTCTGAATAAATAGCCAAGAATTATCCAAATGATTCAGCTCGATTTTTACGGAACGCTAGTGGCCGCCTCCTTGGTACTTCTGCTGGGGCGCGGACTAGTTACACGTGTTGGTTTCATGCGTAGTTACAATATTCCTGAACCTGTAGCGGGTGGCCTGCTGGTTGCCTTGATCCTATTGCTGCTACGAACATTCGATATTGAAGTGCGCTTCGATACCTCGCTGCAAACGCCGTTGATGCTGGCCTTTTTCGCCACCATCGGTCTGAGTGCGGATTTCGCCAGCCTGAAGAAAGGCGGGCG
The DNA here is from genome assembly GCF_044748825.1 of Pseudomonas sp. NPDC089741. NCBI lineage: Bacteria > Pseudomonadati > Pseudomonadota > Gammaproteobacteria > Pseudomonadales > Pseudomonadaceae > Pseudomonas > Pseudomonas sp. NPDC089741. The sequence continues at coordinate 1,485 of NZ_JBIVGT010000064.1, read as the reverse complement.
CATCGTCGGAATATTCCTGCTGGCAGTCACCGGGTTGCTGGTGGTGCAGAACGCGATGGGTATCGGCTTGGCCACCCTGCTCGGACTTGACCCGTTGATGGGCCTGCTGACAGGCTCGATCACCCTGGCGGGCGGTCACGGCACCGGTGCGGCATGGGGGACGGTGTTCAGTGAGAAGTACGGTTTGGCTTCCGCCTCCGAGCTGGCGATGGCCTCTGCGACGTTCGGTCTGGTGCTGGGCGGGCTGATCGGTGGGCCGGTTGCTCGTTTACTGATCAAGCGCGTGACAGTGCCCGGCTGCAATCACCAGGAAGCGCCGCGCCTGCCAAAGGGTTTCGAGCAGCCGAACAAAGAGCGCTCGATCACGCCATTTTCGTTTATCGAAACGTTGGCACTGATCGCTGTCAGCCTGTTGGCTGGCAATCTATTGAATGGCTTGTTGCACGGAACCGCGTTCGAGCTGCCGACGTTCGTCTGTGTGCTGTTCGTCGGCGTGGTGCTGCGCAACGGTCTGTCGGCGCTTGGCCTGTATCAGGTGTTCGAGCGTGAAGTCTCGGTGCTGGGCAACGTCAGTCTGTCGCTGTTTCTGGCGATTGCCCTGATGTCGCTGAAGTTGTGGGATCTGGCGGCACTGGCCTTGCCGATCTTCATCATTCTGGCGGTGCAGGCGCTGGTCATGGCGCTCTTCGCGATTTTCGTGACGTTCAGGGTGATGGGGCGCAACTACGATGCCGCTGTTCTGGCTGCCGGGCATTGCGGGTTCGGTCTCGGTGCCACACCGACCGCTATTGCCAACATGCAGGCAGTGACGCAGCGCTACGGCCCTTCGCAAATTGCCTTTCTGGTGGTGCCAATGGTGGGCGCGTTCTTCATCGACATTATCAATGTCATTGTGATCAAGCTGTACCTGGCCCTGCCATTCTTCGCGGCAGTCTGAGTTCGGATCCGGCTCGAACTGACGCGCAAAAAAATGCCCGCATCTTGCGATACGGGCATTTTTTCATCTACGAATCGACGCTTAGATGGTCAGCGTCCAGTCGTAGTCGACGATCAGCGGCGCATGCTGCGAAAACCGTGGCTGACGCGGCAGGCGTGCGCTGCGCACGGAGCGCCGCAAGCCCGGGGTCAGGATCTGGTAGTCGAAGCGCCAGCCCAGATTGAGCATCTCGGCCTGCTCGTTGTCCGGCCACCAGCTGTACTGGTCGCCTTCACGGCTGACTTCGCGCAAGGCATCGACGTAGCCCATGTTGCCGACAATCTCGTCCATCCAGGCGCGTTCTGGCGCCAGGAAGCCCGGTGATTGCTGGCTGTCGCGCCAGTTTTTGATGTCGAGCTTCTGCTGCGCAACATACAGCGAGCCACAATAAATGTACTCGCGACGTTTGCGTCGCTGTTTGTCCAGGTATTTGCCGAAGTCGTCCATGAGCTTGAACTTCTGGTTCAAGTCCTCATCGCCGTTCATCCCCGAAGGAAACAGCAAGGTGG
>NZ_JBIVGT010000063.1:0-6604 GCF_044748825.1 Pseudomonas sp. NPDC089741 | reverse complement strand
CGTGGTGCAACACCGGAAAGCTTCGCCCACGATCCAGCAGGCAACCTCCTCGGTCAGAATGACCTGCCCGTAGCCAATTTGGCTAACGTCAAAGGCAACCGCCTACTGATGCAGGGCGACCGCCATTATGACTACGACGCTTACGGTAATTTGAGCCGTGAACGTCGTGGCGCCGGCCAGAAACTCGTCACCGAATATCGCTACGACTGCCAGCATCGTCTGATCGGCGTCAGCCTGCCGGGCGGCAGCACTGCAACTTACAAATACGACGCCTTCGGCCGTCGTATAGAAAAAACCGTCGACGGCCACACCACTGAATTCCTGTGGCAAGGCGAGCGCTTGATCGCTGAAAGCGCCGAAAATCGCTATCGCAGTTACATCTACGAACCGGGCAGCTTCCGTCCGTTGGCTATGCTCGACGGCGAAGGCCCACGTAAAGCCACGCCGTTCTATTACCAACTCGATCACTTGGGCACACCGCAGGAACTCACCGATTACAGCGGCGAGATTATGTGGTCGGCCAGATACCGAGCTTATGGCAACCTGGCGGCACTCGATGTCAGCGAAATCGATAACCCGTTGCGGTTCCAGGGTCAGTATTTCGATGCCGAGACGGGGTTACATTACAACCGACACCGCTACTACAATCCGGGGACTGGACGGTTTTTGACGCCGGATCCGATCAAGCTTGCTGGGGGGTTGAATAACTACCAGTACGTGCCTAATCCTACGGGATGGGTGGATCCGTTGGGGTTGAATGGGTGTCCGGGACAAAAGAAATTTACCCGAAATGATAAATTTTATGGCTCTCGCAGAGCTGCCTTTCAAGATGCAAAACGTGATGCAAGAATACCCAAGTCAGCTGAACCATTGGAAGTAAACCAAGTTGCCCTCACAAAAGCGGGTGAGCATGGAGTAGGAAAACAAAACGTTCTCGATGCGGATGGCAACATTGTCTACACTAGAGAATACCACTACAAAAACATTGACAATGAGCGCGTAGTAATTCAAGAGCACTCATATGGGCATGAAGACTTCCCAAGCGACCATGCTTCGCACAAACCGCATTTCAATGTAAGAGAGTATGATCCGGAAACAGGCAATGCTGACCGCAATAGAACTTTCCACCTTAAAAGTGTTTCCACCCATTATGTTTTCGAGTGAAAAATAAAATGTGGACAAACTACATTTCAGACAAAAAACAATGGCTAGCCATTTTTGGAAATGGCTACGCGCCAACGGACTTAAACATCTCCCACGCCATACTTAGAGACAATGCGATAACTTTAAAACTATTCAGCCGCATGAAAGACAACAGCTACCCAGATAAGTGGATAAAAAATGAATATAATGAGTTTTCCTTTGACCTAATCATTAACAATGCAACAACATTAGAGGTTAAAAACTTCAACCTCTGCGGCCCACTAGAACTAAATATCAACAAAAACAACAGTGAATTCGAAATAAAGGCGACAATCAACTCTCTATGCAATATTACGTGCAAAGCCAGTGGCATATTTATAAACAACATCAAAGCATACAACAATGATGGCGCAATCTAAGAAAAACATAAAACATAAAACATAAAACATAAAACATAAAAAGTGGGACAAATTTATTTTCTACAAACCGAAAATAAACCTGCCCCCCTTTTCTCGAAGAATAGTCTCGCAAACAAAAGTCGACCCAAAAGGTTTTAAAACCATTGATGGCAATCAAATAGAATCAAAACAACTTGATCAATTTATAATCGAGAGAGCAAAATGAATTTTTTAATTGACATTACAAAATCCTTTGGCGCTATCGATTTCGACAATGCCGGCGGAGTCATATCCTATATAAATATTCCTCCAACTGAAAACATTCATAATAGCTTTCAACTCGAAATTTTTAATGTCGTTCTTAACCTAATAGACGAACCAGTAGTCTCTTCAATAAAACTTCAGAATTCAAAATTCCTAGACAACATGGACGAGGACGGTTTCCTAATACTCAAGAAAGCAATCATTACATTTGAGAAGATGAAGGGTCATGAAAAACTAATACGCCTATTAAATCAAGATGAAGGTTACTTGACGCACGAGTCTTACGGCCCCAAATTAGCGAACGAAGATAAAATCTACGACGTCGGAGGGAGATCATTCTCAACACCACAGTTATTGATCAATCTTGCCATAATCTCACCAAAAAAAGTAACTATCGAGTTCACCCCTTCGAACCTTACTTATATAGCAACATACGAAGAACTCCAAAATTCAGTAAAACTCTTAAATTTACAAGCAAATCGTGTCCAACCTCCAATCCAGGGAATATTCGACACAACCTACAGCAATATGCACACCGTTAGCGATTTTGATGCGGGTTATCGAGTATACAAACAATAGAACAACGGTAAGTGGGGACAGTCCATATCTACCCTGAACAGCCAACAAAAAGGGGACAGATTTATTTTCTAAACACTGAAAATAAATTTGTCCCCTTTTCTTTTTTGTCGCTCGAAGAAACTAAAATCGCGCCTGGCAACAGAACTGCATCCATTGAAGAAATAAAATCTCCAGAAGAATTTTTCCAACGCTCAGGTAAACGTTCAGAGCAGGATCAGAAAGCAGGTGAAGCGTACAGACCATCAGGTTCAATAACGCTTAAAGAGGATGGTACGATCACGCTCATACCACCGGGAGAACTTCCATGATATTTAGATCAGCCGGCACGGAAATCAATCTAAACACGGTCACCTACAGGAGCCTTGGCTTCGGAGAAAAGTCAATTCTTGAAACAAAAAAATACGAAATGACGATAAACAACGATGAGTTTCCGGAACAATTTATCAGCCATGCAAATTCATTTATTGCCGAATGCAAAATTGATGACTCTGAGCAAGGCTATGCGGACATTCCCGAACTAGAAAAAATAGAATACCCAACCTTTGATGAAATTTTAAACAACTATCACAATTTGGCTGCAAGCCTTATAAAAGACTATCTTTATTTCGAGCTTTTTTACTTTCTATTCCCAAACTCAAAAGAACTCAAGATAGTTATAAACAGCATCGAAAACATAAAATCAGATGGAACATCAATTACAATCACGGGCGAAACGTATCCAGTTCAGAAAACATAGAAAACAAAGTAGGTAAAAAGTGGCAAAACCGGGGAAGGATTTATTTTCCACGGAGGGTGGATATGAATTTTTGAATGGAGTTCCTTTGGGATTGAACAGAGATTCTCAGTGGAAACCAATAAAACTTCTCAAGTAGAAAAACTATTTAGCGTAAGTATTCCAGAGTTATACTTGGACTTTGGCAAATTTTCCGACTAGGCCTCTCCAGAGCAATCTTCATTTCCATATGCTAATGAAGGGATTTTCAGTTTTATTTTCTACGCATTGAAAATAAATCTTTTCCCTTTTCTCCACTCTATGACAACTCGCGCCTGCTGCTGACTGAAATCGAAAAGGAGCGCGGCGAGCAATACCACCTCGACTACTACGCCAACGGCCTGCTCCAGCAGGAAACCGGCTTCGACGGTCGTCGTACGGCCTATGAATATGACCTCAACGGCCAACTGCTGAAGAAAACCGAGTTCGGCGACGACGGCAGCGAACGGGTCACTGAATATCAGCGTGACGCTGCTGGCCGACTACTGGTGAAAACCCTGGCCGATGGCGAAGAAATCCACTACGGCTACGACGCCCTCGGTCGCCTCGTCAACGTCGACGACGGTCATTGGCCGCTCGCCTACAAATACGACCTGCAAGACCGCCTCATCGAAGAACACCAAGGTTGGGGCACCCTGCGATACGAGTACGACAGCGTCGGCCAACTAAAACACTGCCGCCTGCCTGACGGCAGCAAACTCGATTACCGTCACCAACCGGGCGGGCAACTGAGCAGCATCGACCTCAACGGCTCACGCCTGACCTCTCACCAGTTCAGTGCTGGGCGCGAACAAAAACGTCAGCAAGGTTTGCTGCTCAGCCAATACCAGTACGACGAACAAGGCCGCCTGCAAGCCCACACTGTTGGCCAGCGAGACAAGAACCTGTTCCAGCGTAGTTATAATTACGATGCCAACGGCAACCTCGCTGGCATTGATGACAGCCGCAAAGGCAATCGCAGCTACCACTATGACCCGCTCGATCGATTGATCAGCGTGCGTGGCGCTATCCCAGAAAGCTTCGCCCACGATCCGGCCGGCAACCTGCTGGGCCAAAGTAACGAAGGCACTGCCAACCTCGCCAACGTCAAAGGTAACCGCCTGCTGATGCAGGGTGATCGTCACTACGAGTACGACGCGTACGGCAACCTGAGTCGCGAACGCCGTGGTACCAGGCAGAAACTCGTCACCGAATATCGCTACGACTGCCAACACCGCTTGATCGGCGTAAGCCTGCCGGGTGGCAGCACCGCAACCTACAAGTACGATGCATTCGGTCGACGTTTTGAAAAAACCGTCGACGGCCACATCACCGAATTCCTTTGGCAAGGCGAACGCCTGATTGCGGAAAGCGCCGAAAACCGCTACCGCAGCTACATCTACGAACCGGGCAGCTTCCGCCCATTGGCGATGCTAGATGGCGAAGGCCCACGTAAAGCAACGCCGTTCTATTACCAACTCGACCACCTCGGCACACCGCAGGAGCTCACCGACTACAGCGGTGAAATCATGTGGTCGGCGAAGTACCGAGCCTACGGTAATCTCGCCGAGCTGGACGTCAGCGAGATCGATAACCCGTTGCGGTTTCAGGGTCAATATTTCGATGCCGAGACAGGGTTTCATTACAACCGACACCGCTACTACAATCCGAGTACTGGACGGTTTTTGACGCCGGATCCGATCAAGCTTGCGGGTGGGTTGAATAGCTACCAGTACGTGCCTAACCCTACGGGGTGGGTGGATCCGCTTGGTCTAAACACTTGCCCTGGTGGGGATAAATGCATTCCTGGCCAAGGTGCCGAACCTCCAGAGCAAAAAGCCAAGGTTAGCGATGGATCCCCGCCTCCTCCAGACGTTCAGTGGACAAACCATGGAAATAAACATGTGGCCCCTAAGGCTCCTTGGCCTTCTGTCGTAAAATCCACTGCCAATGGAGGTGCAGCGAAATATGTGCCGGGCACAGATATAGAAGCATTAGAACGGCACGCTTTTGCAAACGGACAAGATGTCAATAATGGAAAACCATGGAAAGTCATTGATATGGGAAAAACTATCGGCGCTAACGACGGAAAAGAAACCCGGTACATGAGGGTGGAATTGAGTGCGAACACCATACATGGACATCCGATATCTGAAGAAGCCTTCAAAAAACTAACCAAGAAGAAAAAATAAGCGATGAACATTAATAAAATAATAACGCTCGGCGGAACAATTACTCTCGATGAACTCTCCACATTAGTTGGAAGCGACATCAAACTTATTACCGACGATTTAAAAGAAGATCTATTACAGGCATCACTGCCACTCGAACAAATAATTGATATTGGATGGTACCCAGAATTCAGCGAAAAAGGCTCCTTTAGAATCTCGCTAATTACAGATCAAAACTGGGAGTCGCCCACACACAGCGAAAGCGCGAAAACTTGGACTGAACTTGAAATAGCGTTAGATCACACTCTGAATAAAATAAAAAAACCTTAATCTTTACGCAGGCGTAAAATAGACCCTTCGTAAAAAACACCACTCCCGAAAACGTTAGGCTAAAAAGCAGACTAAAAAGAACTAAAAAAACTAAAAAAACTAAAAAAACTAAAAAAACTAAAAAGGGACAGATTTATTTTCTACGGGGTAACGATCCAAGCGTTCCACCTGGAGACAAAAAGTGAAAGTCACATGCAAAACAAACAAGATAGGCGAAAACTTCTCGACAGAAACAGCATCAAGACTAAAGTGCTACATTTCAATTGGCGACGATGAACTGGAAATCGAAATTGGAAAAGAATATGTAGTTTATGGCATTGAGCTTTGGGATAACCGCCCCTGGCTTTACATTTGCACAGAACCCTATGACGAATATCCGAAACCGTTTGCCCTGGATTTTTTTGAGATTTCCGACAAGAAACTTTCATCTCACTGGATTTTGAAATCCAAGGAGACTCACAACAACAAAAACAAAACTCAATTTGTTTTTCAAGAGTGGGCTGAAGACGACAGCTTTTATGAAAACCTAGTTAACGAAGATCAAACCTGCATAACTATATTCAACCGATACAAAAAACTCATTGATACAGAATAAGATCAAAAACGATATATGAGCAACTTTTTCACTTGCGAGCTCCGCGCAATAAGAGACAGGCTATATTTTTCCGTTTCGCACTTTAAACGTGGTCCGTCCCTGATTAATTTTACGGCAGCCAACTGCGCTATCGCTACGACAACTCGCAACTCAACCTCACCGAGATCGAGAACGAGCGCGGCGAACGCTACCAACTCGACTACTACTCGAATGGCCTGATCGAGCAGGAAACTGGTTTTGACGGTCGACGCACTGCCTACGAGTACGACCTCAACGGCCAGTTGCTTAAGAAAATCGAGTTCGGCGATGACGGCAGCGAACTGGTCAGCGAATACCAACGTGATGCGTCCGGACGTCTGCTGGTCAAAACCTT
>NZ_JBIVGT010000062.1:0-6879 GCF_044748825.1 Pseudomonas sp. NPDC089741 | reverse complement strand
GGCTGAGTGAATATGAAGATCTTGGTGGCCGCGTAGATCGGTGTTTTCGTGCCGTCCGAAGAACTGTGACCCGAGATCTCGATGAGGAAGTACATCGGCACCAGCATCATTTCCCAGAAGAAGAAGAACATGAACAGGTCGAGGGCGAGGAACACGCCGACAACGCCGCCCAGGATCCACATCAGGTTCAGGTGGAAGAAGCCAACGTGACGTTGAATCTCTTTCCACGAGCAGAGTACCGAGAGGATACCCAGCAGACCGGTCAGCAGGATCATCAACAGCGACAGGCCGTCGAGGGCCAGGTGCACGTTGATGCCGAAGCGCTGGATCCAGACATGCTTGAACTCAAGCGCCCAGGTGGGATCGGCGCCAGGCGCCGGAGCAAATGAATAGTCACCGTGGGCCCACAGCCAGAGGCCGAGGGCGAGTTCCAGGGTCATGGTCAACAGCGCAATCCAGCGGGGGAGGGTAGCGCCGAAGCGCTCACCCATCCAGCACAGCAGGCCGCCGATGAAGGGGATCAGGATTAGCCAAGGCAGAATCATGACGGGCTCGTTTCCTTTCGCAAATTCGCAAGGTTCATATCAGACCGCTACCAGCACGATGGCGCCAATAACCAGCACGGCACCAGCAGCCATCGAAGCAGCGTACCAACGCAGTTGACCGGTCTCGGTGCGGCTCAGGGCAGTGTGACCACCCTTGGCCATACGCGGGATCAGACCGATGGTCTGGTCGAGCGGGTCTTTGCGCAGTACGTGGCTGATCGCCAGGTAAGGCTTGACGAACAGTTTGTCGTAGATCCAGTCGAAGCCCCAGGCAGCGAACCACCAGGCCGAAAGGAAACGGCCGATGCCGCTGTTGGCGATCGCCGTGACGAAGCGACGCTTGCCGAGGAACAGCAGCGCTGCCAGCAGGATACCGGCCAGAGCAATAGCACCCGAGGCGATTTCCAGACTGTGCTTGGCTTCGCCGCCAGCATGGCCAACGCTTTCTGGCAGAACGCCGTGCAGCGGTGGAACGATCATCGCGCCGACGAAGGTCGACAGCACGATCAGTACCGACAGCGGCAGCCAGTGAGCGATGCCGTGACCGGCGTGGGCTTCGGTCTTGGCTTCACCGTGGAACGTGATGAAGATCAGGCGGAAGGTGTACAGCGACGTCATGAATGCACCGACCAGACCTGCGTAAAGCAGACCGTGGTTGCCGCTGGCGAACGCTTCCCAAAGGATTTCGTCCTTGGAGTAGAAGCCTGCGGTGACCAGTGGCAGGGCCGACAGTGCCGCGCCGCCGACGATGAAGCTGGCGTAGGCCAGTGGCAGTTTTTTCCACAGACCGCCCATCTTGAAGATGTTCTGCTCGTGGTGGCAGGCAACGATAACCGCACCGGAAGCAAGGAACAGCAGGGCCTTGAAGAAGGCGTGGGTCATCAGGTGGAAAATCGCGCCATCCCAGGCGCCAACGCCCAGCGCCAGGAACATGTAGCCGATCTGGCTCATGGTCGAGTAGGCGAGGATACGTTTGATGTCGGTCTGTACCAGTGCGGCGAAACCTGCCAGTACCAGGGTCACACCACCGACGATGCCGACCAGGTGCAGGATGTCCGGCGCCAGGGTGAACAGGCCGTGGGTACGGGCGATCAGGTAAACACCCGCAGTAACCATGGTTGCAGCGTGGATCAGTGCCGAAACCGGGGTCGGGCCGGCCATCGCGTCCGCGAGCCAGGTTTGCAGCGGCAGTTGCGCCGATTTACCGACCGCACCACCCAGCAGCATCAGGGTTGCCAGGGTGATCCAGAAGTCGCCGACCTGGAATTTCTGCGGTGCCAGCACCAGCAGTTCCTGGATGTTCAGCGTGCCGACTTGCTGGAACAGGATGAACAGGCCGATGGCCATGAACACGTCGCCGATCCGGGTCACGATGAACGCCTTGAGTGCGGCATTACCGTTGTTGCGGTTGCTGTAGTAGAAACCGATCAACAGGTACGAGCACAGGCCCACGCCCTCCCAGCCGAAGTACAGGAACAACAGGTTATCGCCGAGCACCCGGAACAGCATGCTGGCGATAAACAGGTTGGTGTACGAGAAGAAGCGCGAGTAACCCGCTTCGCCGCGCATGTACCAGGACGCGAACAGGTGGATCAGGAAACCTACGCCAACGACCACGCCGAGCATGGTGATCGACAAGCCGTCGATGTAGAGGGCGAAGTCAGGCTTGAAGCCTTCGACCGCCATCCACTGCCACAGCACCAGGGTGTAGTGACCGCCTTCAGGTGGCGCGACGTTGAATTGCCAGATGATGTAGGCGGTGACAATCGCCGACAAGCCAATGGAACCCACGCCGATCAGCGCCGAGAGGTTTTCCGACCAGCGTCCACGGGAGAACGACAGCAGCAGGAAACCGAGCAGAGGGAATACGAAAGTCAGAAAGATCAGGTTCATCCGCGCATCTCACTGGCAGCGTCGATATCGAGCGTGTGGAAGCGGCGATACAGTTGCAGCAGGATCGCCAGACCAATACTGGCCTCGGCAGCTGCAAGGCTGATCACCAGGATGAACATGATCTGTCCATCCGGCTGGCCCCAACGGGCGCCCGCGACAATGAACGCCAGTGCAGAGGCGTTCATCATCACTTCCAGACTCATCAACACGAACAAAATGTTGCGGCGGACCATCAGGCCGACCAGACCAAGGCAGAACAGGATGCCGGCAACCGCCAGACCATGTTCGAGAGGGATAGCAGGCATGTCTTACTCCTTCGCCTCGTTACGGCCCAAATGGAACGCCGTGACGGCTGCAGCGAGCAGCAGCATCGAGGCGAGTTCGACCACCAGCAGGTACGGGCCGAACAGGCTGATGCCCACGGCTTTCGCGTCTACGGTGGTGTGGCCGATGGCCTGGCCGCTCTGGTGAGCGAACAGCACATACAGCAGTTCGGCCAGCAGCAGCGCGCCGAGAATCACCGGCCCGGCCCAGATGCCGGGCTTGAGCCAGGCGCGTTCTTGCTGAACCGCGGCGGGGCCGAGGTTGAGCATCATCACCACGAACACGAACAGCACCATGATGGCGCCGGCGTAGGCGATCACTTCCAGCACGCCGGCGAACGGGGCGCCGAGTGCGAAGAAGGTCATCGCCACGGCGATCAACGAGATGATCAGGTAGAGCAGGGCGTGCACAGGGTTGGTGTTGGTGACCACACGTAGTGTGGCCACAACAGCGATACCCGATGCGAAATAGAAAGCGAATTCCATCGTTCTTCCTTAAGGCAGCAAGCTCTTCACGTTGATCGGTTCGGCTTCGTTCTGTGCGGAGCCTTTCGGCTTGCCAGCGATTGCCATACCTGCAACACGATAGAAGTTGTAATCAGGGTTTTTGCCGGGGCCGGAGATCAGCAGATCTTCTTTCTCGTACACCAGGTCCTGACGTTTGAACTCGGCCATCTCGAAATCCGGTGTCAGCTGGATTGCGGTGGTCGGACAGGCTTCCTCGCAGAGACCGCAGAAAATGCAGCGCGAGAAGTTGATACGGAAGAAGTCCGGGTACCAGCGACCGTCTTCGGTTTCAGCTTTCTGCAGCGAGATGCAACCTACCGGGCAAGCCACGGCGCACAGGTTGCAGGCAACGCAACGCTCTTCGCCATCGGGGTCGCGGGTCAGGACGATGCGACCACGGTAGCGTGGTGGCAGGTAGACCGCTTCTTCCGGGTATTGCAGGGTGTCGCGCTTGCGAAAGCCATGGCCGAAGACCATGACCAGGCTGCGCAACTGGGTACCGGTACCCTTAATGATGTCGCCAATATATTTGAACATGGGTCAAATCCTCACTGAACCGCGACTGCAGGCGTGTTCAACAACACGACCGCAGCGGTCACCAGCAAATTGATCAGGGTCAGTGGCAGGCAGAATTTCCAGCTGAAATCCATCACCTGGTCATAACGCGGACGCGGGATAGACGCGCGCAGCAGGATGAACAGCATGATGAAGAACGCGGTCTTCAGTGCGAACCAGAGGAAAGCCAGTTGCGGCAAGATGCCGAACGGACCGTGCCAGCCACCGAAGAACAGGGTGACCAGCAGCGCCGAGATCAAGATGATGCCGATGTATTCACCGACGAAGAACATGCCCCATTTCATACCGGCGTATTCAATGTGGTAACCACTGCGGAATGATGAACCACAGGTTCTGCGCCTGGTACTCGACGATGTCACGCATGTTGAACGAGCCGACCTGGACCACGATGCCCATCAGGGCCAGGCCCATGAACACTTCGTAGGACACGGTTTGCGCCGAAGCACGCAACGCGCCGAGCAGGGCGAACTTGTTGTTACTCGACCAGCCGGCGAACAACACCGCGTAGACCGACAGACCGGCCATGGCGAAGAAGAACAGCAAGCCGATGTTCAGGTCCGCGACGCCCCAGGTCGGGGTGATCGGGATGATCGCAAACGCGACCAGCAAGGCGGACATGGCCACCACCGGTGCCAAAGTGAAGATCACTTTATCGGCAAACGGCGGGGTCCAGTCTTCCTTGAAGAACATCTTCAGCATGTCGGCGGCGATCTGGAACATACCGAACGGGCCAACGCGGTTCGGACCGTAGCGGTCCTGCCACCAGCCCAGCAGGCGACGTTCGACAAAGCTGAGCAACGCGCCTGCAACCACCACGGCCAACAGAATCACGATGGCTTTGACGACCGAGAGGATCACATCGATCACTTCAGGGGTGAACCAGGTCATTGCGCTGCCTCCTGCAGACCGTCGACGGATACGCCGGCGAATGCCGGTGGAATGCCGGCGATGCCCGCAGGCAATGCCACCAGACCTGCGCCCAGTTCTTCATTGATGCGCAGCGGCAGACGCAGGGTCTGGCCGGCCACGTTGAGGCTCAGCAGGGCACCGTCGTTGACGCCCAGACGATCCGCTTCGGATTTCGCCAGTGCCACGTAAGCCGCCGGAATGCGCTCTTGAACCGGTGCGGCTTTCGAAGAGTTTTCTTCGCTGCCGAACAGGTGGAAGAACGGCACGGCTTGCCAGGTACCCGGCGCCGGGTTGAACGCACGCGGTGCTGCCGCGAACCAGTTCAGCGAATCGCCAGTGCTTTCGATCAGGCGGGTGCCCGGGTCGCCAGCACGGATGTGACCACCGACTTCGTCCTGGAACTTGTTCCACGCTTGTGGCGAGTTCCAGCCCGGCGACCAGGCGAATGGCACCTGCTGACGCGGTTCAACCGAACCCGAGTAACCTTCCATGGAGAAGGCGAACGCGGTGTCTTTGTCTTGCGGGGTGCGTGGTTCGTGAACACTGATGTCGGCGCGCATCGCGGTGCGACCGGAATAACGCAGCGGCTCACGCGCCAGTTTCAGACCCTTGATGCGGAACGCCGCCGACGGTGCAGCGTCGACGATACGCGCCAGTTGCGCAGTGCTCGAAGCAACGGCAGCGGTGACGTGGTCGAGTTGCGTCCAGTCGATCGGCTGATTCAGCAGGGTCGCGCGCAGGGCGTGCAGCCAGCGCCAGCCTTCGTGCACCAGAATGCTCGCGTCGAGATATTGCGGGTCGAAAACCTGGAAGAAGCGCTGAGCACGACCTTCCTGGCTGACCAGCGTACCGTCGCCTTCAGCGAAGCTTGCGGCTGGCAGAACCAGGTGCGCGCGGTCGGTGGTCGCGGTTTTCTGATGGTCAGCAACGATCACTACTTTCGCAGCGTTCAGTGCGGCATCGACTTTTTCTTTGGCGGTGCGGGTGAACAGATCGTTTTCCAGCACGACGATCGCGTCAGCCTTACCGTCGATCACAGCTTGCAGCGCAGCATCCACCGATTCGCCACCGAGCATGGCCAGGCCGAGGCTGTTGGCTTCCGGCACGATCAAGCTGATCGAACCGTTCTTCTCGCGCAGTTTCAACGCCTTGGCGATGTTCGCGGCGGCTTCGATCAGGGCTTTGGAGCCCAGCGAAGTACCGGCGATGATCAGCGGACGTTTGGCCGCGAGCAGGGCGTCAGCGATGCGCTTGGCCAGTTGCAGTGCTTCGGCGTCCAGACCTTCAACGGCAGGCGCGCTGGCATCCAGTGCGTGGGCAACGGCGAAACCGATGCGCGCCAGATCGTCAGGCGCTGCGTGAACGCATTCTTCAGCGATGTCGTCGAGCTTGGTTTCCGCCAGGCTGGCGATGAACAGCGGGTTCAGCGCGTGCTGACCGATGTTCTTCACCGCAGCGTCGAGCCAAGGCTGGACGCGCATGGCTTCGGCCATGTCTTCGGCTTTGCCCTTGACCGACTGACGCAGCGACAGCGCCATACGGGCGGCGGTCTGGGTCAGGTCTTCACCGAGGACGAAAATCGCGTCGTGGTCTTCGATGTCGCGCATGTTTGGCACTGGCAGCGGGCTGTCTTTCAGCACTTGCAGGACCAGACGGATGCGTTCCAGTTCGGACGCTTCGATACCCGAGTAGAAGTGCTCGGCGCCAACCAGTTCGCGCAACGCGTAGTTGCTCTCGAGGCTGGCACGCGGCGAACCGATACCGACGATGTTGCGCCCGCGCAGCAGATCAGCAGCTTTATCCAGTGCAGCGTCCAGGCTGAGCTTGGTGCCGTCGGCCAGCAGCGGCTGACGTGGACGGTCGGTGCGGTTGACGTAGCCATAACCGAAACGGCCACGGTCGCACAGGAAGTACTGGTTCACCGAACCGTTGAAACGGTTTTCGATGCGCCGCAGTTCGCCGTAACGCTCGCCCGGGGAGATGTTGCAACCGCTCGAGCAGCCATGGCAGATGCTCGGCGAGAACTGCATGTCCCACTTGCGGTTGTAGCGCTCGGAGTGAGTCTTGTCGGTGAACACACCGGTCGGGCAGACCTCGGTGAGGTTGCCGGAGAACTCGCTTTCGAG
>NZ_JBIVGT010000061.1:0-6915 GCF_044748825.1 Pseudomonas sp. NPDC089741 | reverse complement strand
GTCCTATCTTATGATATATGGAAATACATAAAATGACTCACAAAGCGGCAGATTCTCATTTCAGCGAAGAGTTACAGTAGAACTAGATCGTTGACCAGAGCAAGCAACATCACCCCGACCACCAAACTGATACCGATCTGTATCCCCCAACCTTGCACCGGCTCCGTCTAGTGACGTCCTCGCGCCCAGTCGATCAGATAATACAACATATGCCCCCCATCCAGTACAGGAATGGGCAGCAAATTCAGAACGCCCAGGCTCATACTCAGATAAGCAAGGAAATTCAGGAAATCAGCGACGCCCGACTGGGCAGAAGCGCCCGCCACTTTAGCAATGGTTATCGGTCCACTCAAGTTTTTTACCGAGAGCTCGCCGAAGAGCATTTTCTTCAGTGAATCCAGCGTCAGGATGCTCATGGTCCAAGTGCGACGGGCACCCTCGCCAATTGCGGCCAAAGGCCCGTAACTGACCTCGCGGATCATCTCCGGTGGCCAGTCGACAGCTTTTACACCGGCGCCCAGATATCCGCTTGGCGACTTGCTTTCACCGCGCGCCGCCAGGGTTACCGGGACGTCGATTTGAGCACCGTCGCGCTCGATGCGCAGCATGATTTTGGTATCAGGACGCGTACGAACGGTATCGACCACCTGCTGCCAGTCATTCAGCGCCTGACCATCAAGGGCGAGCAGGCGATCACCGGTTTTCAGACCGGCCGCTTGCGCCGGGCCTTTCGGATCAAGCTCGGCAAGTACCGGCGGCAGGGCTGGACGCCATGGCCGAATCCCCAGCGAGCGAATCGGATCCGGCTCATCGGCACCTTTGAGCCAGTGATCCAGCGCCAGCTCGCGCGGCGAATCCGCGGTGGAACCTTGTTCACGCACGACCAGTTGCAGCGAGCCGCTCTCGCCCAGCCGGCGTACCAGCTGCAAATTCACGGCAGCCCAACCGGTAGTCGGCTCACCATCGATGGCGACGATTTCCTGGCCGGAAGTCAGACCGGCCTTGGCGGCGATGCTGCCGGACTCGACTGCACCGATGACCGGGCGGATCTGCTCGCTACCGAGCATGGCCAGCACCCAGAAGAACACCAGGGCCAACAGAAAGTTGGCGATGGGACCTGCGGCAACAATGGCGATACGCTGACGTACGGATTTGCGGTTGAACGACTGATCAAGCTGATCGGCCGGCACTTCGCCCTCGCGCTCATCGAGCATCTTGACGTAGCCGCCCAACGGGATCGCGGCAACGACGAACTCGGTGCCTTGCTTGTCGCGCCAGCGTAGCAGCGGCATGCCGAAGCCTACGGAAAAACGCAGAACCTTGACGCCACAGCGACGCGCGACCCAGAAGTGGCCGAATTCGTGAAAAGTGACCAGCACTCCCAAGGCGATCAGGGTGCCGGCAATCATATAGAGCGCGCTCATCTACTTTCTCCGCAATCCTGTTCAGTGCCGCGTGTAGCCATTGTGTTGCAAAACTTATCGGCCGTGACGACTCAACCACTGTTCAGCCAGCACTCGCGCTTTCGCGTCCGCCGTGAACACCGCATCGAGATCATCCAGTGCAACCACCGGCTCGAGATTCAAGACTTCCTCGATGATACTCGCGATTTCCAGGTAACGAACCCGTCCGTCGAGAAACGCTGCCACAGCGACTTCGTTGGCCGCATTCAACATGGCCGGTGCGCTGTCGCCTGCTTCAGCAGCTTGACGAGCCAGACGCAGACATGGAAAGCGCTCTTCATCCGGCGCTTCGAAATCCAGCCGGGCAATCGCAAACAGATCCAGCGGCGCAACACCGGAGTCGATGCGCTCCGGCCACGCCAGAGCATTGGCAATCGGCGTGCGCATATCGGGGTTACCCAATTGCGCCAACACCGAACCGTCCACGTAATCGACCAGCGAATGAATCACGCTCTGCGGGTGAATCACCACTTCGACCTGCGCAGGCTTGGCATCGAACAACCAGCAGGCCTCGATCAGCTCAAGCCCTTTGTTCATCATGCTCGCCGAATCCACGGAGATCTTGCGCCCCATGGACCAGTTCGGATGCGCGCAGGCCTGATCAGGTGAAACATGTTCCAACTCGGCCATCGGCGTCTGCCGGAAAGGGCCGCCGGAAGCTGTCAGCAAAATCCGCCGCACACCTACCGAACTCAATCCGCGCGCAAAATCCTGCGGCATGCACTGGAAAATCGCGTTGTGCTCGCTGTCGATCGGCAGCAGCACCGAACCGCTTTTACGCACGGCCTGCATGAACAAGGCGCCGGACATCACCAGCGCTTCCTTGTTGGCGAGAAGAATCTTCTTGCCCGCCTCGACCGCCGCCAGCGTTGGACGCAAACCAGCGGCACCGACGATGGCTGCCATGACTGCATCGACCTCAGGGGCCGCTGCGACCTGACACAAACCCTCTTCCCCGACCAGCACGCGGGTCGGCAACCCGGCCGCCCGCAAGTCATCCTGCAGGCTGCGCGCCGCGTCTGCTTGCGGGACCACCGCGTACTGCGGCACATGACGCACGCACAAAGCGAACAACTCACCCAGTCGAGTGAACCCGCTCAGCGCAAAAACCTGATAACGCTCAGGGTGACGCGCGATGACATCAAGGGTGCTCAAGCCGATCGAACCGGTTGCCCCCAGAACAGTGATCTGCTGTGGGCGGCTCAAGGTGCAGCCATCCACAGCAATACTGCGAATACCGGAATGGCTGCCGTCAGGCTGTCGATACGATCGAGCACGCCGCCATGGCCGGGCAGCAGGTTACTGCTGTCCTTGATGCCGGACTGACGCTTGAACATGCTTTCAGTGAGGTCGCCTACCACCGAAATGAACACGATCAGTGCCGCGCCGATCAGCCCCTTGAGCAACTCGGCCACCGTCCAGTCGCGCACCAGGCCGACAATCGCGGTAATCACCAGACTCAGAGCCAGGCCACCATAGACACCTTCCCAGCTTTTACCGGGACTGACGTGTGGCGCCAGCTTGCGCTTGCCGAAGGCCCGGCCGGAAAAGTACGCACCGATGTCTGCGCCCCAGACCAGCACCATCACCGCCATGATCAGCCAGTTACCCAGTGGATACTGCTTGATCTGCACCAGACCTTGCCAGGCCGGCAGCAGAATCAACAGACCAATGACCAGTTTGGTCGCGGCACTGGACCAGTGCTCGCTCGAGCGCGGATAGGTCAGCACCAGCCATGTCGCCACCGCCCACCACAACACGGACGCACCCAATACCCATGGCGCAAGACCGGGCAGGATGTACATGACGAACAGCATCAGGGCGACCACGGCAGCAAAGCCGACACGGAAGGTTTGCGCGGTAAAACCTGCCAGGCGCGCCCATTCCCAGGCACCCAGACTCACGACCAGACCGATGAAAAGCGCAAAGCCCGAGCCTTCGAGCAGGAAAAACCCGCACAAGGCGATCGGCAGCAGGATCAGTGCAGTAATGATTCGTTGTTTAAGCATTAAACCCGGGCTCCAGCTTCGATCTGCTCGCTCGTTTTACCGAAGCGACGTTGACGCGAAGCGTAATCGGCCAGCGCATTGCGCATGGCATCGTGTTTGAAGTCCGGCCAGAACAGGTCGGAGAAGTACAACTCGGCGTAAGCCAGCTGCCACAACAGGAAGTTGCTGATGCGATGCTCGCCGCCCGTGCGAATGCACAGGTCAGGCAGCGGCAGGTCACCGGTCGCCAGACAGGTTTGCAACAGGTCCGGCGTGATGTCCTCCGGACGCAGATGCCCGGCCTGAACTTCGCGCGCCAAGCGCTGCGCAGCCTGGGCAATATCCCACTGACCGCCGTAATTGGCAGCGATCTGCAGGACAAAGCGATTGGCACCGACGGTCATCGCCTCGGCTTCGCGCATCGCTGCCTGTAGCTCAGGATGGAAGCGCGAGCGATCACCGATGATGCGCAGGCTGATGTTGTTGTCGTTGAGGCGCTTGGCCTCACGACGCAACGCCTTGAAGAACAGATCCATCAAGGCGCTGACCTCATCGGCCGGGCGCTGCCAGTTTTCACTGGAAAAGGCGAACAGGGTCAACACTTCGACCTTGGCCTCAGCGCAGACCTCGATTACCGCACGCACGGCATCCACGCCCGCTTTATGCCCGGCGACACCTGGCATAAAGCGTTTTTTAGCCCAGCGATTGTTACCATCCATGATGATCGCGACATGGCGCGGCACCGCGGACGGCGCAGTCTGCTTGGTCTTGTCCATTAAAAACTCGACCCTTAAACGGCCATCAGATCCGCTTCTTTTTGCTTGGTAGCCGTGTCGATATCAGCCTCTGCCTTGTCGGTCAGTTTCTGGATATCGGCAGCAGCACGACGCTCTTCGTCTTCGCTGATTTCTTTGTCCTTGACCAGCTTCTTCAGCTCGCCCAGGGCATCACGACGAATATTGCGCACGGCAACACGAGCGTCTTCAGCAGCACTGCGCGCCTGCTTGGTGAAGCCCTTGCGGGTTTCCTCAGTCAGGGCAGGCATGGAGATCAGCAGCAATTCGCCCAGGTTGGTCGGATTGAGGTTCAGGCCAGCGCTCTGGATTGCCTTGTCGACCGCCGCGAGCATGTTGCGCTCGAAAGCTACGACTTGCAGGGTGCGCGAGTCTTTTACAGTGATGTTGGCCACTTGGGTGATGGAGGTGTCTGCGCCGTAGTACGGCACCATCACGCTGCCCAGGATGCTTGGGTGAGCCTTGCCGGTACGAATCTGGCCGAATGCATGGGCCAGAGAGTCCAGGGATTTTTGCATGCGCTCTTGAGCGTCTTTTTTGATTTCGTTGATCATTGTTGACCTTCCTCGATCAGGGTGCCTTCAGCGCCGCCATGGACGATGTTCAGCAGGGCACCAGGCTTGTTCATGTTGAATACGCGCAGCGGCATCTTGTGGTCGCGGCACAGGCAGATAGCTGTCAGGTCCATTACACCCAGCTTGCGATCCAGTACTTCATCATAAGTCAGATGATCGAACTTCTCGGCATGCGGATCTTTGAACGGGTCAGCGGTGTAGACGCCATCGACCTTGGTCGCTTTGAGCACGACATCGGCATCGATTTCGATTGCGCGCAGACAGGCTGCCGAATCCGTGGTGAAGAACGGATTACCGGTACCGGCCGCGAAAATCACCACGTCCTTGGAGTTCAGGTGGCGCATGGCTTTGCGGCGATCATAGTGATCGGTCACGCCAACCATGGAAATCGCCGACATGACGATGGCCGAGATATTGGCACGTTCCAGCGCGTCGCGCATGGCCAGGGCGTTCATCACAGTGGCCAGCATGCCCATGTGGTCGCCCGTAACCCGATCCATACCGGCTTTGCTCAGGGCTTCGCCACGGAACAGGTTGCCGCCGCCGATCACCAGACCGACCTGAACGCCGATGCCGACCAATTGGCCGACTTCCAGCGCCATGCGATCCAATACCTTTGGATCGATCCCGAACTCTTCCGAGCCCATCAGGGCCTCGCCGCTAAGCTTGAGTAGAATGCGTTTATAGCGAGCCTGATAACCACTGCCCTGCTGAGCCATTGCGAATCTCTCCTGCGGCGTATTTAAAATTCTTTGCGAGCTGTTTACAGCTGGCGTTCACTCTAGCTTGGCGCTGCTTCAGCGCCATCGGAACATGGCTTTGTAAGTCAGTTCCAAGTGGAAACCAATAAAAAATTGGCAACCCCATCTGAAAAGAGGCTGCGCGCGTAAGCGGGCAGCCTCTTTCGGGCGACAGTTGAAAAACCGTCTTATTGCTTGGCGGCAGCCAGCTGGGCAGCAACTTCTTCGGCGAAGTTGTCGACCGGCTTCTCGATGCCTTCGCCTACTTTGAAGTAGGTGAAGGAAACGATTTCAGCACCGGCTTTCTTGGCCAGTTCGCCAACCTTGATTTCAGGGTTCTTGACGAACGCCTGCTCAACCAGGCTTGCTTCAGCCAGGAACTTGCTGATACGGCCTTTGACCATATTTTCAACAATGTTTTCTGGCTTGCCTTTGATTTTTTCTTCGTTCAGCTGCAGGAACACAGCTTTTTCGCGCTCGATAGCTTCAGCCGAAACTTCCGATGGCAGCAGGAACTCAGGGTTGCTGGCCGCTACGTGCATAGCGATGTCTTTGGCCAGTTCAACGTTGCCGCCTTTCAGAACAACTGCAACACCGATCTTGTTGCCGTGCAGGTAGCCACCAACAACGTCGCCTTCTACGCGAACCAGACGACGGATGTTGACGTTTTCGCCAACCTTGCCGACCAGTACCAGGCGAGCAGCTTCTTGAGCTTCGATCAGTGGAGCAACATCAGTCAGCTTGTCAGCGAAGGCTTTTTCGATGCTTTCAGCAACGAATGCCTTGAAGTCGTCCTGCAGAGCCAGGAAGTCGGTCTGCGAGTTCACTTCCAGCAGAACAGCAGATTTGCCGTCTTCTTTCAGAGCGATGGCGCCTTCAGCGGCAACGTTGCCAGCTTTTTTGGCAGCCTTGATTGCGCCCGAAGCACGCATGTCATCAATGGCTTTTTCGATGTCGCCGTCAGCCTTTTCCAGGGCTTTCTTGCAATCCATCATGCCTTCGCCGGTACGCTCGCGCAGTTCTTTAACCAACGCTGCAGTAATTGCTGCCATTTTCAAATTCCTCTTGGATAGGTTTTCAACCATTCCACCCGATCGAACGGGCGTTCAATTCGTCCCGAACCCCACCTTGTAGCTGCTGCACGTTACAGAAGCTGTAGCTGCGCCGCCGACAAATGGTTTTCGAGGTGGCAAAAAGGGGGCCAAGCCCCCTTTTTGCTTACTGAGTCAACGCCAGGGCGTCAATTACTCAGCTGCAGCCTGAGTTTCTTCAGCTGCGAATTCTACAGTGCCGCCGGCAACATTGTTGCGACCACGGATAACTGCGTCAGCCATCGAACCCATGTACAGCTGGAT
>NZ_JBIVGT010000060.1:0-8945 GCF_044748825.1 Pseudomonas sp. NPDC089741 | reverse complement strand
TCCTGGTCGGGGTCGGTGAGGTGGGTGGCCTGGTGGGAGTTCACCAGGATTACGCGGTCACCCTCTTCGCGCAGGGCTTTACAGGCCTGGGCGCCGGAGTAGTCGAATTCGCAGGCCTGGCCGATAACGATCGGGCCAGCGCCGAGAATCAGGATGCTTTTAATGTCTGTACGTTTTGGCATGGGTTTGTCACTCAAATCCGCAGGTCAGTCGGCAAGCCGTCTTGATCGATTTCTGAAGTCCCGAAGGGGCCGCCGGTGCCGGGGCCACCCTCGTGGGCTTCTCTCTACAGTCTCAAGGCGAACGCTTAGCGTCGCTTGGCCATCTCGTTGATGAAGCGGTCGAACAGTGGCGCGACGTCGTTCGGGCCCGGGCTCGCTTCAGGGTGACCCTGGAAGCTGAACGCGCTCTTGTCGGTGCGCTCGATGCCTTGCAGGGTGCCGTCGAACAGCGATTTGTGAATCGCTCGCACGTTGGCTGGCAGGGTCTCTTCGTCTACCGCGAAACCGTGGTTCTGGCTGGTGATCATCACGACACCAGTGTCCAGATCCTGCACCGGGTGGTTGGCACCGTGGTGGCCATGGCCCATTTTCAGGGTCTTGGCGCCGGAAGCCAGAGCGAGCAGTTGGTGACCCAGGCAAATACCGAAGACCGGAATTTCGGTTTCCAGGACTTCCTTGATCGCCTTGATCGCGTAGTCGCATGGCTCCGGATCACCAGGGCCGTTGGACAGGAACACGCCGTCCGGCTTCAGTGCCAGGACATCAGCAGCAGGCGTCTGCGCAGGTACCACGGTGACGCGGCAGCCGCGCTCGACCAGCATGCGCAGGATGTTGACCTTGACGCCGTAGTCGTAGGCAACCACGTGATAAGGCAGCTCGGAAGCGTCGATGGTCGCGTGGCTGTCGGTCTTCAGATCCCAGACAGTCGAGCGCCATTCGTACTGAGTCTTGGTGCTGACGACTTTCGCCAGATCCATGCCTTTCAGGCCTGGGAAGCCTTGCGCGGCAGCAATTGCAGCTTCTTCGGAGATGTTGTCGCCGGCCATGATGCAGCCGTTCTGTGCGCCTTTCTCACGCAGGATGCGGGTCAGGCGGCGGGTGTCGATACCGGCGATTGCCACAACATTGTTGGCTTTCAGGTAGTCGGACAGGGACATCTTGTTACGCCAGTTGCTCGCTACCAGCGGCAGGTCACGGATGACCAGGCCAGCGGACCACACGCGGTCGGACTCGGCGTCTTCCGGCGTGGTGCCGGTGTTGCCGATGTGCGGGTAAGTCAAGGTAACGATTTGTTGGGCGTAGGAAGGATCGGTAAGGATTTCCTGATAGCCGGTCATTGCGGTGTTGAACACCACCTCACCAACGGTTTGACCGTCGGCTCAATGGCTTCGCCGCGAAAAATGCTGCCATCAGCAAGGGCAAGTATGGCTGGCTTAGTCAAGAAGACCTCCCGTAAATAACGCATGAAAGGGCGATCGCAGGTTGTAAAAAAGCGGAGTGACGTATGGACACGTCACCCCGCTTCTTCACTGAATTATTCTGCGCGCTTTTAGTGGACACACTAAAGCTGTAGCTTACAGAAAAAGGCTTTTTTGGTCCACCGCTAAAGAGCCTAAAAGGCCGGAGAATGCGACAGGACGTCGGCTAGCGGAGAAAAACCAGCGCAAACAGGGCGTTTGCGCCGGGTTCAGCAATGAATCAGCGCAGGTCGAGCACGTCCTGCATGTCGTACAGACCTGGCTCGCGAGCATCCAGCCACAGCGCGGCACGCACCGCACCCTTGGCGAAAGTCATGCGGCTCGAAGCCTTGTGCGTGATCTCCAGACGCTCACCTTCGCAAGCAAACAACACGGTGTGATCACCCACCACATCACCGCCGCGTACGGTGGCGAAGCCGATGGTTTCGCGCTCACGGGCACCGGTGTGACCTTCACGACCGTAGACCGCGACTTTCTGCAAATCACGATCCAGCGCACTGGCAATCACTTCACCCATGCGCAGCGCCGTACCCGACGGCGCATCGATCTTGTGACGGTGATGAGCCTCGATGATTTCGATATCCGCTTCATCACCCAGCACGCGTGCCGCCATGTCCAGCAGCTTCAGCGACAGATTGACGCCGACACTGAAGTTCGCCGCAAACACGATCGGAATATCCTTGCCCGCCTCGACCAGCAACTGCTTCTGCGCAGCGTCCAGCCCGGTGGTGCCGATGACCATGGCCTTGCCTGCCTTGCGGCAGAAGGCGAGGTTTTTCAGCATCACTTCCGGCAGCGTGAAGTCGATCAATACGTCGAACTCTTCCGCCACCGCCTCGATATGACCGGACAGCGGCACGCCGATACGACCCAACGATGCCAGCTCACCGGCATCCACGCCGATCAGCGTGCTGCCAGGACGAACCACCGCAGCGGTCAACCCGGTCAATGGCGCGCGCTGCTGCACGGCCTCGACCAGAATCTTGCCCATGCGCCCAGCAGCGCCCATCACAGCTATACGTCGCATGCCGACTCCTTACAGATCGCCGAAGAAACGCTTCACACCGTCGAACCAACCGGTGGTTTTCGGCGAATGGCTGTTGTCGTCCGCCAGCGAGCTGCGGAATTCTTCCAGCAGTTCGCGCTGACGACGGTTCAGATTGACCGGCGTTTCGACCGCCACACGGCACATCAGATCGCCTGCACCGCCGCCACGCACTGGTGCCACGCCTTTGCCGCGCACGCGGAACTGCTTGCCGGTCTGGGTGCCTTCAGGGATTTTCAGTTTGACGCGACCGTCGAGGGTCGGGATTTCCAGCTCGCCGCCCAAGGCTGCATCAACGAAGCTGATCGGCACTTCGCAGAACAGATGCTTGCCGTCGCGCTGGAAAATGTCGTGCTCGCGCACATTGATGACCACATACAGGTCGCCAGTCGGACCGCCCTGGGTACCCGCTTCGCCTTCACCGGAGAGACGAATGCGGTCGCCGGTATCGACGCCGGCCGGCACTTTGACCGACAGCGTCTTGTACTCTTCGACGCGGCCGTCGCCGTGGCAGGAGTCGCACGGATCGGAAATGATCTTGCCCTGGCCATGGCAACGCGGGCAGGTCTGCTGCACCGAGAAGAAGCCCTGCTGCATGCGCACCTGACCGATGCCGCCGCAAGTCGGGCACGTCGATGGCGACGAGCCTTTCTTGGCGCCCGAGCCGTCGCATGGCTTGCAGTTGACCAATGTCGGAACGCGGATATTCACGGTGGTACCGCGCACCGCCTCTTCCAGATTCAGCTCCAGGGTGTAGCGCAAATCGCTGCCACGCTGCGCGCCGCCACGGGAACCGCCGCGACCGCCACCGAAGAAATCACTGAAGACATCACCAAAGATGTCAGAGAAATTCTGCCCGCCGAAACCGGCACCGCCGCCGCCCATGCTCGGGTCGACACCGGCATGACCGTACTGGTCGTATGCCGCGCGCTTGCTCGAATCGGACAGCACTTCGTAGGCCTCGTTGGCCTCTTTGAACATCTCTTCCGACGCTTTGTCATCGGGATTACGGTCCGGGTGATGCTTCATTGCCAGACGGCGATAAGCCTTCTTCAGGTCCGCATCGCTTGAGCCACGCTCAACACCCAACACTTCGTAATAGTCACGCTTTGCCATAAGTCTTCTGCACTCTTGAGGACGTTCGGCAAACCCCTCCTGAGGATCGCCAAACTCGTTGAGCCCCAATACAGGCCCGGACCCAACTCACGTCAATTCAACGATCCTGGTCTTTGATTCTGCGGTACTTGTGGCGTGAAAAGCAGGAGCATCTTCAGCCATACCGCCAGCATCCGAACGTTGTCGCATGCTGTAAAAATTCGCGTATTCCAGATACGCCAACGCGGGAGCTAGCTCCCGCGCGGCGACATCCTACCAGTCACTGCCTAAAGGCAGTCAACCGGCCGACCAACAACTTACTTGTGGTCTTTGACTTCTTCAAACTCAGCGTCGACTACGTCGTCAGCCTTTTCAGCTTTCTCGTCGTGCGGCGCTGCGCCTTCAGCAGGCTGAGCCTGTTCGGCGTACATCTTCTGAGCAACCGGAGCGGAGACTTTCGACAGCTCTTCAACCTTCGCATCGATGGCAGCCTTGTCGTCGCCTTTGACAGCGGCTTCCAGAGCAACCACAGCGCTCTCGATCGCAGTCTTCTCTTCGGCAGTGACCTTGTCGCCCGCATCAGCAACCATTTTGCGCGTCGAGTGAACCAGTGCATCACCCTGGTTGCGGGCAGCGGCCAGCTCTTCGAACTTGCGGTCTTCTTCAGCGTTCACTTCAGCATCACGAATCATTTGCTGAATTTCGTCATCGGACAGACCGGAGTTGGCCTTGATCACGATCGACTGCGTCTTGCCGGTAGCCTTGTCTTTCGCACCAACGTGCAGGATGCCGTTAGCGTCGATGTCGAAGGTCACTTCGATCTGCGGCACGCCACGTGGAGCAGGTGGAATGTCGGCCAGGTCGAACTTACCCAGGGACTTGTTCTGAGTGGCTTGCTTGCGCTCGCCTTGCAGAACGTGAATGGTCACAGCGCCCTGGTTGTCGTCGGCAGTCGAGAACACTTGCGATTTCTTGGTAGGAATCGTGGTGTTTTTCTCGATCAGCGCGGTCATCACGCCACCCATGGTTTCGATACCCAGGGTCAGAGGGCTGACGTCGAGCAGCAGAACGTCTTTCACGTCACCAGCCAGAACAGCGCCCTGAATCGCAGCACCCATGGCAACAGCTTCGTCCGGGTTAACGTCTTTACGCGCTTCTTTACCGAAGAAATCGGTAACCAGCTTCTGTACCAGCGGCATACGGGTCTGACCACCGACCAGAATCACGTCGTTGATCGCGCCAACATCCAGACCAGCGTCTTTCATGGCGATGCGGCAAGGTTCGATGGTGCGCTGAACCAGGTCTTCAACCAGTGCTTCGAGCTTGGCACGCGAAATCTTCACGTTCAGGTGCTTAGGACCGGTCGCGTCTGCAGTAATGTACGGCAGGTTGACGTCGGTCGACTGGCTCGAGGACAGTTCGATCTTGGCTTTCTCAGCGGCTTCTTTCAGGCGCTGCATCGCCAGCGGGTCACCTTTGAGGTTCATGCCGCTTTCTTTCTTGAATTCGTCAACGAGGTAGTCGATCAGACGAATGTCAAAGTCTTCACCGCCAAGGAAGGTGTCGCCGTTGGTAGCCAGTACTTCGAACTGGTGCTCGCCATCGACTTCAGCGATCTCGATTACGGAAACGTCGAAAGTACCGCCACCCAGGTCATAAACGATCACGGTGTGATCGCCCTTGGCCTTGTCCATACCGTAAGCCAGAGCAGCTGCGGTTGGTTCGTTGATGATACGTTTTACGTCCAGACCGGCGATGCGGCCGGCGTCTTTGGTCGCCTGACGCTGGCTGTCGTTGAAGTAGGCCGGAACGGTGATTACCGCTTCGGTCACTGGCTCGCCGAGGTAGTCTTCGGCGGTCTTCTTCATCTTCTTCAGAATTTCAGCCGAGATTTGTGGCGGTGCCATTTTCTGGCCGTTCACTTCAACCCAAGCGTCGCCATTGTCAGCCTTGGCGATTTTGTAAGGCACCATCTGGATGTCTTTCTGCACAACTTCTTCGTCGAAACGACGACCGATCAGACGCTTTACTGCGTACAGAGTGTTGTGCGGGTTGGTCACAGCCTGACGCTTGGCCGACTGACCTACCAGAATTTCGCCATCGTTGGCGTAAGCGATGATCGACGGCGTGGTACGCGCGCCTTCAGCGTTTTCAATAACTTTTGCCTTGCCGTTTTCCAGCACGGAGACGCAGGAGTTGGTAGTCCCCAGGTCGATACCGATAATTTTGCCCATGTTAACTCTCCCGAAACTTTGGATTTGGATGCCGCAGCAGTGGTGGCTGACTGCGGTAGCACTTAAACGCTTGACTTCTAAATGGGGGCCTTGCGGCTAATTTCAAGCCTTCTCGTCAATCGAAGGCGAAATTGGCGCAGGCGCCTTGCTGACCACAACCATGGCCGGGCGCAACAGGCGACCGTTGAGCTGGTAGCCCTTCTGGAACACCTTCAGAACACTGTTCGGTTCTACGTCGGCGCTTTCCTGCATGGCCATTGCCTGATGCTGAACAGCATTGAACGGTTCGCCATGCGGATCGATCGCTTCAAGCTGATAACGCTTGAGGGTGTCGTGGAACATTTTCAGCGTCAGTTCGATGCCTTCACGCATCGGACGGATGCTTTCGTCGTCCGGGTTCGACAGCTCGAGGCCGCGCTCCAGGCTATCGACGATCGGCAGCAAGTCGCTGGCGAATTTCTCCAGGGCAAACTTGTGCGCCTTTTCGACGTCCTGCTCGGCACGACGACGAACGTTCTGCAGATCGGCAGCTACACGCAGAGACTGATCCTGCGCGGCGGCCAATTGCTCTTCGAGCACTTGTACACGGGTCGCCAGGTCATCACCCGAACCTGCGGGTGCCTGATTGGCTTCTGGGTTTTGCGTATCTACTGTCTGTTCGTCAGCCATAGAATTCTCCTTTCAATTTCGTCCGCGAGCCTGACTCGCGCTTCTGCCCCGATATATGGGGCCGCAAAATCAGGCTTCAAGGGTCTTCAAGCATTAACCCTACAAAAAAGTGCCGCATTCTCATTCCCCGATGCGCTAAGAACATTTTCAGTTCAAGCAAATCGAGCTAAGGGCAGGCATTGTCAGCCAGAAACAAAACACTGTATAAATAACCAGACCTAAAGCCTGGGAGCGGCCGTTATGCTGGTGCACCTGTCCGTACACAACTACGCCATCGTTGAACATCTCGATCTCGAACTTGATCGCGGGATGAGCGTGATCACAGGGGAAACCGGCGCCGGCAAGTCGATCATGCTCGACGCGCTGGGCCTGACGCTGGGCGATCGTGCCGACAGCGGCGTGGTCCGCCCCGGCGCCGACAAGGCCGACATCCTCGCGACTTTTGACCTTGTCGACATTCCCGAAGCCAGCGCGTGGCTCGCCGAGCGCGATCTGGACATCGACGGTCCATGCATCCTCCGTCGGGTGATCACCAGCGAAGGCCGTTCGCGCGGCTATATCAACGGCACGCCCTGCCCGCTGGGTGATCTCAAGTCTCTCGGCGAATTGCTGATCGACATTCATAGCCAGCACGAACATCAGTCCCTGCTGAAAACCGATACCCACCGCCGTTTGCTGGACGAGTACGCGGGCGCTACCGATCTGGCCCGCCAGGTTCAGCTCGCCGCCCAGCGCTGGCGGCAGACTCGCCAGGAGCTCGAGCGCCTCTCCAACTCCGGTGATGAACAGCGCGCACGCCATCAATTGCTTAGCTATCAGCTTGAAGAGCTGGAAAACCTTGGTCTCGGCGATAATGAACTCGAACAGCTGGAGCAGGAACACAAAAACCTGACCAACGCCGAAACCCTGCTGGGCATCTGCCGGCAAGTGGTCGAGCAATGCAGCGAAAGTGATTCAGGCAATGTCCTGAACGCACTGACGGCCAGCCTCAATCGTCTGTCGAGCGTGAACAATTCAGTTGGCGCACTGGGCGAAGCCAGCAGCTTGCTGACCAGCGCGCAGATTCAGGTTGAAGAGGCTGTCGGCGAACTCAATCGCTTCCTCGACAACTTCGATGCCGATCCGGCCCGCCTGCAGTACCTGGAAGAACGCCTCGATGCGATCTATACCCTGGCGCGCAAGCACCGGATCCAGCCGACCGAGGTCGCGGAAATGCAGCAAAAATTGCTGGATGAAATCGAAACACTCAACGCCAACGACGAATCCATCGAGCGCCTGGGCGAGGAACTCGCATCCTATGCCCGTCATTATCAGGAGAAGGCCCGGGAGCTGAGCGACTTGCGTCATCAAGCGGCTGGCAGTCTGGCCAGCGCGGTGGAACAGGAAATTCAGCGTCTGGGTATGCCTGGTGGTCGCTTCACCATCGAACTACGCGCCAACAGCAGCGACGAACTGCTGCCCAATGGACTGGAACAGGTTGAACTGCTGGTCAGTGCCAACCCTGGCCAACCCTTGAAAGCCCTCGCCAAAGTGGCTTCCGGCGGTGAACTGTCGCGGATCAGCCTGGCGATTCAGGTGATCACCGCCCAGACCTCACGGGTACCAACACTGGTGTTCGACGAAGTCGACGTAGGCATTGGCGGCCCGACGGCTGAAATTGTCGGCCAATTGCTGCGTCGACTGGGCGAACGCGGGCAGGTATTGACGGTGACGCACTTGCCACAAGTCGCGGCGCAAGGGCATCAGCATTTGTTCGTGCACAAAGTGCGTGGCGATGAGGCAACCCACACCGCTGTGTCCAAGCTGAGCAAGACCGAACGAATAGAAGAAGTCGCGCGGATGCTCGGCGGCATCGATCTGACCAAGGAATCGTTGGCTCACGCGAAAAAAATGGTGGTTACCGCGAAAGTTTAAGATTTTGAAACAATAGAAAGCACGAAGGCGACCCTGGGGTCGCCTTCGTTCGTTTCGCGAACCTGAATTCGCGCGACATGCTTACTTTTTCTTGCGGATGTACAGCACCAGGTTGTGATCCACCAACTCGACACCGTGCTCGTCGGCAATTGCCTTCTGCAGTTTTTCGATTTCTGGGCTGACAAATTCGACAACCTCACCGGTCTCCACATCGACCATATGGTCGTGGTGACCGCCGTCGGCCAATTCGAAGACCGCGTGGCCGCCGTCGAAATTGTGACGGACAACGAGACCAGCTGCTTCGAACTGGGTCAGAACACGGTAAACCGTGGCCAGACCGACGTCCTCGCCAGCTTCCATCAACGCCTTGTAGACGTCCTCGGCACTCATGTGACGCTGCTCGGTGGAGTCGAGCATTTGCAGGATCTTGACCCGTGGCAGGGTCACTTTAAGGGCGGCGGTGCGGAGTTCGGTAGGGGCAACGCGGGGCAGCGTGGGCGCGGGGCGG
>NZ_JBIVGT010000059.1:0-9168 GCF_044748825.1 Pseudomonas sp. NPDC089741 | reverse complement strand
CCGCGCCAGCACTCCGCGCGCGTCGCTAGTTCCCGGGACAGCTTGGTTTCACCGAAACCGTCTTCAACCGAGTCCAGAGCAACGTGAACTTCGTCACCGACATTGATAGTCAGATCGCCAGCGTCGTTGTAGAACTGCTCAAGCGGGATGAGTGCTTCAGACTTCAGGCCAGCGTGAACGGTTACCCAGCGAGCTTGGTAATCGATATCAACGATAACACCGGTGATGATGGAGCCTGCCTGAAGGTTCAGGGTTTTTAGGCTTTCTTCAAAGAGTTCCGCAAAGCTTTCGCTCATTTTAATTCCTGTAAATGAGGGCGAAGGATACGCCCATCTCCACACCCCAGACGGTGTGGGTTAGTTTCATATAAAAGAAGCGCTGCAGGACTATGACTGGTCCCCTGTAGCCTTCTTGGTCACCCGGCGATATCGCGAATGGCGATCTCGCTCATGATGCGTTCAAGCACCTGATCGATGGACAACTCCGTGGAATCCAGCTGTATGGCGTCAGCCGCCGGCTTAAGCGGGGCTACCGCTCGCTGGGTGTCACGCTCATCGCGTGCACGGATCTCATCTAGCAGACTCGACAGACTAACACCCTCGACTTTGCCCTTCAACTGCAAATATCGACGGCGCGCCCTCTCCTCGGCACTGGCGGTCAGGAAAATCTTCAGCGGCGCATCGGGAAACACCACCGTACCCATGTCGCGACCGTCGGCTACCAGCCCCGGCGCTTCCTGGAATGCGCGCTGGCGTTGCAGCAGCGCCTCGCGCACGGCGGGCAATGCAGCCACTTGCGAAGCACCGGAACCGACGCTTTCGGTACGAATGACGTCGCTGACTTCATCGCCTTCCAGAATGATCCGCTGCAACTGACCATCGGTCGCTGCAATGAACTGAACATCCAGATGAGCGGCGAGTTTTTTCAGCAACTCTTCATTGGTCAGGTCAACGCCATGATTGTGCGCAGCAAACGCCAGCAAGCGGTACAGCGCACCGGAGTCCAGCAGGTTCCAGCCCAGACGCTTGGCCAGAATCCCGGCTACGGTGCCTTTGCCCGAGCCGCTTGGCCCATCAATGGTGATGACCGGTGCAATGTTCTTCACGACTGAGCCTCTTGTGCCACACGAATACCGACCTGCCCGCACAGCGCGAGGAAGTTCGGGAACGACGTCGCGACGTTGGCGCAATCATGGATGCGGATCGCTGCACTAGCGCGCAACGATGCCACGCTGAAGGCCATCGCGATGCGGTGATCGCCATGACCATGCACTTCGCCGCCACCGATCTGACCGCCGTCGATGATGATGCCGTCCGGGGTCGGCTGGCATTTGACGCCCAGCGCCAGCAGACCGTCCGCCATCACCTGGATACGATCCGACTCCTTGACCCGCAGCTCTTCGGCGCCGGTCAGCACGGTACGCCCTTCGGCACAGGCAGCAGCGACGAACAGCACCGGGAATTCGTCGATGGCCAGTGGAACCAGCGCTTCCGGAATCTCGATACCTTTGAGTTTAGCTGCTCGTACGCGCAGGTCAGCCACTGGCTCGCCGCCGACTTCACGCTGGTTTTCCAGAGTGATGTCCGCGCCCATCAGTCGCAGGATGTCGATCACGCCAGTACGGGTCGGGTTGATGCCTACGTGCTCAAGCACCAGCTCCGAACCTTCAGCGATCGATGCCGCGACCAGGAAGAACGCCGACGACGAGATGTCGCCCGGTACTTCAATGTGGGTTGCGGTCAGTTTGCCGCCGGATTCAACCGAAGCCGTAGCGCCTTCAACGCTCACCGGGTAGCCAAAACCGCGCAGCATACGCTCGGTGTGGTCGCGAGTCGGCGCAGGCTCGGTCACGGTGGTCTTGCCTTCAGCGTACAGACCAGCCAGCAGCAGGCAGGACTTCACCTGAGCGCTGGCCATCGGCATGGTGTAAGTCAGGCCTTTGAGTTTGTGCCCGCCACGAATGATCATCGGCGGACGACCTTCGGCAGCGGTTTCGATCACGGCGCCCATTTCACGCAACGGATTGGCCACGCGATTCATCGGACGCTTGGACAGCGACGCATCGCCGGTCAAGGTGCTATCGAAGTTCTGCGCAGCCAGCAGGCCGGACAGCAGACGCATCGAAGTACCGGAGTTGCCCAGATAGATCGGGCCAGGCGCAGGTTTCAGGCCGTGCAGGCCGACACCATGAATGGTCACGCGGCCATGGTGCGGGCCTTCGATGACCACGCCCATGTCGCGGAACGCCTGCAAGGTCGCCAGAGCGTCTTCGCCCTCAAGGAAGCCTTCGACTTCGGTGACGCCTTCGGCCAGCGAACCGAGCATGATCGAACGGTGGGAAATGGATTTGTCGCCCGGTACGCGAATCCGACCGGACAAGCGGCCACCAGGTTGAGCCAGGAAGATCAGATCGTTGGAATTCATAGCGTCCACATAGGCCCTGCGGGCCAGGATTTTACTGAAATGCTCGCGGGCAACCCGGGCGCGAGTGAAAACGCCCAACAATTGGTGCCCATCCCCTGCATCGACCGCGTCGCGCAAGGCGTCGAGGTCGCTGCGAAATGTATCGAGTGTGCGCAGGACAGCCTCGCGGTTGGCGAGGAAGATGTCGTGCCACATCACCGGGTCGCTTCCGGCAATTCTTGTGAAATCGCGGAAACCGCCCGCAGCGTAACGGAAGATCTCAAGATTTTCATTGCGCTTGGCTAACGAGTCGACCAGACCAAAGGCCAGCAGATGCGGCAGATGACTGGTTGCAGCCAGCACTTCGTCGTGACGCTCGACCTGCATGTGCTCGACGTCAGCGCCCAATTCGCGCCACAGACGATCAACCACCGCCAACGCGGCCGGATCGGTTTGCTCAAGCGGTGTGAGAATCACTTTGTGACGACGGAACAGTTCAGCATTGGAGGCTTCTACCCCGCTCTGCTCGGAACCGGCAATCGGATGGCCCGGCACGAAACGCGGCGGCATCGCGCCAAACACTTCGGTTGCCGCGCGCACCACGTTGCCTTTGGCGCTGCCGACGTCGGTCAGAATCGCCTGCCCCAGATCCATGCTCGCCAACCGCGCGAGCACTTTTTCCATGGCCAGAATCGGCACCGCCAGTTGAATCACGTCAGCGCCCTGACAGGCAGCCGCCAAGTCATCCTCACAACGATCGACCACACCCAACTCGACCGCCAGCTTGCGCGATTGCGGATCGAGATCAACCCCGACCACTTCGCGGCACACACCGCTTTCACGCAAGCCTTTGGCAAACGAACCACCGATCAACCCCAGACCGACTACCACAAGGCGCCCGATCATAGGTGCAGCAGATTGCAGTGCAGTGACATCACCCACGAGCCAGAACCTTGCGCAGCGCTTCAAGGAAACGGCTGTTTTCCGCCGGCAGACCGATGGTCACCCGCAGGTGGTTCGGCATGCCGTAATTGGCCACCGGGCGCACGATCACGCCTTCGCGCAGCAAGCCCTGGAATACCGGAGCCGCGACTTGAGCGAGATCGACGCAGATGAAGTTGCCTTTGGACTCGATCCAGCTCAGACCCAGCTCACGGAAACCGGCTTGCAACTGCTGCATGCCCGACTCGTTGAGCTGACGGCTTTGCGCCAGATACTCTTCATCTTTCAACGCTGCACAAGCTGCCGCCAAGGCGAGGCTGTTGACGTTGAACGGCTGACGAACGCGGTTCAGCACGTCTGCCACCACCGGGGTAGACAGGCCGTAGCCAACGCGCAATGCCGCCAGGCCGTAGGCCTTGGAGAAGGTGCGCGAGACCAGCAGGTTCGGGTAAGCCGCGAGGAAATCCAGACCATCCGGCAGATCGCTGCCTTCGGCGTACTCGATGTACGCCTCATCCAGCACCACCAGCACGTGCTCGGGAACATCCTGCAGGAACTCGTCCAGTGCTTCGGCGCCGAACCAGGTGCCGGTCGGGTTGTTCGGGTTGGCGATGAACACCACGCGGGTGTTGGCATCGATAGCCGCGAGCATGGCTGGCAGGTCATGCCCCCAATCCTTGGCCGGCACCACTTTGGCTTGCGCGCCGACTGCCTGAGTGGCAATCGGATACACCGCAAACGCATGCTCACTGAACACTGCATTCAGACCCGGCGCCAGATAGGCGCGCGCGACCAGCTCAAGAATATCGTTGGAACCGTTGCCCAGCGTCACCTGGTTCAGGTCAACGCGGCATTGCTCGGCCAGCAGGGATTTCAGCGCAAAACCATTGCCATCCGGGTACCGGGTCAGCTCGGCCAGCTCTTCACGAATCGCCGCCAAGGCTTTCGGACTGGCACCCAACGGGTTTTCATTGCTGGCCAGTTTGACGATTTTTGCTGGATCCAGATCCAGCTCGCGCGCCAGTTCGTCCACAGGTTTGCCTGGAACGTACGGCGAAAGTTGTTGCACGCCCGGCTGTGCCAGAGCGAGGAAGTTGCCACTCATTTGCTACCGCCCCTTAGAGAACTGCTTTCGGGTAGGAACCCAGCACTTTGAGTGCTACTGCTTCCTGACTGATCTTTTCCAGTACACCTTTGATCAACGGATCACGGTGGTGGCCGACGAAGTCGATGAAGAACACGTAGGTCCATTTGCCGCTGCGCGACGGACGGGTTTCGATGCGGGTCAGGTCGATTCCGTTGTCATGGAACGGCACCAGCAGCTCGTGGAGCGCGCCGGGTTTGTTGCTCATCGACACGATGATCGAGGTCTTGTCGTCGCCGGTCGGCGGCACTTCCTGGTTACCGATCATCAGGAAGCGCGTCGAGTTGTCCGGACGGTCTTCGATCTTCTCCGCCAGACGGGTCAGGCCATACAGCCCGGCCGCCATGTCGCCGGCAATCGCCGCCGAATTCCACTCGCCTTTGACCCGCTTGGCCGCCTCGGCATTGCTCGACACCGCCACGCGCTCGACATTCGGATAGTGCGCGTCCAGCCACTTGCGGCACTGGGCCAGCGACTGCGCATGGGAATAGATGCGGCTGATGCTGTCGGTCTTGGTATTTTCACCGACCAACAGGTGATGGTGGATACGCAGCTCGACTTCGCCACAGATGACCATATCGTGTTCGAGAAAGCTGTCGAGCGTGTGGTTGACCGCGCCTTCGGTGGAATTTTCCACCGGTACCACGCCAAAATTCACCGCACCGGCCGCCACTTCACGGAACACTTCGTCGATCGCCGCCATCGGCTTGCTGATCACCGCATGACCGAAGTGCTTCATGGCTGCCGCTTGGGTGAAGGTGCCTTCAGGGCCCAGATAAGCCACTTTCAGCGGTTGCTCCAGCGCCAGGCACGACGACATGATTTCGCGGAACAACCGCGCCATCTCTTCGTTGCCCAGCGGCCCCTGATTGCGTTCCATGACACGCTTGAGCACCTGAGCTTCGCGCTCAGGACGATAGAACACCGGCACTTCGCCTTCGGCCAGCGAGGCCATCTTTACTCGCGCGACTTCCTGGGCGCAACGCGCACGCTCACTGATCAGCTCCATGACTTTGGTGTCCAGAGCGTCAATGCGAACGCGCAGTGCCTTGAGTTCTTGCTCGGACATCAGCCGTGTTCCTTCTCGAATTCAGCCATGTACGCCACCAGCGCGTTGACCGCGGTGATGTCGACAGCGTTGTAGATGGAGGCGCGCATGCCGCCCACGGAGCGGTGGCCCTTGAGATTGAGCAAGCCGCGCGCTTCGGCACCGACGAGAAACGGCTTGTCGAGACGATCGTCAGCCAGACGGAACGGCACGTTCATCCACGAGCGGTCCGACTTGTTGATCGGGTTGCTGTAGAGGCCGCTGGCGTCGATGAAGTCATACAGCGTGCGCTGCTTGACGTCGTTGAGCCTGGCGATCGCGTCGACGCCGCCCTGCTCTTTCAGCCACTGGAACACCAGACCGGAGAGGTACCAGGCCAGGGTCGGCGGGGTGTTGTACATCGAGCCGTTATCTGCGGCGACTTTGTAGTCGAGCATGGTCGGGCACAGCGCGCGCGCCTTGCCGAGCAGGTCTTCACGGATGATGTTGACGACGATGCCGCTCGGGCCGATGTTCTTTTGCGCGCCGGCGTAGATCATGCCGAAACGCGAAATGTCGACCGGGCGCGACAGAATGTCCGAAGACATGTCAGCCACCAGCGGCACGTCACCGACTTCCGGGATCCACTGGAATTCCAGACCGCCGATGGTTTCGTTCGGTGCGTAGTGAACGTAAGCGGCGTCTTTCGACAGGTTCCACTCGTTCTGGCCCGGGATGGCGAAATAGTCGTAAGGCTTGGCAGTAGCGGCGACGTTGACGTGGCCGTAGCGCGAGGCTTCTTCGATGGCTTTCTGCGACCAGATACCGGTGTCGATGTAGTCGGCCGAGCCGCCTTCAGGCAACAGGTTCAGTGGAATCTGCGCGAATTGCTGGCTGGCGCCACCTTGCAGAAACAGCACTTTGTAGTTTGACGGGATATTCAGCAGGTCACGCAGATCCTGCTCGGCCTGGGTGGCGATGGACACGAACTCATCGCTGCGATGGCTCATTTCCATGACCGACAGGCCCTTGCCGTGCCAATCAAGGAGTTCACCCTGGGCGCGCTGCAGGACAGCTTCAGGAAGCGCCGCAGGACCGGCGCAGAAGTTATAGGCTCGCTTGCTCACATCCAATCTCGCTCTGATTTGGTGGTCACTTAAATCTTTTGGTCTGCGGATGATCGTTCCCACGCTCTGCGTGGGAATGCATCCAATGACGCTCTGCGTCATGGGACGCGAAGCGTCCCGAGCGGCATTCCCACGTAGAGCGTGGGAACGATCCCGTGCAGTGTTGCAAATTTTCAAACAGGACAAATAACAAGGGGGCGAATTTTCATCCGCCCCCTTGGTTGCCCGCTTATTCCTGCGGTTCTTCGTCTGCTGCGGCGTCGAGTTGCTGGTCTTCGCCAGCATCGTCGATCACGACATTGCCTTCGAATTCCTCGCCCTCTTCCCCTTCAAGCTCTTCACCTTCGATTTCCGAAGGTTCCTGAACCCGCTCCAGCCCGACCAGGGTTTCATCCTTGGCCAGCTTGATCAGCGTGACACCTTGGGTGTTACGACCCAGGCTCGACACTTCGTCGACTCGGGTACGCACCAGTGTGCCCTGATCGGAGATCAGCATGATCTCTTCACCGTCCTGCACCTGAACCGCGCCGACCAGACGGCCGTTACGCTCGTTGCTGACCATGGCGATAACGCCCTGACCGCCACGCTTGTACTCAGGGAATTCGGTGATCGCCGTACGCTTGCCGTAGCCGCGCGCGGAGGCGGTGAGAATCTCGCTGCCTACTTCCGGAATCAGCATGGAGATCAGCTTCTGCCCTTCTGGCAGACGCATGCCACGCACACCGCGGGCGGTACGGCCCATGGCGCGAACTTCGGATTCCTTGAAGCGCGTCACTTTGCCGCCGTCGGAGAACAGCATGATTTCCTGCTCGCCGTCGGTGACAGCAGCGGAGATCAGGATGTCGCCTTCGTCCAGCTCCAGCGCGATCAGACCGACGCTGCGCTGACGACTGAAGGCCACCAGCGGGGTCTTCTTCACAGTACCGTTGGCGGTCGACATGAAGATGAACGGCGCCTTCTTGCGGTCAGCAGCCTTGATACGCGCACGACGCTCTTCGTCGGTCTCGTTGCTGTTTTCGATTTCTTCTACATCCGCCTCAACGCCTTCGGCTTCTTCTTCCTCAGCCTGACGCTTCATGGCTTCGAGATCGACCGGCAACATCGTGGTGATGTATTCGCCTTCGCTCAACGGCAACAGGTTGACCAGCGGACGACCACGGGCAGCGCGGGACGCTTCCGGAATCTCGTAGGTCTTGAGCCAGTACACCTTGCCCTTGCTGGAGAACAGCAGCAGGGTGGTGTGGCTGTTGGCGACCAGCAGGTGAGCGATGTAGTCCTCATCCTTGACGCCAGTGGCCGACTTGCCTTTACCGCCACGACGCTGAGCCTGGTACGCAGCCAATGGCTGGGTCTTGGCGTAGCCACCGTGAGAGATGGTTACGACGCGCTCTTCTTCCGGGATCATGTCACCCAGGGTCAGGTCGAGACGGGCATCAAGAATTTCGGTGCGACGCACATCGCCGTATTCGGCGCGGATCACTTCCAGCTCTTCGCGGATCACTTCCATCAGGCGCACAGCGCTGTTGAGGATGCGGATCAGCTCGCCAATCTGGTTGAGGATCTCTTGATACTCGGCCAGCAGTTTTTCGTGTTCCAGACCGGTCAGACGGTGCAGACGCAGTTCCAGAATGGCTTGCGCCTGCTCTGGGGACAGGAAGTACTTGCCTTCGCGCAGACCGTATTGCGGATCCAGTGTCTCTGGACGGCAGGAATCAGCACCGGCACGCTCAACCATCGCAACCACGGCAGAGGATTCCCACGCGGTGCTGATCAGCGCTTCCTTGGCTTCCGACGGCGTCGGCGACGCCTTGATCAGGGCGATGACCGGGTCGATGTTCGACAGGGCAACGGCTTGACCTTCAAGGATGTGACCACGCTCGCGCGCCTTGCGCAGTTCGAACACGGTACGGCGGGTGACCACTTCGCGACGGTGACGGACGAAGGCTTCCAGCAGATCTTTGAGGTTCAGGATGCGTGGTCGGCCGTCGATCAGCGCAACGATGTTGATGCCGAATACCGATTGCAGCTGGGTCTGGGCGTAGAGGTTGTTGAGGATCACCTCAGGCACTTCGCCACGACGCAGTTCAATCACGACGCGCATACCGTCCTTGTCGGACTCGTCGCGCAGGTCGGTGATGCCTTCGAGCTTCTTCTCTTTGACCAGCTCGGCGATCTTCTCGATCAGACGCGCCTTGTTCAACTGGTAAGGGAGTTCGGTGATGACGATCTGCTGACGGCCACCGACCTTGTCGATGTCTTCGATGATCGAGCGGGCACGCATGTAAATGCGCCCGCGACCGGTGCGGTAGGCTTCGATGATGCCGGCGCGACCGTTGATGATCGCAGCGGTCGGGAAGTCCGGACCGGGGATGTATTGCATCAGTTCATCGACGGTCAGCTCAGGGTTGTCGATGAGCGCCAGGCAACCGTCGATGACTTCACCGCGGTTGTGCGGCGGGCTGTTGGTCGCCATGCCCACGGCGATACCGCTGGAGCCGTTGACCAGCAGGTTGGGGATACGGGTC
>NZ_JBIVGT010000058.1:0-9957 GCF_044748825.1 Pseudomonas sp. NPDC089741 | reverse complement strand
TTACGTGCTGACCACCGGCACCGGAGGAACGATAGGTGTCGATCCGCAGGTCTGCCGGGTTGATTTCGATTTCGACCTTGTCGTCGATCTCTGGCGAGACGAACACTGCGGAGAACGAGGTGTGGCGACGGTTGCCGGAGTCGAACGGGCTCTTGCGCACCAGACGGTGTACGCCGATCTCGGTACGCAGCCAGCCAAAGGCGTATTCGCCCTTGATGTGCACGGTCGCACCTTTGATACCAGCGACTTCACCGGCCGACAGCTCCATGATGGTCGCGTCGAAACCGCGTTTATCCGCCCAGCGCAGGTACATGCGCAGGAGGATGTTGGCCCAGTCCTGGGCTTCGGTGCCGCCGGAACCGGCCTGGATGTCCAGGTAGGCGTTGTTCGGGTCCATTTCATGGCTGAACATGCGGCGGAATTCCAGCTTGGCCAGATTTTCCTCGAGACGGGCCAGCTCGGCGACGACATCGCCCACTGCGCCTTCGTCGTTCTCTTCGACGGCCATGTCCAGCAGATCGCGGCAATCGGCCAGGCCGGCGTTCAGTTCATCGAGGGTATCGACGATCTGCGCCAGCGCCGAACGCTCGCGGCCCAGCTCCTGGGCGTATTCAGGTTTGTTCCAGACGCTCGGATCTTCAAGCTCGCGATTGACTTCAGTCAGACGCTCATGCTTTTGATCGTAGTCAAAGATACCCCCGAATAGTTTCGGAGCGCTCGGACAGGTCCTTGATGGTGTTCAGGATCGGGTTGATTTCCATGACGGGCAGCACTCGTTGGCGAACTTTTGAAAGCCGGCGAGTATAACGTAATCAGGCTGTCACGGCAGCCCGTCTGGCGGCTGTGGGGGCGATTCACCTTACACATTTCACCTGTAGGAGCTGCCGAAGGCTGCGATCTTTTGACTTTGATTTTAAAAACAGATCAAAAGATCGCAGCCTGCGGCAGCTCCGACAGGGGATTGCGGTGGTTATTCGATGCCGACCTGGTTGCGGCCGTTGTTCTTGGCCAGGTACAGGCCACGATCCGCCGCCGAGATCAACAAGCGGCAATCGCTGCCCGACTGCGGCACCATGGTTGCCAGGCCGATGCTGATGGTCAGGCTCGCGCCGTCACCCGGGGTGTTGTGCGGGATTTTCAGCGAGGCCACGGTCTGGCGCAGTTTCTCCGCCACCAGCCGCGCGCCGCCCGGCGAGGTGTTCGGCAGCACCAGCGCAAACTCTTCACCACCGTAGCGCGCCGGCAGGTCAGAAGGTCGCGCGCTGGCGTCGCGGATCGCCGTGGCGACCTTGCGCAGCGCCTCGTCGCCTTCAACATGGCCGAAGCTGTCGTTGTACGGCTTGAAGTAATCGACATCGATCATCAGCAGTGACAACTGGCTCTGATCGCGCAGCGAGCGGCGCCATTCCAGTTCAAGGTATTCGTCGAAGTGGCGGCGATTGGACAACCCGGTCAGGCCATCTGAGTTCATCAGCCGTTGCAGCACCAAATTGGTGTCGAGCAACTGCTGCTGACTGACCCGCAACGCACGGTATGCAGCATCGCGTTGCAGCAGGGTCATGTACGAGCGCGAGTGATAGCGGATGCGCGCCACCAGTTCGATGGTGTCCGGCAGTTTCACCAGATAATCGTTGGCCCCGGCGGAGAACGCCGCGCTCTTGATCAGCGGGTCTTCCTTGGTCGACAGGACGATGATCGGAATGTCCTTGGTCGCCGGATGATTGCGGTATTCGCGCACCAGGCTCAGGCCGTCGAGGCCGGGCATCACCAGATCCTGAAGAATCACCGTCGGTTTGATCCGCACCGCTTGGGCAATGGCCTGATGCGGGTCGGAGCAGAAGTGGAAGTCGATGTTCTCTTCATTCGACAGCCCACGGCGCACGGCTTCGCCGATCATCGCCTGATCGTCCACCAACAACACCATGGCGGCGTTTTCGTCGGTTTTAATGTCGTCGATCTGTAAGTCAGTCATGGGCGGTCACCTGAGTACTGCGGGGGCCAGGATTGCGGATAAATCGGTTCATTTGGGGAAAATCTCCTGCAATCGTGGCGCTATCTTTTCCAATGGACGGATTTCCACGGCGGCATCAATGGCTGCTGCAGCCTTGGGCATGCCGTACACCGCACTGCTTTGCTGATCCTGCGC
This sequence comes from Pseudomonas sp. NPDC089741, assembly GCF_044748825.1. Classification (NCBI taxonomy): domain Bacteria; kingdom Pseudomonadati; phylum Pseudomonadota; class Gammaproteobacteria; order Pseudomonadales; family Pseudomonadaceae; genus Pseudomonas; species Pseudomonas sp. NPDC089741. The sequence goes on along the minus strand of NZ_JBIVGT010000058.1, from coordinate 7,811 downwards.
GATGGTCAGGTAACCCTGTTGGCGCATGAGCTTAAGCCCTTGCGCGCCGTCGCGTCCCATCCCGGTCAATAAAACCCCGACGGCGTCGCCATTCCAATAACTGGCGACACTTTCGAAAAATACGTCGATGGAGGGTCGGTAGATCTCGTTGACCGGCTCGGCGGTGTAGGCCAGCGTGCCGTTCTTGAGTAACCGAATATGATGATTGGTGCCGGCCAGCAGCACGGCGCCGGCTTGCGGTGGCTCGCCTTCGCGGGCCAGCCGTACATCAAGGCCGCTGGCGCTGGCCAGCCATTCGGCCATGCCGGCGGCGAACACCTGATCAACGTGCTGCACCAGCACAATCGCCGCCGAGAAGTCCCGGGGCAGGCCCTTGAGCAACACCTCAAGCGCTGCGGGCCCGCCGGCAGACGAGCCGATCGCCACCAGTCGCTTGCACGATGCCGAACTGCGCTGGGGCGTCGGCGTCGGTCGCGAGCGCGGTGCCTTGTCGCCGATCAGCCAGCCGATATTGAGGATCTTGCGCAGCAACGGCGCCGCCGCTTCCTGCGCATTGCCGGCGCCGAGTGCCGGGGTATCGACCACATCCAGCGCGCCGTGGCCCATGGCTTCGAACACGCGATGGACGTTCTGCTGACGGTCGACGGTCACGATGACGATCGCGCACGGGGTTTCGGCCATGATCCGGCGGGTGGCTTCGACGCCGTCCATCACCGGCATGATCAGATCCATGAGGATCAGGTCGGGGGTGTTCTCGGCGCACAGTTGCACCGCCTCGGCGCCGTTGCGAGCGACCCAGACCACCTGATGCGCCGGCTCGAAGGCCAATGCACGACGCAGGGCCTCCACCGCCATTGGCATGTCGTTGACGATTGCGATCTTCATGCCCGCGCTCCTCCGATGAGCTCGACCACTGCGTCGAGCAGGGCGTCGTCATGAAAACTGGCTTTGGCTAAATAATAGTCCGCCCCGGCGTCGAGACCACGGCGGCGATCCTCTTCACGATCCTTGTACGACACGACCATCACCGGCAGCGATTGCAGACGGTTGTCGCGACGCAACAGGGTGACCAGCTCGATGCCGTCCATGCGCGGCATGTCGATGTCGGTGATGAGCAAATCGAAGTCCTCCGAACGCAGCGCGTTCCAGCCGTCCATACCGTCCACCGCCACCGCGACGTCGTAGCCGCGATTGAGCAGCAGCTTGCGTTGCAGCTCGCGCACGGTCAGCGAATCGTCAACCACCAGCACGCGTTTGCGCGCAGCCTCGGCGGCCTGATTGCCGTGACGGGCGATGCGCTCGAGGCGACCGGTATTGAGTAGCTTATCCACCGAACGCAGCATGTCTTCGACGTCGACGATCAGCACCACCGAGCCATCGTCGAGCAACGCGCCGGCTGAGATATCCTGCACTTTGCCCAGACGTTCATCGAGTGGCAATACCACCAAAGTGCGTTCGCCAATGAAGCGCTCGACCGCCACGCCGTAAATCGCATCGCGCTCGCGAATCACCACGACTTTCAGGGTTTCGCCGCTGTTCTGGCTGGCCGGGCGGTTGAGCAACTGACTGGCCGCGACCAACCCGACATGCCGGCCTTCATGCCAGAAATGCTGGCGACCTTCGACCTGGACAATGTCTTCAGGCTCCAGATCGCACATGCGTTCAATGTGCGCCAGCGGGAACGCATAAGCCTCTTCGCCGACTTCCACCACCAGACTGCGCACCACCGACAACGTCAGCGGCACTTCGAGATGGAAGCGACTGCCCTCGCCCGCCGCCTGTTCCAGCACCACGGCACCGCGCAACTGGCGAACCATGTGTTGAACGGCATCGAGACCCACGCCCCGGCCAGAGACTTCGGTGACCGTGTCGCGCAGGCTGAAACCGGGCAGGAACAGGAAGGTCAGCAGTTCTTCCTCGCTCAACTGCGCCGCCGTTTCGGCTGGGGATAACTGCCGTTCGACGATGCTGCGGCGGACCTTTTCCAGATCGACACCGTTACCGTCATCGCTCAATTCCAGCACCAACAGACCGGCCTGGTGCGAGGCGCGCAGGCGGATCAGGCCCTCTTCGGGTTTACCTTTGAGCAGACGTTGCTCCGGGGTTTCGATGCCATGATCGACGGCATTGCGCAGCAAGTGAGTCAGCGGCGCTTCGAGTTTCTCCAGTACGTCACGGTCGACCTGAGTCTTCTCGCCTTCGATTTCCAGGCGCACTTGTTTGCCGAGGCTGCGGCCCAGATCGCGAACCATGCGCACCTGCCCGCTGAGTACATCGGCAAACGGCCGCATGCGACAGGCCAGCGCGGTGTCGTAAAGCACCTGCGCGCGTTGACTGGCCTGCCAGGCGAATTCATCCAGCTCGGCGTTTTTCTCGCTGAGCAATTGTTGCGACTCGGCGAGCAAACGCCGCGCATCTTCGAGGGCTTCCAGCGCCTCAAGGCTCAGCGCGTGCTCCTTGAGGTGCACGTTGAGATTTTCCAGCGCGCGCAGACCGTTGTTCTGCATGCGCTTGAGGCGCTGCATGGTTGCCAGGTGCGGCTTGAGGCGCTGGGTTTCCACCAGCGATTTGCTCGACAGGTCGAGCAGGCTGTTGAGGCGTTCAGCGGTAACGCGCAAGACCCGTTCGCCACCTTCAGTGGTGCGTCTGTTTTTCCGTGGCGGCGGTTCTGGCGTCTCCACCGGTAGTTCTAGAGATTGCCCCGGTGCTGCCGGCGTTGGTTCGACTCGCGGCGCTTGCAACTGCAATTCGGCCATGACCGGCGCAGTGACGGCAGGCGGCGACGATGGATCAAGCAACTGCGCCATCAACGCCACATACGCTTCGATGTCAGCCGGTTGCGGAGCATTCGCTGGCGTCGCAATGCGCATGAGCAAATCGGTGCCCTGCAACAACGCATCGATGTGTTCCGGGCGCAGCAACAAGCGCCCTTCCTGCGCGCTGACCAGGCAATCTTCCATGACATGGGCGACGCTGACGCCACTGTCGATGCCGACAATTCGCGCCGCGCCCTTGAGCGAATGCGCCGCACGCATGCACGATTCGAGTTGATCGGCCTGGGTCGGATTGCGCTCCAGCGCCAGCAGCCCGGCGCTGAGCACCTGCGTCTGGGCTTCGGCTTCAAGGCTGAACAGCTCCAGCAGCGAGGCGTCGCGCATTTGCTCGGGGGTCATGTGAGGCTCCGGGTCACGGCAGACAACAGCTGTTCTTCATCCAGCCAACGCAGGCTGCGACCGCGAAATTGCAGGACGCCACGGGTGTACTTGGCACTGGCCTGGGCGCCGGATTGCGACGCGGCGTCAAGGATTCGCTCATCGATGGCATGAATGCCGTAAACCTCATCCACCGGCACCACCACCGGCCCGCCATGGGCAGCGATGATCAACATGCGCGGCATGATGCGCCCGCTGACAGCTGGAGCGGCGCTGGCATCCAGATCCAGCAATTCCACCAGCGACAGGCACGCCACCAGCGCGCCACGCACATTCGCCACCCCCAGCAAGGCGCGCGAACGCTGATGCGGTAACGAGTGAATCGCCTGCAACGGCGCGACTTCCACCAAGCTGCGCGTCGCCAATCCAAGCCACTCTTCACCGAGACGGAACATCAGCAGCGAACGGGTTTTGACATCGGTTTCGACCGCGATCGCCACCGGGTCGCGCTCGTCCTGCTGCAACGAATAGCGATCGAGCAAGCGCGTCGCCGCTGCGGAATACACCGAGCAGTTGCGGCAATGAATATGTTCTTCGAGCAGCGGGCAGGACTTGTCGCCGTGGATGCCAATACGGTTCCAGCAATCGTCGATGGCCTGGGCGTCTTCATGGGTGACGTTCAAGGTGTCGGCCGAAATCATCGTTTACGCTCACTGTCAGCGGTGCGCCCGCTGCGGGCGGCGCGCTCCTGCAATCGTCTGGCACCGGCGCTGTCGCCCTGGGCCTGGAGCAAAGCCGCGAGGTGCATCAGCGCTTCCGGGTGTTGCGGTTCGAGGTACAGCGCCTTGCGGTAGAAACCCTGGGCTTCGAGGGTCAGGCCGGCGACGTCGCTGAGCAGTCCCAGCCAGTAAAACACTTGAGCCACTGGTTCGTGGCTGCGCAAATACTGCTCGCACGCGGCACGCGCTTCGGCGCTTTTGCCTTCATTGGCCAGTGCCGCGATGTTCGCCAGCAAGGTCGCGGCGTCCGGATTCGCGCTGGTGCGGGTGGTCGGCAACGCGGTCACTGGCGCAAATGGCCGTTGGCGCACGGGCGGTGGCGGCGTGCTGCGTATCGGTTGGCTGACTGGCAACGGAATCGGCTTGGGCACTGGCAGTGGTTCAGGTTGCGGGTCGCTGTGACGACTGAACGCGAACGACTGCGGGATCCCGATCGAGCGCATGCCCAAACGGCCGAGCAGACTGCCCTCGGCGGGGCCGATAAACAGCACGCCGTCGACATGCGTCAGGCGTTTGAGCACTTCGAACACTTGCTTCTGCGTGGGCTGGTCGAAATAGATCAGCAGGTTGCGGCAGAACACGAAATCGAAAGGCGGTTCGCTGGCCAGAAGCGCCGGATCAAGCACATTGCCGACTTGCAGACGCACCTGCTCACGGACATTTTCGTTGACCCGATGGCCGTCCTGCTCGGCGCAAAAATGCCGCTCGCGATAGTCCAGATCCTGACCGCGAAACGAGTTCTTGCCGTACAACCCGCGCCGGGCCTTTTCCACCGACAGCGGGCTGACGTCCATGCCATCGACCTTGAACTGATGCGGCTTGAGCCCGGCATCGAGCAACGCCATGGCAATCGAATAGGGTTCTTCGCCGGTGGAACACGGCAGGCTGAGAATGCGCAGCGCGCGCATGTTGTTCAGCTCGGTGAGGCGATTGCGCGCCAGTTTACCGAGCGTGGCGAACGATTCCGGGTAACGGAAAAACCACGTCTCGGGGACGATGACTGCTTCGATCAGCGCTTGCTGCTCATCCCGTGACCCCTGCAACAACTGCCAATATTCATCGGCATGCGCCGCTTGCGAGAGTGTCGTGCGCTGACGCACCGCGCGCTCGATGATCGCCGGGCCGACCGAGGTGACATCGAGGCCGATGCGCTCCTTGAGAAAGTCGAAAAAGCGCTGATCGCTGCTCATGGCTGTTCCTCAAGCTGCGCCGGATCCCGTGGCGGCTGCGGGAGCAGCAAGGCGCGCACCGCGTCATCGAGCAAGTCATTAACCCGCACCCATTGCACCAGTCCCTGCGCGTCTTCACGCACCGGGCCGAGGTAAGGCGTCTGCCGATTGTCGAGACCGTAGGGCTGAAAATCCTGCGGATTGCAGCGCAAGGTGTCGGTGGCCTGCTCCAGAATCAGCCCGAGCCATTGCACCGGCCGCGCATCGTCGGGCTGGTAATTCACCAGCACCAGACGCGTGCTGGTGCGCGCTTGCGCGGGTTCACCGAACGTCAGCGCACTGAGGTCGATCACTGGCACCACCACACCGCGATAAGCAAATACCCCGGCGACCCACTGCGGCGCCCGCGCAATCGGCTTCAACGGCAGGCGCGGCAGCACTTCCGCGACTTCGGTGGCGCGCAAGGCGTAACGCTCGCTACCGATGCGAAACAGCAGGAACAACGCCTGCTTCGCCAGCGGTGCGGCGTTGCGTTTGGCGATGATTTCGCTCATCAGACTTTGAATCGCGAAACGCCGCTGCGCAGCCCGACGGCCACCTGGCTCAGTTCGTCGATGGCGAAACTGGCCTGGCGCAGCGACTCGACAGTCTGGCTGCTGGCATCGCCCAACTGCACCAGCGCATGGTTGATCTGCTCGGCGCCGGTGGCCTGCGCCTGCATGCCTTCGTTGACCATCAACACGCGCGGCGCCAGCGCCTGCACCTGATGGATGATCTGCGACAGCTGCTCGCCAACCTGCTGCACTTCGGACATGCCACGGCGCACTTCTTCGGAAAACTTGTCCATGCCCATCACACCCGCCGACACCGCCGACTGGATCTCGCGGACCATTTGTTCGATGTCGTAGGTAGCGACCGCGGTCTGATCCGCCAGACGTCGCACTTCAGTGGCGACCACGGCAAAACCGCGACCGTACTCACCGGCCTTCTCCGCTTCGATCGCGGCGTTGAGCGAGAGCAGGTTGGTCTGGTCGGCGACTTTGACGATGGTCACCACCACCTGATTGATGTTGCCGGCCTTCTCGTTGAGAATCGCCAGTTTGGCGTTGACCAGATCCGCCGCGCCCATCACCGAGTGCATGGTGTCTTCCATGCGCGCCAGGCCTTGCTGGCCGGAACCGGCGAGAACAGAGGCCTGATCGGCAGCGGTGGAGACTTCGGTCATGGTGCGGACCAGATCGCGCGACGTGGCGGCGATCTCGCGGGACGTTGCACCGATTTCGGTGGTGGTCGCCGCCGTTTCAGTGGCGGTGGCTTGTTGTTGCTTGGAGGTTGCAGCGATCTCGGTTACCGAGGTGGTCACCTGCACCGACGAGCGTTGCGCCTGGGATACCAGCGAAGTCAGCTCGGTCATCATGTCGTTGAAGCCGGTTTCCACCGCGTTGAATTCATCTTTGCGGTCGAGGCTCAGGCGGGTGCTGAGGTCGCCGGTGCGCATGGTTTCGAGAATCCGCACGATCAGGTTCATCGGCGCCATGATCGCGCGCATCAGCAGGAACCCGCAGGCTGCCGCCGCCAGCACCGCGACCAGCAATGAAATACCCATGCTGACTTTCGCGGCGGCGACCGCATCATCAATGTTGTTCATGGCCTCATCTGCGACGGCTTTGTTCTCGCGAATGATGTCGTTGAGTTTCATCCGGCCGGCGGTCCAGGCCGGAGTCAGCTGTTCGTTGAACAACTTCGCCGCCTCATCCTCCTGGTTGCGCTGATACAGATCGAGCACCTGCGTCTGAATCTTGTTGTAGTTGAGGACGTCTTGCTTGAAGACGGCGAATTCGGCCTTGTCCTCATCAGTGGTGACAGTGCTTTGATAGTTGCCCATCTGCTCTTCGAGACGCGCCTCGAAGGCTTTGAAATCCGCCGCGTCCTCGGCGCTGATGCCCTGGCCTTTTTTCAGGCCGAGCAATTCCTGGGTCTGCAGGTAACTGTCGACCCAGGCGCTGCGAATCATCGAGCTGAAATACACGCCGGGCACGGCGTCCTGGCGCACGCTCTGCTCGCCGGCCTCGATTTTCAGCAACCGCGAATAAGAGACGACGACCATCAACAGCATGATGGCGATAATCACCGCAAAGCTCGCCAAAATGCGTTGGCGCAACGTCCAGTTCTTCACAGTGATTCCTCGTGCCTAGGTCGAAATGCGGGGAGTATAGCCGAGGGCGGTGTTTCATTTATAAGACGCTTTTTAACCCTCGGGCCCATCCGACCCGTTTGGCGGAAGGCTCTGGGACTGGACTGTCGGTTAATTCGGGGTTGGCGTACCAGTGGGGTAATGGCAAAAAGGGGCGATGGATTGATCATTTCCGGGCTTTCCATTTCGGCAAGATGCTGGCAATGCGCCTTGATGCGCAACTTCTTGCGCACTTGTTCGCCGATTTTCGCCTCTTGAATCGCTACAGCCCCCATGGCCCGGGGCCTGTGGCCAAGTGCGCAACTTCTTGCACACCACTGCGCAAGAAGTTGCGCACTTTTAGCCTAAAACCAGCATGAAACATATTGAAACATGCACTTTTCGGCTGTTTGGCCCCGTGTTTTCGGGAATTAGAGCAAAGCTGGCACGTTCCTTGATAACAGTCAGGCACCCACCGGGCGATTTCGCCCCGGGCACCCTAAATTTATCCGCAAGGAGAGCACCCCATGGCAACACC
>NZ_JBIVGT010000057.1:0-10601 GCF_044748825.1 Pseudomonas sp. NPDC089741 | reverse complement strand
AGTTCCGGCGTCGTCGCGACGGCTGCCCAGGGTACGGCTCACTGCATCGTTGTAGCGGAAGTTGTCTTCCAGATCGGCCAGGGCCTTGCCAGTGCACTCAACGTTCAGCATCACGTAGTGAGCCTTGTGAACATTGTTGATTGCGTAGGCCAGTTGACGACGGCCCCAATCTTCCAGACGGTGGATTTTGCCGCCGTCTTCTTCGATCAGCTTGGTGTAACGCTCAACCATGCCGCCGACTTGCTCGCTTTGATCCGGGTGGACCAAAAAGATGATTTCGTAATGACGCATGAATGCTCCTTACGGGTTGTAGCCTGCCGCTCAAAAACGGTCAGACAAGGAGTGAATGACACTTATGGACTTGCTGGCGCGGGGCACATGCGTGCCTGCCGTCACAGCAAGGGGCGCAATTGTAGAGAAGGGATGGAAGAGGTGCAAGGCAATTGGTGATTATTTGAACAATCACCGAGAGACACCTATAGGAGCTGCCGAAGGCTGCGATCTTTTGATTTTGTTTTAAAGACAAGATCAACAGATCGCAGCCTGCGGCAGCTCCTACAGGGGTTATTTCTTCGCGGCTGACTTGGCTTTTACGCCGCGCTGACGCTGAGCTTCGAACAGGCAGACGCCCGTCGCGACCGAGACGTTAAGGCTGCTGACGCTACCGGCCATCGGCAGTTTCACCAGGTAGTCGCAGTGTTCGCGGGTCAGGCGACGCATGCCTTTGCCTTCGGCGCCCATGATCAGAATGGTCGGGCCAGTCAGATCCTGGTCGTAGATGCTGACCTCGGCTTCGCCTGCCGTGCCGACAACCCACAGACCGCGCTGCTGAAGTTTTTCCAAGGTGCGGGCGAGGTTAGTCACCGCAACCAATGGAATCACTTCTGCCGCGCCGCAAGCAACCTTACGCACCACCGGGGTCAAGGTCGCGGACTTGTCTTTCGGCACGATCACCGCCAGCGCACCGGCCGCATCGGCCGAACGCAGGCAGGCGCCGAGGTTGTGCGGATCGGTCACGCCGTCGAGCACCAGCAACAGCGGCGCGCCGTCAGTGCGGTCGAGCAACTCGTCGAGCATTGCTTCGCCCCAGACCTGGCTCGGGCTGACTTCCGCAACCACGCCTTGGTGAACGCCTTCAACCCAGGCGTCCATTTCGCGGCGCTCGGCCTGACCGACCTGGACACGATTTTCGTTGGCCAGCTCAACCAGGGTCTGCACGCGCGGATCGTTGCGGCTTTCAGCCAGCCAGATCTGCTTGACGCGTTTCGGGTGGTGACGCAGCAACGCTTCTACCGCGTGAACACCGTAGATTTTTTCCAACTGACTCATGACTTCGCCTTCGGTTTACGCGCCCCGCCACTTTTGGCTGGAGCAGCACCCGCTTTTGGCGGGCCTTTACGGTGTTTGCTCGGTTTCGCTGGCTTGCCGCCGGAGGCCTTTTCAGGCGCCGACCGCCCGGTCTTTCCCCCAGGCGCCGCTTTACCACCGTTTTTGGCGTCGGAAAGCAGAGCTTTCTTCATTTCACGGCTTTTGCGCAGCTCGGCGTTTTTCGCCACGGCGTCGCTTGGGCGATAGGCTTCGGCAGCCTTTTCCTTGGCCGGACGGCGACCAGCAGTTTTCGCTGGCGCCGCTTCGGCTTTTTCCTTGGCGGCTGGCGCGGCAGTTTCAGCGCCGCGTTTTTTGCGACCGATCGGCGCGCTGATGGTTTTCTCAGCCATCTCGAAGTCGATCTTGCGCTCGTCGAGGTCAACGCGCATCACGCGCACTTCAACGGTATCGCCAAGGCGGAAGCTGCGACCGGTGCGCTCGCCCGCCAAGCGGTGATGCACAGGATCGAAGTGGTAGTAGTCACCCGGCAGCGCGGTGACATGCACCAGGCCTTCGACGTAGATATCGGTCAGCTCGACGAACAGGCCAAAACCGGTCACGGCGGTGATCACACCCGGGAACGATTCGCCCACGCGATCCTTCATGAACTCGCACTTGAGCCAGTTCACCACGTCGCGGGTCGCTTCGTCGGCACGGCGCTCGCTCATCGAGCACTGCTCGCCGAGTTGCTCCAGCGCCGCTTCGTCGTACGGATAGATGCGCGCCTTCGGAATGGTCATCGCACCGGCACGACGAACGTGCGGGGTGTCCTGTTTCGAATGGATCACGCTGCGGATTGCGCGGTGCGTGAGCAAATCCGGGTAACGACGGATCGGCGAAGTGAAGTGGGTATAGGCTTCGTAATTCAGGCCGAAGTGGCCCTGATTGTCAGCGCTATACACCGCCTGGCTCAGCGAACGCAGCATCACGGTCTGGATCAGGTGGAAATCCGGGCGATCCTTGATGCTGGCCAGCAGTGCCTGATAGTCCTTCGGCGATGGGCCATCCTTGCCTTTATGCAGGGACAGGCCGAGCTCGCCAAGGAAGGCGCGGAGTTTTTCCAGACGCTCCGGTGGCGGACCATCGTGGACGCGGTACAGCGCAGGAATTTCGTGCTTCTTGAGGAATTCAGCAGTGGCGACGTTGGCCGCCAGCATGCATTCTTCGATCAGCTTGTGCGCGTCGTTACGGGTGGTCGGACGGATTTCGGCAATCTTGCGCTCGGTACCGAAGATGATTCGGGTTTCCTGCGTTTCGAAATCGATCGCGCCACGTACGTGACGAGCAGCCAGCAGCACCTTGTACAGCGCATAAAGCTGTTTGAGGTGCGGCAGAACGTCGTTGTACTCACCGCGAAGCTGACGCGCCTCGGTGACTTTAGGCGTTTCCAGCATCGCGCTGACTTTGTTGTAAGTCAGACGAGCGTGGGAATGGATCACCGCTTCATAGAAGCAGTAGTCGGTCATTTCGCCAGACTTGGAGATGGTCATCTCGCAAACCATGGCCAGACGATCGACGTGCGGGTTCAGCGAGCACAGGCCGTTGGACAGTTGCTCAGGCAGCATCGGCACTACACGCTCGGGGAAATACACCGAGTTGCCGCGCACTTGCGCTTCGTTGTCCAGCGCCGAACCGATCTTCACGTAGCTGGAAACGTCGGCAATCGCCACGTACAACTTCCAGCCGCCGGAGAACAGGCGCAGCTTGCCCGGTTTGGCTTCGCAATAAACAGCATCGTCGAAGTCGCGAGCATCTTCGCCGTCGATGGTGACGAACGGCAGATGGCGCAGATCGACGCGCTTCTCTTTGTCTTTCTCTTCGACTTCCGGCTTGAGCTTGGCCGCTTCTTTCAGCACGGCTTCAGGCCAAACGTGCGGAATGTCGTAGGTGCGCAGGGCAACATCGATTTCCATGCCCGGCGCCATGTAGTTGCCGACCACTTCGACGATATCGCCTTGCGGTTGGAAACGCGGCGTCGGCCAGTGGGTGATTTTCACTTCGACGAACTGACCGATCTGCGCGTTGGCATTGCGCCCCGGGGTGACCAGCACTTCTTGCTGGATCTTCGGGTTGTCAGCGACGACAAAACCGATGCCGCCTTCTTCAAAGTAGCGACCGACGATGGTTTCGTGCGCACGCGACACGACTTCGACGATCACGCCTTCGCGGCGACCGCGACGGTCAAGACCGGAAACACGTGCCAGCGCACGGTCACCGTCGAACACCAGACGCATTTGTGCCGGGCTCATGAACAGGTCATCGCTGCCGTCGTCCGGCACCAGGAAGCCGAAACCGTCACGGTGGCCGCTGATGCGGCCGAGGATCAGGTCAAGCTTGTCGACCGGCGCATACGTGCCACGACGGGTGTAGATCAGTTGAGCGTCGCGCTCCATGGCGCGCAGGCGGCGGCGCAGGGCTTCGATCTGGTCTTCTGTGGTCAGACCAAATTCTTCAACCAGTTGCTCACGGGCAGCAGGCGAACCCCGATCGGCGAGATGCGCCAGGATCAGTTCGCGGCTAGGAATAGGGTTTTCATATTTTTCCGCTTCACGAGCGGCCTCGGGATCGAGGGACTGCCAATCGGCCATTAGAGAGTTTTCACCTTGTCTATATGCGGGTTAGTTTGGCATAGGCGCCATGAAACGGGAAATTTCCGACTATATAAGGCCCAACAGAGGCCCTGTATCGACACTGAGAAGCCGTTTTGAACACCGCTGGTAAAAAAAATCATGTTTTTTGCTGACAGGGGTTTACAGTTAAAAAGACGCTCCGTATAGTGCGCGCCATCGACGACGTACAAGCGTTGCCGATACTGCCCAGATGGTGAAATTGGTAGACACGCCAGCTTCAGGTGCTGGTGACCTTACGGTCGTGGAAGTTCGAGTCTTCTTCTGGGCACCAATTTCGAGTTTGAGACTAGATCAGTTTCAAGACTCACACAAAAACCCGCGAAAGCGGGTTTTTTGCATTCTAAGCCCGGGTTTTCTTAAAACCGATTTATTAAAATTAAATCAGGGGTTTACAGATCAAAAGGCGCTCCGTATAGTGCGCCACATCAACAGCGGCAACGCTCGCGATGATTGCCCAGATGGTGAAATTGGTAGACACGCCAGCTTCAGGTGCTGGTGACCTTACGGTCGTGGAAGTTCGAGTCTTCTTCTGGGCACCAATTCAAATCCAAGGTTACGGCCCTGGATTTCACAAAAACCCGCGAAAGCGGGTTTTTGCGTTTCTGCCCTCCAGAAACCCTGATATCTCCATGTAGGAGCTGCCGAAGGCTGCGATCTCTTGATCTTGTTTTTCCAAAGAGCAAAATCAAAAGATCGCAGCCTTCGGCAGCTCCTACGGTTGAACGCATACGCCGCATCAGAGCTGGCAGCGTCTCGCAAGGCGCACTTGAGAAACAATATCGTTTATCATTGTTGCAAGTTTTTGCAATGCGACAGTGAGGAACCCTGCGAATGACGTTTCGAAATACCCTGCGCCGAGGCCTGACCTTCACCCTCCTCGGCCTGGCGCTCGCCACTCCCCTCACCCAGGCTGCCGATGCGGTTTCCCTGACTCTCTACAACGGCCAGCACAAGGAAGTCGGCGACGCGATCGCCAAAGCCTTCGAAGCCAAGACCGGCATTCACGTCAATGTCCGCAAAGGCAGCAGCAATCAGCTCGCCAGCCAGGTCATCGAAGAAGGCGGGCGCTCCCCCGCCGACGTGATCTACACCGAAGAATCGCCGCCGCTGAACAACCTTGGCGAACTGGGCCTGCTGGCCAAAACCGATGACGCCACCCTGGCGGTTTTGCCGGAAAAATACGTCGCCGGTAACGGCACCTGGATCGGCGTGACGGCGCGCGTTCGCGTGGTCGCCTACAACCCGAAACTGGTCGACGAAAAAGACCTGCCAAAATCGGTAATGGAGTTTTCCGACCCGAAATGGCAAGGCAAAGTCGGCTTCGTACCGACCAGCGGCGCCTTTCAGGAACAAGCCGTGGCGATCATCAAAATACACGGTCGCGACGCCGCCGAAGAATGGCTGACCGGCCTGCGCGCATTCGGCAAGACCTACAGCAACAACATGGTCGCCCTCAAAGCTGTGGAAAACGGCGAAGTCGCCACCGTGCTGGTGAACAACTACTACTGGTTCGCCCTGCAACGCGAAAAAGGCAAACTCGACTCCAAGCTGCACTACTTCAGCGGCGGCGACGTCGGCGGCTTGATCACCGTATCCAGCGCGGCCGTGCTGAAATCCAGCAAGCATCCAAAAGAAGCCCAGCAATTCCTCGCCTACATGGCCAGCGAAGAAGGCCAGCGCGTGATCACCCAGACCACCGCCGAATACCCGCTGCACAAAGGCATGGAATCGGATCGTGGGCTCAAGCCGTTCAGCGAACTGGAAGCGCCGAACGTAACACCGGCCGATCTGGGCAATGCCGAAGAAGCACTTGAGCTGGAACGTGAAGTTGGCTTGAACTGATGGCCGCATCGTTATCCGCCCCCGCCGCGCGCGGGGGTTATGTGCCAAAGCGCAAGCGGCCATCGATCTGGCTGGTACTGCCGGTGTTGCTGCTGGTGGTCATGAGCCTGTTGCCGCTGGCGTACGTCGGACTCAAAGCCTGGCAGGCCGGCTGGGCCGAGGCGCTGCATTTGTTGTGGCGCCCGTATGTGTTCGGCTTGCTGCGCAACACTTTGGCATTGATGGTCGGTGTGACGCTCACTTGCGGCGTGATCGGCCTGTCGCTGGCCTGGCTGCTGGAACGCAGCAATCTGCCGGGCCGACGCTTGTGGGGCGTGATCCTCTGCCTGCCGTTCGCGGTGCCGGCGTTTGTCAGCAGTTTCACCTGGGTATCGCTGAGCGCGCAGTTCGAAGGGCTTGGCGGCGCGATTCTGGTGATGAGCCTGTCGAAATATCCGCTGATCTTTCTGCCAGTGGCGGCCACCCTGCGTAATCTTGATCCGTCCCTTGAAGAATCCGCCCGCACCCTCGGGCAGAATCGTTGGGGGGTGTTTTTTCGCGTCACCCTGCCGCTGCTCTGGCCGTCGCTCTTGGCGGGTTCGCTGTTGATTGCCTTGCACATGCTGGTGGAGTTCGGCGCCTTGTCGATCATCGGCCTGCAAACCTTCACCACTGCCATCTACCAACAATTCGAACTGGAATTCAGTAACGCCAACGCGGCGATGCTTTCGGCCGTTTTGCTAGCGTTGTGTCTGCTGTTGTTGTGGCTGGAATTGCGCGTGCGCGGCAAGGGTCGACATGTGCGCACCGGTCAAGGCGCAGCGCGTCAGGCCGAGCAAGTTCGACTGGGGCCATGGGCCACGGTCGGTCAGTTGTACTGCCTGATACTGGCGATTGTCGGCAGCGGTATTCCGCTGGGAATGCTGGCGTACTGGCTAGCGGTCGGCTCATCGGCGGCATTCCCGGTGGCGGCGATCACTGAGGCTTTGCTGTCGTCGCTGGCGTTGTCGCTCGGCGGCGCGGCGTTGTGCCTGGCACTGGCGGTGCCGGTCGGGTTGCTGGTGGTGCGTTACAAAGGCCAACTGGCGATCTGGGCCGAACGCCTGCCTTATCTGCTGCATGCGCTGCCAGGATTGGTGATTGCGCTGACGCTGGTGTATTTCGCCCTGCATTACGTGCCGGCGCTGTACCAGACGTCGGGACTGTTGCTGATCGCTTATGCGCTGCTGTTTCTGCCGCTGGCACAGGCGCCGATCCGCACGGCCCTGAACAAGGCTGCGCCGCAACTTGAAGAGGCTGCACGCACGCTGGGCGCTTCGTCGTTCACGGCGTTTTGCCGGGTGACGCTGCCGATCATCTTCCCGGCATTGGGCGCGGCGTTTGCGCTGGTGTTTCTCGATGCAATGAAGGAACTGACGGCGACGTTGCTATTGAGCCCGACCGGGCTGAATACGCTGGCGACCGAAGTGTGGGCGCATACCGCGAATGTCGAGTTTGCGGCGGCGGCGCCTTATGCGGCGTTGTTGATATTGGTGTCCGGATTGCCTGTGTATCTGCTGACGACCCGGATGTATCTGAGCCGCTAAAAGATCGCAGCCTGCGGCAGCTCCTACAGGAGATCAATGTAGGAGCTGCCGCAGGCTGCGATCTTTTGATCTTAAGCCCTGAACTGTCCCAAGCTCGCCTTGAGCTGCGCCGCCAGACCATCCAGCACCTTGCCGCTCGCCGTGGTCTCCACCACCGCCTGCGCCGCTTTCTCGGCCTGCGCATGAATGGTCTCGACCCGCCCGCGCACAGCCTGTGCACCCTGCGCCTGATGCGCCGCCGCTTGCGTTGCCAGACCAATCGCTGCATGCACCTGCTCGACCGACACCTGCACCGACTGCTGCAACCGCGCACTGTCGCGCAACACCAGCAAACCTTCGCTGGCCTGACGCCCGGCCTGACCAATCGCCTCGACCGCTTCACGCGCGCCCTGCTGCAACGCGACGATGTGCGCCTGAATGTCGCCGGTGGAGCTTTGCGTCTTGCTCGCCAGTGCCCGGACTTCGTCGGCCACCACCGCAAAACCCCGCCCGGTTTCACCGGCACGCGCCGCCTCGATCGCCGCGTTCAAGGCGAGCAAGTTGGTCTGCTCGGCAATCCCGTGAATCACCGTCAGCACCACTTCAATCTGCTCACTCTGTTGCGCCAGGCGCTCGATTACCTTGGCTCCGGTATCGACCTGCCCGGCCAGCGCTTCGATCAAATTGCCGACTTTGGCCGAGGTGCGGGTGTTTTCGTCAGTGGCCTGACGGATATCCACCACCTGCTTCAGCGCCGCCTGCATCGCGTGGCTTTCCGACTGCGCCTCATCGGCCATTTGCGAGAGTGCGCGCAGACTTTCCGCCACTTCATCACGCTGCATGCCGGCGGCCGCATCGGCGCCAGCATTGCGCAAGGTCATTGCGCCAATCTCGACACCGGTTCGCTGCGCAACATCGCCCGCCTCGCGCACGATCGGCTGCAACTTATCCACAAAGCGATTGACCGCCGAGGCCATGTCACCGATTTCGTCTTTGCTGTTGATCTGTACACGCTTGGTCAGGTCGCCCTCGCCCGCTGCCAGATCGTCCATGGCCGCGTTGAGCATCTTCAAGCGGTTGACCACGCGATGGCCGAGCACCACGGCCAGTAACAGCAACACGCCGCAACCCACCAGTGCCAGACCCATGCCGATTCGCCAGCGTAGGGTCGCTGCGGCTTCCTGAACGGTATTGGCGGTGTTGGATTTCATCTCGACCGCGGTGGCTTGCGCCGACTGCAGGCGCGCCTGCATTGCTTTGGCGCTGTCCGCCGCCGCCCCTTGCAGGCTCGCGCCGACCAGTTGATCGCTGCTGGCGATCAACGCCGAGAAGCGTTTATCCAGCGCCGCCAGATCGGTGTCCACCGAAGCCGTGGAAACCCCCATCAGCACCTTGCCGATTTCCACACCATTGGGATTGATCGAGGCTTCGAGGTAGTAGACCGACGGATCGTGTTTCGCCGCATCCAGCACTTTATCCAGCGCACGCTCGCCCTGACCTTTTTCCAGCAAGGCCTTGTTGATCGGGTTTTCGCGGTTGAGATAACGGGTCAGGTGCTGACCGGTGGCGTCGTCATACACCACGAACAGCACATTTGGATTGCGCTGAGCACGACGGGCGAATTCGGAAAGGGTCGGCACGTCACTGTCCCACATCGCGCGCGGCGCGACGGAGGCGAGTAATTGAGCCATGTCATTGGCCGAATCTTTCAGATCCTTTTCCAGGGTCGCACGCAGTTGTACCTGCTCGTCCTTCAGACGCGTGGACAAACCCGCAGTCAGACGCTGACGGGTACTGCTCGAGAGGTTGTCCAGGCTCGACGTGACTTCACGTCCGGCCTGCTCCAGTTCGCCGGAGAGTTTCTGACTGTCGGCACCGAGGCGCACGGCCAAATCAGCTTCCAGCGCAGTGACAGTGCTCCGCGTCAGGGCGACGGCAACCAGCACTTGCACCAAAAGGGCGATACCAAGGGTAACGAATACCGGGCGCAACAAACGGCTTTGTAACAGTGAGAGAACGGCCGACACTGTGAATACCTCTACTTCTGACGCCATTAATTTGATGGCACTCTTGTAGGAAGATTCACAGCAAAGGTCATGCCGTCCAACAGGCATAAACGACAAAGGCCCCGATCAAGGGGCCTTTGTTTTTTTACATCAACAACTTATCAAGCAAACGGATGACGCAGAACGATGGTTTCGTTGCGGTCCGGGCCCGTCGAAATAATGTCGATCGGCGCGCCGATCAACTCTTCAACGCGCTTGATGTAGGCACGAGCGTTGGCTGGCAGCTCTTCCAGGGTCTTGGCGCCCACGGTCGATTCGGTCCAGCCCGGCACTTCTTCGTACACAGGCTGCAGGCCTACGTAGCTGTCAGCATCGGTCGGGGCAACGGCGTTGCCTTGCGCGTCTTTGTAACCGACGCAGATGTTGATGGTTTCCAGGCCGTCGAGGACGTCCAGCTTGGTCAGGCAGATGCCCGAGATGCTGTTCACATCGATCGCGCGACGCAGGATAACGGCATCGAACCAGCCGCAACGACGGGCACGGCCGGTGGTAGCGCCGAACTCGTGACCTTGCTTGGCCAGGTGCGCACCGACTTCGTCGAACAGCTCAGTCGGGAATGGACCCGAACCGACGCGAGTGGTGTAAGCCTTGGTGATGCCGAGGATGTAATCGAGGAACATCGGGCCAACGCCCGAACCGGTCGCCACGCCACCTGCGGTGGTGTTGGAGCTGGTCACGTACGGGTAGGTGCCGTGGTCGATGTCGAGCAACGAACCCTGGGCGCCTTCGAACATGATGTCTTTGCCGGCGCGACGCAGGTCGTGCAGCTCGGCAGTGACGTCGAGCATCAGCGGCTTCAGCAGCTCAGCGTATTCCTTGCACTCGGCGAGGGTTTTTTCGAACTCGATAGCCGGCTCTTTGTAGTAACCGACCAGCATGAAGTTGTGGTAATCCACCAGTTCACGCAGCTTGTCTTCGAAGCGCGGCATGTTCAGCAGATCGCCAACACGCAGGCCACGACGTGCAACCTTGTCTTCGTAAGCCGGGCCGATGCCGCGACCGGTGGTACCGATCTTCAGCTCGCCGCGGGCTTTTTCACGGGCCTGGTCCAGCGCCACGTGGAAGGACAGGATCAGCGGGCAGGACGGGCTGATACGCAGGCGCTCGCGCACCGGTACGCCTTTCTCTTCCAGCTTGGTGATCTCGCGCAG
>NZ_JBIVGT010000056.1:0-11401 GCF_044748825.1 Pseudomonas sp. NPDC089741 | reverse complement strand
AGGAGACGCCAACCATCAAGGCACACAGGCCGACTACACCCAGAAGGAAAATGGCAAAGCCCCAGTAGTGGGCCATGAGTCCTGTCGCTTCGGGCATGCTGGTAATCCTTAACAGAGAGCAAAGGTCTCTGAGCTTGATAAAGAAATAAGGCAGTGACGATATGTCGCAGCAATCAATCGCGCTGATTTTATGGCTAAACACCCTGCAAGTAAAATTCCTATAGCGAAATTATTTATTGGAATAAGCACATAGCGCATCTCCAATGCCCTGCAGCCCATGCGTAGCGGGCATTAGGCGGTTTTGCACGAATAATGTTTTGTAGGGAATGTAACGAACATAGTTGCGGCTAAATGATAATTAATATCGTTTGAGGTGGTTTTGTAACTGTTTAACGGGGTGCCAGTTGGGAAGTTGTCTTACTTGCACGTTACTGCAAGTAGCGACGGCGCCCGTTTTAGCCGATTTTTCTGATGCGTGTACCGCTCTGGATCAATGTTTTTGTCCGGGCGACGCCGATCCCTGTAGGAGTGAGCCTGCTCGCGATAGCGGTGGATCAGCTTGCACATGCGGAGACTGACCCAACGCTATCGCGAGCAGGCTCACTCCTACAGGGATTTGTGGTGTTCATCAAATCCTGGGCAAAAAAACGCCCCGAACCAGTCGGGGCGTCAGTTTTGCGGCTCTGCGGTTAGCTTTTCTATCCGATCCGCAGGGGCCGTTTGCTCAGGCGAATCAGATCAGTGGAACTGTTCTTCTTCGGTCGAACCGGTCAGTGCGGTTACCGAGGACGAGCCACCTTGGATCACGGTGGTCATGTCGTCGAAGTAGCCGGTGCCCACTTCCTGCTGGTGAGCCACGAAGGTGTAACCCTTGGCGGCGTCAGCGAATTCCTGCTCTTGCAGCTTCACGTAGGCAGTCATGTCGTTGCGGGCGTAGTCGTGCGCCAGGTTGAACATGCTGTGCCACATGTTGTGAATGCCGGCCAGGGTGATGAACTGGTGCTTGTAACCCATGGCGGACAGTTCGCGCTGGAACTTGGCGATGGTCGCGTCGTCGAGGTTTTTCTTCCAGTTGAAGGAAGGCGAGCAGTTGTACGACAGCAGTTGGTCCGGGTATTCCTTTTTGATCGCTTCAGCGAAGCGACGAGCCTCATCCAGATCCGGCTTGGCGGTTTCGCACCAGATCAGGTCGGCGTATGGCGCGTAAGCCAGGCCACGGGCAATGGCCTGGTCCAGACCGGCACGTACCTTGTAGAAACCTTCCTGAGTGCGCTCGCCAGTCACGAACGGCTGGTCGTACGGGTCGCAATCGGAAGTCAGCAGGTCAGCGGCGTTCGCGTCGGTACGGGCCAGAATGATGGTCGGGGTACCGGCAACGTCGGCAGCCAGACGTGCAGCGGTCAGCTTCTGTACGGCTTCCTGAGTTGGAACCAGTACTTTACCGCCCATGTGACCGCATTTTTTCACGGAAGCCAGTTGGTCTTCGAAGTGAACGCCGGCGGCGCCTGCTTCGATCATGCTCTTCATCAGCTCGTAGGCGTTCAGTACGCCGCCGAACCCGGCTTCAGCGTCAGCCACGATCGGTGCGAAGTAGTCGATGTAGCCTTCGTCGCCCGGGCCTTTGCCGGCTTTCCACTGGATCTGGTCAGCACGACGGAACGAGTTGTTGATGCGCTTGACCACGGTTGGAACCGAATCCACCGGGTACAGCGACTGGTCCGGGTACATCGATTCGGCGGAGTTGTTGTCCGCAGCCACCTGCCAGCCCGACAGGTAGATCGCCTGGATACCGGCTTTGACTTGTTGCACAGCCTGGCCGCCGGTCAGGGCGCCCATGCAGTTGACGAAATCTTTCTCAGGACGGAAGGACGGCTTGGCGCCCTGGGTGACCAGGTTCCACAGCTTCTCGGCGCCCAGTTTTGCAAAAGTGTGCTCAGGTTGAACCGAGCCACGCAGGCGGACGACGTCAGCAGCGGAGTAAGCGCGTGTCACGCCTTTCCAGCGCGGGTTTTCAGCCCAGTCTTTTTCGAGGGCTGCAATTTGCTGTTCGCGTGTCAGTGCCATGGAGATAAACCTCGTCGCGTCTTTATGAAAAGTTGTTCTGCGGTGGAAAATTCCTGCGCTCGCTGACCAGAAGCTTAGGTGGTCAAGTCGGATTCGGCGGGGTAGGCGACGGGATGAACGATGGGCTCGAGGGGAAGTGAGCAGGTAGTGGCGGACTGCGGGCGCATTCGGGCGTCGTGGGCCTCTATACGTTCTACAGTGTGGAGCCGGGTTACCTAATTACGCTTCCGTCCCTCGGGACAACTTCGTTCCAGTCGGCAACCTCGTCAAACACACCTTGTGGGCGGTACAGACACGAAGCGGTTCGCGGGGTAGGTGCGAACATCGCTTCGAAGGCCCTTGCCAGGGCCTCTGATTAGCGGGAGCGAGGCCATCATGCCTTCGCTTTTTTGCCTCGTCAAACGTTTTGTAGTGCTTTTTTTAAGGCACTACATCTTTCGTCTAATACGACTAATCAGTCAGTTTTCGGTGCTTTAGTCCAGCGTGTCGACTTTGACCCGCAAGGTCATGTCATCCCGGCCTTGAGTCGAGTAGCTGCGGGCCAGGCCCTGTTTATCGGCCTGCGTCTGGCTGTTGACGCCGGCGAGAGTGATCCATTCACCGAGGCGCCCGCTGACCGTTGTGTCGGTGCTTTGCACGTTCACTACATCGGGACGTTCCTGGCTCATGCGGTCATGGTTGGTACTGATCGCCAGGTGAACGATGTCGCCGGTGACGCTGGCGGTGACATAGAAACCCTGGGTGACGTTGCGGTATTGAGTCTGGCTGCTGTAATCGCCGTAGGAATTGCTCTGGCTGCTGGTGATCGGCACGCTTTGCCCGACTTGAATCAGCGCGGGCATGCCATCGGTGGCCTGAACTTGCTGGACGCCGCCTTCGCGGCTGGTGGTGCTGCGGCTGATGATGCGGGTCTGGTTCGGCTGAGCGCCGTTGACCGAATAACCTTCGTCGCCACGGCCATTGTTTTCATTGGTGTCGACGGTGATCAGCAAGCGCTTGGGCGCAGTGTCCAGTTGGATGATCAGCGCCTTGAGTTCCTGAATCTTGTCCGGCTCGGCTTTGATGATCAGTTGGTTGCCATAGGCGCTGACCTGACCGTCCTTGCCGAGGAAGTCTTGCGCCATCGGCAGCATGTCAGTGCTGGTGCGGTAATTGAGAGGCACGATTTCTGTGGCTGCCATCACCGAAAAACTGCAGCCGAGCAGCAGGGTGGTGAGCAGGGTGCGTAGGGACATGTCCGTTATCTCCGCTTTCGAAAGGCTTGATATTGCCAGTTTGTCGGCCTGGGGTGGGGCAAGTTGAATCGTAGACGGCAAAACGCCCCGGCATCGGAAGATGGCGGGGCGTGATCGTTCCCACGCTCGGCGTGGGAATGCAGCCAGTGACGCTCTGCGTCACATGCCGCAAGGGACGCGGAGCGTCCCAAGAGGCATTCCCACGCAGAGCGTGGGAACGATCAGGGCAGGGTTCAGGCCGAATGACGAACCATATCGACATGCGGAATCCCTGCTTCCAGGAACTCCTCACTGACCAGGCTGAAACCCAGGCGCTCGTAGAACGCCGTGGCCTGCACTTGTGCGCTGAGCATCTGCTGCTTCAGGCCGCGCGCTTCTGCTTCAGCGATAACCGCTTGCATCAGCGCATCACCGACCTTCATCCCGCGCCAGTCTTTCAGCACCGAAACCCGGCCGATGTGCCCATCCGGCAGCAGGCGTGCAGTGCCGATCGGAAAGTCGCCTTCAAACGCCAGGAAATGCACGGCGGTCGCGTCATCCGCGTCCCATTCAAGCTCGGGTGGCACCGATTGTTCGGCGATGAACACCGTTTCACGAATGCGCCGGATTTCGGCGATGTCCTTCTGCCAATCTGCGACACGTACGCGAATCTTATTCATCCGCGAACCCCAGGCTGCCTTGCTTGACCAGCTCGCACAGCAGGCCGCGACCGTCTTCGTCGTTCAGCCACTCACCGAGGTTATCGGTGTGCAGGGCGTCAGCGGCGCAGATCAGTTTCAGCAGCTCGCGCAGTTTGCCCGGCAGGTAACGGCTCTGGCCGCTGGCGAACAGCAGCAGGTCGTCATCGACTTCCGACCAGGCCAGGCGCGCGCTCGGGTTGCGGATCAAGATCGCGCCATCCTGCAGGGCGCTGAGGAAGTCTTCTTCTTCGACTTCTTCCGGGCCAACCACCAGCTCCGGATAGCGCGGCTCGGTCATGTACTGGCCGAACCAGGTCAGCAGCAGGCGCTCGTCGCTCATGTGTTCGGCGAGCAGGCTTTTCAGGCGGTCCAGCGCATCGTGCTGAATCTGATGCGGATCGGCTGCCGGTTGCGCGTCGGCATCGGTGTAGCGCTCTTCGTCAGTCAGGAACTGGCTGAGAAAGTCGGTGAAGTGGGTCAGCACTTCGGAAGCGCTCGGCGCACGGAAGCCGACCGAGTAGGTCATGCAGTTGTCGACCGCGACACCACAGTGAGCCAGGCGCGGCGGCAGGTAGAGCATGTCGCCCGGTTCCAGTACCCACTCTTCGGTCTCGTGGAATTCAGCGAGGATGCGCAGATCGGCGTGTTGCAGCAGCGGGCTCTCGGAATCGCACATCTGGCCGATTTTCCAGTTGCGCTTGCCGTGGCCTTGCAGCAGGAACACGTCGTAGTTGTCGAAGTGCGGACCGACGCTGCCACCCGGGGCGGCGAAGCTGATCATCACGTCGTCGACGCGCCAGCTCGGCAGGAAGCGGAAGTTTTCCAGCAACTCGCTGACTTCCGGGACGAATTGGTCAACCGCTTGCACCAGCAGGGTCCACTCTTTTTCCGGCAGTTTGCTGAACTCGTCTTCAGCGAACGGGCCGCGACGCAGTTCCCATGGGCGCTCGCCGTGCTCGATCACCAGACGCGATTCGACTTCTTCTTCCAGGGCCAGGCCGGCCAGTTCGTCGGCGTCGATCGGGCTTTCGAAGTCAGGAATTGCCTGACGGATCAACAGTGGCTTTTTCTGCCAGTAGTCGCGCAGGAATTCACGCGCCGTGATGCCGCCCAGAAGTTGAAGAGGAATATCGGAATTCATATGTAACCTATTGAAAAAAAGCACTTTTCAGACGGGAATAAAAACGCCCGGCGCGGCCGGGCGTCTCAAACGGGTCAAACGGTCGATCAGATACGTTTGGCTTGCGCTACAGCGTTACCGATGTAGTTGGCCGGAGTCAGTTGCTTGAGCTCGGCTTTCGCTTGCGCTGGCATGTCCAGGCCATCGATGAAAGTCTGCAACGCTTCAGGGCTGATGCCCTTGCCGCGAGTCAGTTCTTTCAGCTTCTCGTACGGGTTTTCGATGTTGTAACGGCGCATCACGGTCTGGATCGGCTCAGCCAATACTTCCCAGCAAGCGTCGAGGTCGGCAGCAATCTTCTGAGCGTTCAGCTCGAGCTTGCTGATGCCTTTGAGGCTGGCTTCGTATGCGATAACGCTGTGGGCGAAGCCGACACCGAGGTTGCGCAGTACGGTGGAGTCGGTCAGGTCGCGCTGCCAGCGGGAGATTGGCAGTTTGCTCGCCAAGTGCTGGAACAGTGCGTTGGCGATGCCCAGATTGCCTTCGGAGTTTTCGAAGTCGATCGGGTTGACCTTGTGCGGCATGGTCGACGAACCGATTTCGCCAGCGATGGTGCGCTGCTTGAAATAACCCAGGGAGATGTAGCCCCAGATGTCGCGGTCGAAGTCGATCAGGATGGTGTTGAAGCGCGCGATCGCGTCGAACAGCTCGGCGATGTAGTCGTGCGGTTCGATCTGCGTGGTGTACGGGTTGAAGCCCAGGCCCAGTTCGTCTTCGATGAAGGCGCGGGCGTTGGCTTCCCAGTCGATCTGCGGGTAGGCCGACAGGTGTGCGTTGTAGTTGCCGACAGCGCCGTTGATCTTGCCCAGCAGCGGAACGGCAGCGACTTGAGCGATCTGACGCTCGAGACGGTAAACCACGTTCGCCAGCTCTTTACCCAGAGTGGTCGGCGAGGCTGGTTGGCCGTGAGTGCGCGACAGCATCGGCACGTCAGCGAAACGGATGGCCAGTTCGCGGATGGCTTCGGCAGTCTGGCGCATCAGCGGCAGCATCACCTCGTCACGGCCTTCGCGCAGCATCAGGGCGTGGGACAGGTTGTTGATGTCTTCGCTGGTGCAGGCAAAGTGGATGAACTCGCTGACATTGGCCAGCTCCGGCAGCTTGGCCGCCTGCTCTTTGAGCAGGTATTCGATCGCCTTGACGTCGTGGTTGGTGGTGCGCTCGATTTCTTTGACGCGCTCGGCGTGCTCCAGCGAGAAGTTTTCAGCCAGTTCATTGAGAACGGCGTTGGCCTCGGCGGAGAAGGCTGGCACTTCAGGGATACCAGCGTGGGCGGCCAGGCGCTGGAGCCAGCGCACTTCAACCAGAACACGGGCACGGATCAGACCGTACTCGCTGAAAATCGGGCGCAGGGCCTGGGTTTTGCCGGCGTAGCGGCCGTCAACAGGGGAAACCGCAGTGAGCGAAGAAAGCTGCATGGGGTGTTCTCGGACAGTCGGGCAACGAAATGGGGCGCGTATCATACATGAAAAAATCCGCCGGTCCGTTGCCAACTGACCGGCGTATTACGCGTTACAGACTACAAAGCTTTTATTGCGCGGCGTTTACTCGCTGCGCATCAACGGATACAGCTCTTTGAGCAGCTTGCGCCGGCTGATCACCAACTGCCAGCGATGGCCGCCGAGTTGCCGCCACAGGCGCGCCGAACGAATGCCGGCGAGGAGCAGGGCGCGAATTTTCGAGGCGTTGCTCGGTTGCTGCAGGTTGCGCATGTCGCCGTGCACCTGAATGCGTTGGCGCAGGGTACTCAGGGTGTCCTGATACAGAGCACCGCAAGCTGCCACCACGTTTTCATGGGCCGGGCCGAAATGCTCGACCTGCGACTGAATCTGCGGCAGACGTTTGCCGATGGTGTCGAGCATGTCGTTGCGCTTGGCCAGTTGCCGCTCGAGGCCGAGCATCGACAGGGCGTAGCGCAGTGGCTCGCGCTGCAGTGTGCTCGGGTCGCGTTCCAGTGCCCCGATCAGCGCGCGGTAACCCTCGCGCAGATTGAGGTCGTCGCCGCCATAGACGTCCAGCGTGTCTTTCGGGTCGCGCACCAGCAGGCTGCCGAGCATGCAGGTCAGGCCGGCTTCGCTGGTCTGCCCGGTCTTGGCGATCCGGTCGACCAGCACGGCGGCGAGAAATACCCCGCCGAGCGCCGTCAGTTGTTCCTGAGTCGGACTCATGCCTGGCCGCTCCACGGCTCGGCGACTTCGATCACGCCGCCGCCGAGGCAGATTTCACCGTCATAGAACACCACGGACTGGCCCGGCGTCACCGCGCGTTGCGGCTCGTCGAACACAGCGCGGTAGCCGCAGGCGGTTTTTTCCAGAATGCAGGCCTGATCGCTCTGGCGATAGCGAACCTTGGCAGTGAGGCGCAGCGGCTGGCTCAGGTCGATCGGGTTGACCCAATAGATTTCCGAAGCGAGCAGGGCACCGGAGAACAGCCACGGATGGTTGTTGCCTTGGCCGACGATCAGCTCGTTGGTGTCGAGATCCTTGCGCAGCACGTACCACGGCTCATCGCCAGCGTCTTTCAAGCCGCCGATGCCGAGGCCCTGACGCTGGCCGATGGTGTGGTACATCAACCCGTGGTGACGGCCGATGACTTCGCCTTCGGTGGTTTTGATCTCGCCCGGTTGTGCCGGCAGGTATTGCTTGAGGAAGTCGCTGAAACGACGTTCGCCGATAAAGCAGATCCCGGTGGAATCCTTCTTCTTGGCGGTCGCCAGTTCGTATTTTTCGGCAATTTTGCGAACTTCGGGCTTTTCCAGTTCGCCGACCGGGAACAGGGTCTTGGCGATCTGTTCGCCGCCGACGGCGTGCAGGAAGTAGCTCTGATCCTTGTTCGGGTCGAGGCCTTTGAGCAGTTCGGTACGGCCGTCGATGTCACGGCGGCGCACGTAATGGCCGGTGGCGATCAGGTCGGCGCCGAGCATCATGGCGTAGTCGAGGAACGCCTTGAACTTGATTTCGCGGTTACACAGGATGTCCGGGTTGGGCGTGCGCCCGGCCTTGTATTCGGCCAGGAAGTGCTCGAACACGTTGTCCCAGTACTCGGCGGCGAAGTTGGCGGTGTGCAGCTTGATGCCGATTTTGTCGCAGACAGCCTGGGCATCCGCCAGGTCGTCCATGGCGGTGCAGTATTCCGTTCCGTCGTCTTCTTCCCAGTTCTTCATGAACAGGCCTTCCACCTCGTAACCCTGCTCGATCAGCAGGAGAGCGGAAACGGAAGAGTCCACGCCGCCGGACATGCCGACAATGACGCGCTTCTTGGATGTGTCAGAAGGGGCTGGATCACGCATAGGGATTCAATGAGTGTCTTGAAAAAGGACGCGATTCTATCAGGCTCACGGCCTCAAGGCTAAAGAGAAGGGCGGATCAGTTCGAGGCCGAAGTGATTGCCCGCCAGATAATCGTCGATGCAACGGATGATCAGCTCACTGCGCCAGTGGTCGCGCTGGGCGATTAATTCGTCGCGGGTCAGCCACTTGGCGCCGACGATGCCGTCGTCGAGCTGGTAATCCGGGTGATGTTTCACGGCTTTGGCGCTGAAACACACGCGTTGGTAGGTCACGCCGTTGCTCGGTGCGGTGTACAGGTAAATGCCGATGACGCCGGTGGGTTCGACGTCCCAGCCGGTTTCTTCGAGGGTTTCACGCACGGCAGCTTCGATCAGGGTTTCGTCCGGGTCGAGATGGCCGGCAGGTTGGTTGAGCACATTGCGCCCGGCCTTGTGTTCCTCGACCATCAGGAAACGACCGTTGTCCTCGACGATGGTGGCGACGGTGATGTGGGGGAGCCAATCCATAAAACCTTCCTCAATTCTGGGATTGAAATGCAATCCCTGTAGGAGTGAGCCTGCTCGCGATAGCGCAATGTCAGTCACCATAATTGTTGAATGGTATACCGCTATCGCGAGCAGGCTCACTCCTACAAGGGAATTGTGTGAGCTCTGGAAACACAAACCCCGGCACAGGGCCGGGGTTTGTTTGCCGCGCTACAACCTTAAACCAGCGCAGCAATCGCCGCGTTGAGGGTTGCGCTTGGGCGCATGGCCTTGCTGATCAGCTCGGCATTGGCGTGGTAGTAACCGCCGATGTCGACTGGCTTGCCCTGAACGGCGTTGAGCTCGGCAACGATGGTTGCCTCGTTCTCGGTCAGGGTTTTTGCCAGCGTCGCGAACTGCGCTTGCAGTGCAGCGTCTTCAGTCTGGGCGGCCAAAGCCTGAGCCCAGTACATTGCCAGATAGAAGTGGCTGCCGCGGTTGTCGATGTTGCCGACTTTGCGCGATGGCGACTTGTTGTTGTCGAGGAACTGGCCAGTGGCCTGATCCAGAGTCTTCGACAGCACCAGTGCTTTCGGGTTGTTGTAGTTCACGCCCAAGTGCTCAAGGGACGCTGCCAGTGCGAGGAACTCGCCCAGCGAATCCCAGCGCAGGAAGTTCTCTTCAACCAGTTGCTGCACGTGCTTCGGAGCCGAACCGCCGGCGCCGGTTTCGAACAGGCCGCCGCCGTTCATCAGCGGCACGATCGACAGCATTTTGGCGCTGGTGCCCAGTTCCATGATCGGGAACAGGTCAGTCAGGTAGTCGCGCAGTACGTTGCCGGTCACCGAAATGGTGTCCTTGCCTTCGCGGGTGCGCTGCAGGGTGAACTTCATTGCGTCGACCGGCGCCATGATCTGGATGTCCAGACCGGCCGTGTCGTGATCCTTCAGGTACGCCTGAACTTTCTCGATCACTACGCCGTCGTGAGCGCGCATCGGGTCGAGCCAGAAGATCGCTGGCGTGCTGCTGGCGCGAGCACGGTTGACGGCCAGTTTGACCCAGTCCTGGATCGGCGCGTCTTTGGTCTGGCACATGCGGAAGATGTCGCCGGCTTCAACAGCCTGTTCCATCAGCAGGGTGCCTTTGCTGTCGGTCACGCGAACCACGCCGTCAGCCTTGATCTGGAAGGTCTTGTCGTGCGAGCCGTACTCTTCGGCTTTCTTCGCCATCAGGCCAACGTTTGGCACGCTGCCCATGGTGGTCGGGTCGAAAGCGCCATTGGCTTTGCAGTCTTCGATCACCGCCTGGTAGATGGTTGCGTAGCAACGATCCGGGATCACAGCCTTGGTGTCGTGCAGCTGACCGTCGGTGCCCCACATTTTGCCGGAGTCACGGATCATCGCTGGCATCGAGGCGTCGACGATAACGTCGCTCGGCACGTGCAGGTTGGTGATGCCTTTGTCGGAGTTGACCATCGCCAGCGATGGGCGAGCAGCATAGACCGCCGCCATGTCAGCTTCGATCTGCGCTTGCTGCTCGGCCGGCAGGGCCTTGATGCGCGCGTACAGATCGCCGATGCCGTTGTTCAGGTTGAAGCCGATCTCGGCCAGCACGGCTGCGTGCTTGGTCAGAGCGTCTTTATAGAACTCGGCAACGATCTGGCCGAACATGATCGGGTCGGAGACCTTCATCATGGTCGCTTTCAAGTGAACCGACAGCAACACGCCTTGGGCCTTGGCGCTGTCGATTTCAGCAGCGATGAACGCGCGCAGGGCGTTTTTGCTCATCACGGCGCAGTCGAGGATCTCGCCAGCCTGAACGGTGGTTTTTTCTTTCAGAACGGTCGCAGTGCCGTCTTTGGCGATCAGCTCGATCTTCACAGCGTCAGCGGCGTCGATCAGGGCAGCTTTTTCGCTGCCGTAGAAATCGCCGGTGCTCATGTGAGCGACGTGGGACTTGGAGTCTTTGGCCCAGGCGCCCATTTTGTGCGGGTGCTTGCGCGCGTAGTTCTTCACCGACAGCGGTGCACGACGGTCGGAGTTGCCTTCGCGCAGAACCGGGTTCACGGCGCTGCCCTTGATCTTGTCGTAACGCGCCTTGGCGTCTTTGTCGGCGTCGCTGGTTACGGTTTCCGGGTAGTCCGGCAGGTTGTAACCCTGAGCTTGCAGCTCTTTGATCGCGGCTTGCAGCTGTGGAACCGAAGCGCTGATGTTCGGCAGCTTGATGATGTTGGCTTCAGGCGTAACGGCCAGGTCGCCCAGTTCGGCGAGGTGGTCGGCTACGGCTTTGTCGCCCAGTTGCTCGGGGAAGCTTGCCAGGATGCGTGCTGCAAGAGAGATATCGCGGGTTTCCCCGGCGATATCGGCCGAGGCGGTGTAAGCCTCGATGATCGGCAGCAGGGAATAGGTGGCGAGGGCAGGAGCTTCGTCGGTGAAGGTCTAGATGATCTTCGAGCGGGTGGGCCTGTTCGGAGTATCTGTGGCGGGGTT
>NZ_JBIVGT010000055.1:0-12435 GCF_044748825.1 Pseudomonas sp. NPDC089741 | reverse complement strand
GGTGCTGCTGATTTACCTCTGCGTGTACCCTCAACAGTTCCTCGACACTTCTGCCGCCACGATGCATGGCGTACAGCAGTGGCTCGGCACCGCCTTCACTCAACTCGCTTCGGCCCGGTAAGAGCGCTATGGAATTCACGATTCAACACTTTATGGCGCTTGCGCCACTGTTGATCACCAGCCTCACCATTATCGTGGTGATGCTGGCAATCGCCTGGCGCCGCAACCACTCGCAGACCTTTTTGATTTCGGTCGCCGGTCTGAACCTGGCCTTGCTGTCGATCCTGCCGGCCTTGAAAGTCGCGCCTCTGGCCGTGACTCCACTGCTGCAGATCGACTCCTTTGCCTGCCTGTACATGGCGCTGATCCTGGTCGCCACCCTCGCTTGCGTCACCCTCGCCCACGCCTATTTGGGTGATGGCGGTACGGGTTACCCGGGCAACCGTGAAGAACTTTACCTGCTGATCCTGATGGCCGCCGCCGGTGGCCTGGTTCTGGTCAGCGCGCAGCACCTGGCCGGTTTGTTCATCGGTCTGGAACTGCTCTCGGTACCGGTTTACGGTCTGGTGGCTTACGCCTTCTTCAACAAGCGTTCGCTGGAAGCCGGCATCAAATACATGGTGCTGTCGGCCGCAGGTTCCGCGTTCCTGTTGTTCGGTATGGCGCTGCTGTACGCAGACTCGGGTTCGCTGAGCTTCGTCGGTATCGGTCAGGCTCTGGCTGCTACTGGCCTGCCTAGCTCGCTGGCGCAACTGGGCCTGGGCATGATGCTGATCGGTCTGGCGTTCAAGCTGTCGCTGGTACCGTTCCACCTGTGGACGCCGGACGTCTACGAAGGTGCTCCGGCTCCAGTGGCTGCGTTCCTCGCGACCGCTTCGAAAGTGGCAGTGTTTGCGGTGATGGTGCGTCTGTTCCAGATCTCCCCTGCCGCCAGCAGTGGTGTACTGAGCGACGTGCTGACCGTTATCGCAATCGCCTCGATCCTGTTCGGTAACCTGCTGGCCCTGACCCAGAGCAACCTCAAGCGTCTGCTCGGTTACTCGTCCATCGCGCACTTCGGCTACCTGCTGATCGCGCTGGTGGCGAGCAAGGGTCTGGCGGTGGAAGCCATCGGCGTGTACCTGGTCACCTATGTGATCACCAGCCTCGGCGCGTTCGGCGTGATCACCCTAATGTCCTCACCGTATAACGGTCGAGACGCAGATGCCTTGTACGAATACCGCGGCCTGTTCTGGCGCCGTCCGTACCTGACCGCCGTACTGACCGTGATGATGTTGTCGCTGGCGGGTATCCCGCTGACTGCTGGCTTCATCGGCAAGTTCTACATCATCGCTACCGGTGTTGAATCGCACCAATGGTGGCTGGTCGGTTCGCTGGTGCTGGGCAGCGCCATCGGCGTTTTCTACTACCTGCGCGTGATGGTCACTCTGTACCTGATCGAGCCAAACCTGCGTCGCCACGACGCCCAGCTGCACTGGGAACAGAAGGCAGGTGGCGTAATGCTGCTGGCCATCGCCCTGGTCGCATTCTTCCTGGGTGTGTACCCGCAACCATTGCTGACACTGGTTCAGCAGGCGGGTCTGGCGGGCTGATTGCTCGGCTGGCTACACATGAAAACGGCACCTTCGGGTGCCGTTTTTTTTTGCAATTTCAAGATCAAAAGATCGCAGCCTTCGGCAGCTCCTACAGGGATTCGTGTAGGAGCTGCCGAAGGCTGCGATCTCTTGATCTTCCCCCTCCAACACCCAATTGATGAACAAAACACATAACTCTATAGCGCAAATCCGCAAAAACCTTTTCCTCTCTCCAGCAGTCACTCCTTAACGAGACCGGCGATCACGCCGGCACGCCCGTTCGGGCCATTTGACCCTGCTGCCCTGATTGAGAAAAAAGGAATCGAACCATGACGATTTCCCGACGCAGATTTCTGATCCTTGGCGCCGTCACCGCGACGGCGTTCGCCATGCCGCCGTTTATCAGCCTCAAGGCCTACGCGGCCAACCTGGAGCAACCGGCCATGAGCAAAGTAACGATCAACGTCAACGGCAAACCGCGTGAACTGGATGTCGATACGCGCACGACCCTGCTCGATGCGCTGCGTGAACACCTGCACCTGACCGGCAGTAAAAAAGGCTGCGACCACGGCCAGTGCGGCGCCTGTACGGTGATCGCCGATGGCCGCCGAATCAATTCCTGCCTGACCCTGGCGGTGATGCACGAAGGCAGCGAGATCACCACCATCGAAGGCCTCGGCATGCCGGACAACCTGCACCCGATGCAAGCGGCGTTCATCAAACACGACGGTTACCAGTGCGGTTATTGCACACCGGGGCAGATTTGCTCGGCGGTCGCCGTCATCAAGGAAATTCGCGACGGCATCCCCAGCCACGCCAGTGCCAGCCTGACCGAACCGCCGCAACTGATCGCGGCGGAATTTCAGGAGCGCATGAGCGGCAATATCTGCCGTTGCGGCGCCTATTCGAACATCATCGAAGCCATCACTGAAGTCGCGGAGGTGCCGGCATGAGACCGTTCAATTACAGCCGCGCCGACTCGCCTGCCGCCGCTGCTGCGCAAGCCGCTCAAGTCGAAGGCGCAAGGTTCATCGCCGGTGGCACCAACCTGCTCGACCTGATGAAACTCGACATCGAAACCCCGCTGCACCTGATCGACGTCAATCACCTCGGACTGGACCAGATCGAAGCTACGCCCGAAGGCGGACTGCGCATCGGCGCGCTGGTGCGCAACACCGACCTGGCTGCCGACGCGCGCATCAGAAAGGATTACGCCCTGCTCTCTCGCGCACTGCTTGCCGGGGCTTCCGGGCAATTACGCAACATGGCCAGCACCGCCGGCAACTTGCTGCAACGCACGCGTTGCCCGTATTTCTACGACACCCATCAAGCCTGCAACAAACGTAATCCCGGCAGCGGTTGCGCAGCGATTGGCGGCGTCAGTCGACAACTGGGCATCATCGGCGTCAGCGATGCCTGCATCGCCACCCATCCGAGCGACATGGCGATTGCCATGCGCGCACTCGACGCACAGGTTGAAACGGTGAAACCCGACGGCAGCACGCGCAGCATCGCAATCGCGGATTTCCACCAGTTGCCGGGCACCACGCCGAACATCGAAACCAGCCTGACGCCAGGCGAGTTCATCACGGCGGTGAACTTGCCCGCACCGGTTGGCGGCACGCACGTCTATCACAAGGTCCGTGATCGTTCGTCGTACGCCTTTGCGCTGGTCTCGGTGGGTCTGATTCTGCAAAAAGACGGCAGCGGGCGCATCGCTGTCGGCGGTATCGCGCCGAAACCCTGGCGCGTCGAAGCCGCCGAAGCGCTGCTGCCCAAAGGCGCTAAAGCCGTCAGCGAACGCCTGCTCGACGGTGCCACGCCGACGCACGATAACCAATTCAAACTGACCCTGGTCGAGCGCACGCTCGGTTCAGTGTTGGCGCAAGCGAGGGACGAAGCATGAAATTCGACACGCCCGCCACCACCAACCCGATCGACCAGTTGAAAGTCATCGGCAAACCCACCGACCGCGTCGAAGGCTCACTGAAAACCAGTGGCCAGGCGCCGTACGCTTACGAGCAACATGAAGCGGTGGCCAATCAGGCTTACGGCTTCATGGTCGGTTCAGCCATCGCCAAGGGGCGGATCAACAACATCGATCTGGCGGCCGCCAAAGCCGCGCCCGGCGTGTTGGCGATCGTCACCGCCGCCAACGCCGGCAAACTCGGCAAGGGCAAGTACAACGCCGCGCCGTTGCTGGCCGGGCCAGAGATTCAGCACTATCACCAAGCTGTTGCGCTGGTGGTCGCGGAAACTTTCGAACAGGCCCGTGCTGCTGCGCAAATGGTCAAGGTCGATTATCTCGCCGACAAGGGCGAGTTCGATCTGGCCAGCGTGCGTGACAAAGGCGTAGAACCGAAAGACGAGTTGCCCGATGTCAAACACGGCGATTTCGCCAAAGCCTTCGCCGCCGCCCCTGTGCAGTTCGATCAGACCTACACCACGCCGGATCAGTCCCACGCAATGATGGAGCCACACGCGACACTGGCCGCCTGGAAAGGCGATCAGTTGACCCTGTGGACGTCGAACCAGATGATCGCCTGGAGCGTTGCCGACATCGCCACCACCCTCGGCCTGCCCAAGGAAAAAGTCCGCCTGATCTCGCCGTACATTGGCGGCGGCTTTGGCGGCAAGCTGTTCGTGCGCGCCGACGCGATCCTCGCCGCCCTCGGCGCACGCATGGCTGGCAGACCGGTGAAAGTCGCCCTCGCCCGCCCGCAGATCGCCAACAACACCACCCATCGCCCGGCAACGATCCAGCGCATTCGCATGGGCGCGACGGCGGACGGCAAGCTCACTGCGATTGCCCATGAAGGCTGGTCGGGCAACCTCGCCGAAGGCAAAGTCGAAGTCGCCGCACAGCCGAGCCAATTGTTGTATGCCGCCGAAAATCGTCTGGTCAGCATGCGCCTCGCGCCGCTGGATCTGCCCGAAGGCAACGCCATGCGCGCGCCCGGTGAAACCCCGGGGCTGATGGTGCTGGAAATCGCCATGGACGAGATGGCCGAGCAGCTCAAGCTTGATCCGGTGCAGTTGCGCATCCTCAACGACACTCAGGTCGATCCGGTGAAAACCGAGCGGCCGTTTTCCCAGCGACGGCTGATCGAATGCCTGCAAACCGGCGCCGACAAGTTTGGCTGGGACAAACGCAATGCGCAGCCCGGTTCTCGCCGTGAAGGTCGCTGGCTGATCGGCATGGGCGTGGCGGCGGCGATCCGCAACAACCTGCTGGTGAAATCCGGTGCGCGCGTGCGCCTGGAGCGTGACGGCAAGATCACCGTCGAAACCGACATGACCGATATCGGCACTGGTAGCTACACGATCATCGCCCAGACCGCCGCCGAGATGATGGGCGTTGCACTGGACGATGTCGTGGTGCATCTGGGCGATTCGAGCTTTCCAGTGTCCTCCGGTTCTGGTGGCCAATTCGGCGCCAACTGCTCGACTGCCGGGGTGTACGCCGCGTGCATGAAACTGCGCGAAGCGGTGGCCAACAAGTTGGGCATGGCGGCTGACCAGGCCGAGTTTGTCGACGGTCAGGTGCGGGTGGGCAGCAAGAGCCTGCCGATGCGCAACGCGGCGCAAAACGGCGCAGTAACGGCGGAGGACAGTATCGAATTCGCCGACCTCGCCAAGCAGTATCAGCAGTCGACATTCGGCGCGCATTTCGTCGAAGTCGCCGTAGATGCGGCGACTGGAGAAGTGCGGGTGCGGCGAATGTTGGCGGTGTGCGCAGCCGGGCGGATTCTCAACCCGAAAGCGGCGCGCAGTCAGGTTATCGGGGCGATGACCATGGGCGTCGGTGCGGCGTTGATGGAAGAGTTGGCGGTGGACAAGAAACTCGGCTTTTTCGTCAACCATGACCTGGCCGGATACGAAGTACCGGTGCACGCTGACATTCCGCATCAGGAGGTGATTTTCCTCGATGAGACCGACCCGATTTCTTCGCCAATGAAGGCCAAAGGTGTCGGCGAGCTGGGCATTTGCGGCGTCAGTGCGGCCGTCGCCAATGCGATCTACAACGCCACCGGCGCACGCGTTCGCGACTACCCGATCACCCTCGACAAAATCCTCTCCTCCCTACCCCCGATGCTCTAAACATCACCCGTGCAGGAGCTGCCGCAGGCTGCGATCTTTTGATTCTGTTTTCAAGATCAAATGATCGCAGCCTGCGGCAGCTCCTACAGGGGTGGGTTAATCGCTCTGCGGACAATCGACTAGAATTCGAAAAAACTTATGCAGGAAAATCATCAATGCTCCGGGAAAACGCCACCGACCTGCTCGCCTTCCTTGCCGTGGCGCGCGAACGCAGTTTCACCAAAGCGGCGGCCAGGCTCGGCGTTTCGCAATCGGCGCTGAGCCATACCGTTCGGGCACTGGAAGCGCGCCTTGGCCTGCGTCTGCTGACCCGCACCACCCGTAGCGTTTCCCCCACCGAGGCCGGCGAACACTTGCTGCAAACCATCGGCCCGCGTTTCGAAGAGATCGAGCTGGAACTGCAAGCCCTGAGCAATCTGCGCGAAACCCCGGCAGGCAAAATTCGCATCAGCGCCACCGACCATTCGCTGGACTGGCTGCTGCGCCCGGTGCTCAAGCAATTCCTGCCCAAGTACCCGGACATCGCCGTCGAAGTCTGTTGCGATTACGGTTTCGTCGACATCGCCGGGCAAGGCTTTGACGCTGGCGTGCGCCTGGGCGAAGACGTCGCTCAAGGCATGATCGCCACCCGCATCGGCCCGGACATGCGCATGGTCGTGGTCGGCTCGCCAGCCTATTTCGCCCGCCGTCCTGCCCCGCAAACCCCGCGCGACCTCACCGCGCACGCCTGCAACAACCTGCGCCTGCCCACCAATGGCGGACTCTATAGCTGGGAGTTCGAGAAGGATGGCGAACGCCTGAAAGTGCGCGTGACCGGGCAAGTCACCTTGAGCGGCGTCTATCCGTTACTGGATGCGGCGCTGGATGGTTTTGGTCTGAGCTACATTCCGGAAAACATCGTCGCACCGTATCTGGCCGATGGCCGTTTGCTGCAAGTGCTGGAAGACTGGTGCCCGACGTTTGCCGGCTATCACCTGTATTACCCGAGCCGGCGCCAGGCGGCCCCGGCGTTTGCGTTGTTGCTGGAGGCGTTGCGCTATCGCGAATGAACGCGACAAGGGCTGTCATTCTCTGTAGCAACCTGCCGCGTTCCAGCTCGCTTTGGCAATTTGCACGGCCTCTTCGACCGAACTTGCAGACACCGTTGCAATCTGTCCGCGCTGCATGCCCATACAGACATATTTTTCATTCGCGGCGTACGCAGCAAGCAGGATAAGTATCAAACAAACGCCGGTGAAACCGGCAAACGCATGGCTTGAAGCATTCATGAGGGTTCTTCTGGGTAGAAGCAGACACCCCCATGATTGCTGGTCAAGTCGCGGATTCTAACTGTCAGATATGCCAGTTTTTCAGACGATTTCGAACTAGGGACGATCTTTCACCGACATAACTTGCGATCAACCGACCAACGCAATCAACTGATGCCGCTGCGCATCGGTGAGCATCGGCCCGAATCCGGCCTTGACGTTGTCGACCATGTAGCGCGGATTGCTCGTCCCCGGAATCACACAGGTCACCGCCGGATGCGTCAGGAGAAACTTCAATAACAGTTGCGGCCAACTGTTGACCTGAACATCCGAGACCCACGCCGGCAGCGGTTTGCCCTTGACTCTGCCGAGCAGACCGCCACCGCCGAACGGCCGATTACAGATCACCGCCACCCCGCGCTCGCGGCACAAGGGCAGGATGCGCTTCTCCACGCCACGGTCATCGAGGGCGTAGTTGATTTGCAGGAAATCCAGTTGCTCGGCTTTCAACACCGCTTCGACTTCGTCATAGGCCGAGGGCGTGTAATGGGTGATGCCGATGTAGCGGATGCGCCCTTGCTCTTTCCATTCACGCAACGTGGGCAGATGGGTTTGCCAATCGAGCAGGTTGTGGATCTGCATCAGGTCGATGCGCTCGGTGCGTAGCAGGCTGAACGATTGCTCCATTTGCGCGATGCCTTCGTCGCGGCCACGCGTCCATACCTTGGTGGCGAGGAATGCCGGAGAGCTGGGTTCGTGGATCGACAGCAATTCACCAGTGGTCTGTTCTGCGCGGCCATACATCGGCGAGCTGTCGATAACCGTGCCGCCCTTGGCAAACAATTCATCGAGCACCGCCGGCAATTGGCGGTACACCGGGTCGCCCGGGGCCACGTCGAAACCGCGATAAGTGCCGAGCCCCACCATGGGCAGCGATTCGGAGCTGGAGGGGATGGCGCGGGTCAGCATGGTCTGGTCTCCTGCGGCACTGGGCAGCGTGACGGCGGACGTGGTGGCCAACGCCCGGTTCAAGGTGCAGACCGCCGAAACCCCGGCAGCCAGCGAGAGCAATCGGCGACGGGAGTAACCCTCAGTGTGGCTCATGCTGGTTCCCCTGCTGCATGGATCTGTTGCATGTTGTGTGCGCAGGCTGCCTGGCCGAATCGCTGGACTACACTGCGACAGCGAACCTGCTTACCCGTTAAAAGTAGCCGAATGTCCCGAACCCTGATGTCACTCGTCGTTTTGATCGTCGCCGTTTACCTGGTGCTGTGCGCCGCGCTGTTCGTTTTCCAGCGTTCGCTGATCTATTTTCCGCAGCCCGCAGCGCTGGATTCGGCGGACTCACGGTTGAAACTGTCGATGCCGGATGCGGATGT
The DNA here is from genome assembly GCF_044748825.1 of Pseudomonas sp. NPDC089741. Lineage (NCBI taxonomy): Bacteria > Pseudomonadati > Pseudomonadota > Gammaproteobacteria > Pseudomonadales > Pseudomonadaceae > Pseudomonas > Pseudomonas sp. NPDC089741. Next base: position 4,134 of record NZ_JBIVGT010000055.1, on the reverse strand, counting down.
CTGGGTCAGCACCCGCGAGCGCGTCGGGCAGCGGGCGCTGATCTATTTCGGCGGCAATGCCGAGGATGTGTCGCGCAATCTGCCGGAGTTCAGCGAGGCGTTTCCTGATTACGCACTGTATTTCCTGCATTACCGGGGCTTTGGTGGCAGTGGCGGTTCGCCGTCCGAAGAGGCGATTGCCGAGGATGCGCTGGCGCTGTTCGATCAGGTCTATGCGCGTCATCCGCAGATTGCCGTGGTCGGCCGCAGCCTTGGCTCCGGTGTCGCGGTGCGCCTGGCCAGCCAGCGGCCGGTGCAGAATCTGATTCTGGTGACGCCTTACAACAGCCTCGAAGAAATCGCCGCGCGGCAGTATCCGTGGGTGCCGGTGCAGTGGTTGCTGAAAGATCGCTACGAGTCGGGCAAATACGCCGCGCACATCCGCGTGCCGACCTTGCTGCTGGCGGCGAGTGATGATGAGGTGATTGCGCGGGCCAGCACCCAGCGATTGCTGGAGAATTTCCCCAAAGGCGTGGCGGTGCTCAAGGTGGTGCCGGATTCAGGGCATAACTCGATTTCCGACCGTGTGCAGTATTTGCAGTGGATGGGCGATGTGCTGAATCATTGATGTTTTTCTGCCTATTGGGGTTGTGGCGGGCGATGACGCTATCGCGAGCAGGCTCACTCCTACAGTGGAGCGCGTTTCAAATGTAGGAGTGAGCCTGCTCGCGATGGCGTCATTCAACTCAACCATCATTTGTGCCTCATCCAGCCCTTCGTCGCCCCGCAATAAAAGCCCTCACCGAGCCTTGAACCAAGCCCTGAAAATCCAGTCCTACACGCGCCGCTCGCTGCGGTTCACCTCCTTTTAGCGCTGCCCTCTTCAGAGCTGTCCGTCCCATGCGCCACGCCGTTCGTTCGTCTCGCTTCGTTTCGCTGTGCCTGCTGATCCTTTCACCTTTGTTCGCCGATACCGCCCTGGCTGGAGCGGAACGACAATTGGTGGCCGCCATCAACGATTACCGCGCCCACCCGCAACGCTGTGATCGACGTCCCGCGCAGCGCTTGTCACCGCTGGCGCTGAAATCGAACCTGGCATTGCCGATCGGCTATCGCTATGGCGGCGGAATGCGCGAAGCCTTGAAGGCTTCAGGGTATTCAGCGGTGGCGGTGCGCAGCATTCGCATTGTCGGCGCCGAGGATGCCGAGGCAGCGTTCGACCGATTGCAGAGTGATTACTGTGGCGCACTGCTGGACGCCAGCTACGCCGACATCGGCATCAGCCGCGCACGCAATGAATGGCAAGTGGTGCTGGCGCAACCGGTGCTCGACAGCCGTGTCGGCGACAACCGCAGTGTCGGCAAGGCGCTGCTGGCCGAGGTCAACGCCGCCCGCGCACGGCCGCGAATGTGCGGACGCCAACGCTTCGCCGCAGCCCGGCCGTTGAGCTGGAATCCAGCGTTGGGCGCCGCAGCGCAGGGGCACAGTAAAGCCATGGCTTACGGCAATTACTTTGCGCACCGTGATCCCGACGGCGACCTGCCCGCGGATCGCGCCCGGGCAGCCGGTTATCGAGGGCGTCAGGTAGGCGAAAACATCGCGGCCGGACAGAGCTCGCCGGGCAAGGCGATGGCGGGTTGGCTGGCCAGCCCAGGGCACTGCGCCAATTTGATGAACCCGATGTTTACTCAGGTCGGCGCGGGGTTTGCCAGTGAGGCGCGCAGCGATGAAGGGGTTTACTGGACGATGGTGTTGGGTGCGCCTTGATTTTATGGCGATGCGGATGAGTTTTCGCGAGCAGGCTCACTCCCACAGTGGCTCAGGTATACGCCGAACCACTGTGGGAGCGAGCCTGCTCGCGATGGGGCCTGATCTGGCACCGTGATTTATTCAGGCCGACGCACAGCCCGCACCCGCCCACTGTCACCGCCACCGCAATAAAACCGCTCAGCGCCGTCCGCTTCCAGCCCGGAAACGCCCATGCCGTCGGGCATTTTCAAACTTTCCAGCACTTCGCCATCCTGCGGATCGATGCGCCGCAACTCGCTCTCATCCGCCTCCCAGGTGCCATGCCACAGCGCCCCGTCGACCCAGGTCACGCCGGTAACAAAGCGGTTCGATTCCAGCGTGCGCAGGATCTTCCCGGTCTCCGGGTCGATCTGATGAATCTTGCGCTCGCGATACTGGCCGACCCATAACGAGCCCTCGGCCCAGGCCATACCGGAATCGCCACCGCCGCCGGGGGCGGGAATCGTGTGCAATACACGCCCGGTGGCCGGGTCGATCTTGTGGATCTGCCGGTCGGCGATCTGAAACAGATGCTTGCCGTCGAACGCGGTGCCGCCGTCGGCGCCGACCTTGAGCGTGCGCACAGTCTCACCGCTGGCCGGGTCGAGTGCGTTGAGCTGACCATCGCTGGCAAACCAGACTTGCCGACCATCGAACGTGACGCCATGAATGCCTTTTATATGCTCAAACGGACCATATTCGCGAAGCACTTCTGCCTTTGCCTGTTTCATGCTGACTTCCTCATGGGTGTGTGAGGCCAGACTAGCCATTACCCAGCGACACCGGGAGTAACAAGATCGTCGCGAAACCCGGCACCGGCGGTGTCATCCAGCGCCGCGCGCGACCGAGACCGAAAGCCTGCACCTTGTCTTGCCCCGCGAGATTTTCCAGCGCCCGCTGCACCTGGCGTTGACTGCTGCCGAGAGCGAGCGCCAGTGCCGAACTCGACCAGGCTTCACCATCAGCGAGCAACGCCAGCAGCGCGGCGTGCTTGTCCTCGACGGGCAGCGTCAGCAGCGCCACAGCCGTGGCCTGCAATACGAAACCCTGGCGGGTCGCAGTCACTTTCGCCAACGGTTGCAACGCCGCACGCAAGCGCCCGATTTCGACGCGCAAACGCGCGCGGTGCGATTCATCGCTGAGTTTCAAGTGAAAGGCTTTGGCTATCAGCACTTCGCGAGTCACCTCTGCCGGCCAGGCTTCGGCCAGCGTACGCAGCAGATTGAACAGCACCGGCCGGGTTGCCAGCGGCACAGTCATGCCGGCGCCACGCACGCTGTAGCGACAGGCATCGACGAGCAATTTGTCCGACGTGAACAGTGCCTCGACCTGTGCCAGCGTGACTGCCCGCGACTGACCGGCAAACGTCAAGCGGGCTGCGGGCGCGCAGAGCAATTGACTGGCGTGTTCGATTTCCGCCGTCAGCGAGGCGATGCCGGCCTGTTGCGCCGCCTGCTGCGCTCGGGCCAGCGCCGCTTCGGCCTTGCGCGCCTGCACTCGGCGCAAAGCGATGCCCGCCGATACCAGTTCATGGGCCGCACGCAATGCCGGCGGCAGCGGCGCCGGATCCTGTTCACCGAGCAGCGCTTCGGCCGCGTCCAGCTCACCGATCAGCAACAACCGGCGAATTTGCAGATAACGCGCGTGAGCGGCGTTTAACCAATCACCATGACTGTGTAAAACCTGTCGCGCGGTCTCCAGCGCCTTGACCGGCCAACCCAGCTCCCGCACGGCCAATGCCACTTCTGCCTCGGCCACTACACAGCGTGCTCGCGACAACGGTTCATTCGCGCCGAACGCTTTCACCGCCCTCTGCAGCAACGTTTTCGCGCGCGGTAAATCGCCAAGCTGAGCCATGGCAATGCCGCGTAGCGCCAGCGCGGGTGGGTCTTCGCGCAAAGCCACGTAGTTCAACGCGGTCAGTGGATCGCCAGCAGCGAGTGCCCGGCCGGCGGCGGTAATCAGCGAGTCCATGGTGAGTTCATCTTCGCGGCCACTGCGCTGTACAGCGCTGAAATCGAGTTTAATTTCGCTGTTTATGTGCGTTTAAAATCCCTTGATAGCACTTTAGTATTCCTGCACCATCGGCACAGCTTTTCCACGGAAGGAGTCAGGCATGCTGGACGCAAACGCTACCCACATTACCTTTTCGCTCGAAGGCGTTTCCGCCGATCTGCATGTGTTGAGTTTTGTTGGCCGCGAAGCCATCAACCAACCCTTCTGCTTCGACCTCGAACTGGTCAGCGCCCGCCCCGACCTGAAGCTCGAAGAACTCCTGCACAAACCCGGCGTGCTGACCTTCGGCGCCACCGGCGAAGGCACGATTCATGGCCTGGTGTATCGCATCGAACAAGGCGATTCCGGCAA
>NZ_JBIVGT010000054.1:11224-13085 GCF_044748825.1 Pseudomonas sp. NPDC089741 | reverse complement strand
ACGCGACGTAGGCAATCTCTTCCCGGCTGGTGAAGCCTTCATCTACCAGCACCTGTGCCAGGTCTTCGTCGACTTCCAGCTCGTCGATGAAGTTGCGCAGGATGTCGCCGGTTTCTGCTTGCTGCTTAGCCTGGATGTCCGATTCGGTCATCACGTTCAGGGTCCAGCCAGTCAACTGGCTAGCCAGACGCACGTTCTGACCACCGCGACCGATGGCCTGAGCCAGATTGTCTGCGCCAACGGCGATGTCCATTGCGTGGGCATCTTCGTCAACGATAATTGCCGCAACCTCGGCCGGGGACATGGCGTTGATCACGAACTGAGCCGGGTTGTCGTCCCACAGGACGATATCAACACGCTCACCGCCCAACTCACCCGACACTGCCTGGACGCGCGAACCGCGCATACCGATGCAAGCGCCCTGCGGGTCGATGCGTTTGTCCTTCGAGCGGACGGCGATCTTGGCACGCGAACCCGGATCACGGGACGCAGCCATTACTTCGATCAGGCCTTCAGCGATTTCCGGCACTTCGATACGGAACAGCTCGATCAGCATTTCCGGCGCGGTACGCGACAGGATCAACTGCGGGCCGCGGTTCTCGGTGCGGATTTCCTTGAGCAGCGCACGCAGACGCACGCCAACACGGAAAGTTTCGCGAGAAATGATGTCTTCACGGGCCAGCAACGCTTCAGCGTTGTTACCCAGATCGACGATCACGTTGTCGCGGGTGACTTTTTTCACGGTGCCGGAGATGATTTCTCCCAGGCGCTCGCGATAGGCGTCGACCACTTGAGCGCGCTCGGCTTCACGTACTTTTTGCACGATGACTTGCTTGGCAGTCTGTGCAGCAATACGGCCGAACTCGATGGATTCGATCTTTTCTTCGACGACGTCGCCAACGTTGGCACCAGGATGCGTTTCGGCAACCTTGCTCGGCCAGGTTTCGATGGCCGGATCGTCGAGATCATTCTCTTCGACGACCGTCCAGCGACGGAAAGTTTCGTATGCCCCGGTGTGGCGGTTAATTTCCACACGCAGGTCAACTTCGTCTTCAAAACGCTTTTTGGTAGCAGTGGCCAAAGCCAGCTCCAGCGCTTCAAAAATTACGCTTGCCGGTACGCCCTTTTCATTGGATACCGACTCAACAACCAGCAGTACTTCTTTGCTCATCGTACGCCTCGCCTTTCGCAAGCCATTGGATCCGCGGGATCCGCGTCTCAGTCAAAACTGGGAATAATGTTGGCCTTGTCGATCATATCGATCGGCAACAGGAACTCATGGTCTTCTACATGCACCACGACATCCTGTTCTTCTACACCGCGCAGAAGGCCCTGAAAGTTGCGCCGACCTTCAAAAGGCGAGCGCAGCTTGATCTTCACTTGTTCACCGGCAAATTTTGCAAACTGCTCAAGAGTGAACAGTGGGCGCTCCATGCCAGGCGAGGAAACTTCGAGGGTGTATTCAACGGTGATTGGATCTTCAACATCCAGCACACCGCTGATCTGACGGCTGACAATGGCGCAATCGTCCACCAGCACACCGCCCTCTTTATCGATATAAACGCGCAACATCGAATGACGACCCTGAGCCGAAAATTCGATACCCCAGCATTCATAGCCCAGGGCCACGACCACCGGGGCCAGCAAGGCCTGCAACTCTTCTAGCTTGCTCGACACCTGAACCCCCTAGTGCATGATATGTGCATGCTTTGCAAAATAAAAAAATGGGCGAAACGCCCATCCTTGAAACGCCGTCGAACAGCGGCGTTGAAAGTGTCCAGCTAACAAAAAGCCCCTTAAAAGGGGCTCCTTAAACTGGTTGCGGGGGCCGGATTTGAACCGACGACCTTCGGGTTATGAG
>NZ_JBIVGT010000054.1:5745-11214 GCF_044748825.1 Pseudomonas sp. NPDC089741 | reverse complement strand
ACCACCGCCCACCGCGAAGGGGACTCGCACCCCGACCCCCCCCGGGCACCACCACCTCAAGGTTGCGTGTCTACCAATTCCACCACCTCGGCAAAACTACGTTTGAAACCCTTCTTACTTCTGCTCTTGAGCTGGAGGTACGTCAGTCGCTGGAGTAGCCGACTTTTGCTCTTGAAGCACCGGGACATCATCAGAAGCCGGTTGTTGTTGCTTAGGCACTTCCAACACTGCTGGATTTGGGAGACCTGCCTGAGTCAGCTGGTGAGCCTTCTCTTTAGCAAAGTAACCTAACCCCAAGCTGGTTATGAAGAAACCGGCGGCAAGTATAGCAGTAAACTTACTAAGAAAGGTAGAGGAACCTTGGCTTCCGAACACAGTATTTGAAGCACCTGCTCCGAAAGACGCGCCATCATCCGCACCTTTACCCTGCTGCAGCAAAACCAGAGCTACTACGCCCAATGCACCCAGCAGATGAAAAACGACTACGACTGTTTCCAGCATTTTTTCAGTTTCCCGCGGCGCGACAAATCGCACCGAACTCATCTGCATTCAGGGACGCTCCACCAATGAGCCCCCCCATCGATATCCGGCATGCCGAACAGTTCGACCGCATTGGCCGCCTTCACGCTGCCGCCGTATAGAAGCCGCACACCTCGTGCGACTTCAGAATTCTCTGCCGCCAGCTGCTCGCGAATGGCTTTATGCACATCCTGCGCTTGCTGCGGCGTTGCAGTCAGTCCGGTACCAATAGCCCAGACCGGCTCGTAAGCGATGACTGCCTTGGCAAAAGCACCTACACCCAGCTCCTCGATGATGCTGCCCAGCTGACGCCCGACAACCTCAAGAGTTTTTCCGGCTTCGCGCTGCTCGAGGGTTTCCCCTACACACAACACCGGAATCAAGCCACATGCCTGTGCAGCTGCAAACTTGCGATTCAGCATTCCGTCTCGCTCACCCATAATCTGGCGGCGTTCGGAGTGCCCGATAAGCACAAGGGAACAACCTGCATCCACCAACTGACTCGGCGCAATCTCACCGGTCAATGCACCTTGCATGGATTCCACCGCAGAGTTCTGCGCACCGACCGAAATCGACTTGCCTTTCAAACCATCAATCACTTGATTGATATGCAAGCAAGGCGGGAATACCGCAACATCAACACCGCTTGGCAAGGCCAGATGACGAAGGCCGTTGATCAGCTCAGCGACGCTGGCGCGGGTACCGGTCATCTTCCAGTTACCAGCTACCATAGGGCGACGCATGCTGTACCTCGTCGGTCAAAGTGGGCGCAGATGTTACCCAACACAATCATGCCTTGCAAGCCGAATCAGGCAGAAACTTCAGTTACCAGTTTTGCCAGTTCTTCGGCATAGCTGCGAACCTGCGTTTCGTCTTCGCCTTCAACCATTACGCGCACCAGAGGCTCTGTCCCGGACTTGCGCAAAAGTACCCGGCCGCGACCCGCCATAGCTTGGGTTACTCGCGCACTGGCTTCCTTGACAGCCGGGTGCTCCAGCGGGCTTTCGCCGCCACCGAAACGCACATTGATCAGCACCTGAGGACACTTGCGCAACGCCTGACGCGTCTGCGCCAGACCTTCATTACGGGCTTTCAACGCCATCAGCACCTGCAACGCCGCAATAATGGCATCACCGGTAGTCGTGTGATTGAAGCAGACGATGTGCCCCGAATTCTCACCACCCACCAGCCAATTGCGCTCGAGCAGCTCGGCGATTACATAACGGTCGCCTACATTGGCACGGATAAACGGAATCGAAAGATCCGCAAGTGCCAGCTCAAGGCCCAGGTTACTCATGAGCGTACCCACGACGCCACCCTGAAGCTTGCCACGCTCATGCAGGTCACGAGCGATGATGAACAGCAACTCGTCACCATCGACGATGGCACCCGTGTGATCGACCATCAACACCCGATCACCATCACCATCAAAGGCGATACCCAGATCCGCATGCTCAGCCAGCACCGCAGCCTGCAGTGGCTCCATATGAGTCGAGCCGCAGTTGTCGTTGATATTCAGGCCATTTGGCTGCGCCGACAGCACCACGACTTCCGCACCCAGCTCACGGAAAACGCTAGGCGCTACCTTGTAGGTCGCACCATGCGCACAATCGATAACGATCTTGAGGCCGGCAAAACTGGTGCTGGTGGGCACACTGCTCTTGCAGAACTCGATGTAGCGGCCAGACGCATCGTTGATTCGCGACACCTTGCCGATCTTGCTCGACTCGACCACCGTCATCGGCGCATCAAGCAATTCTTCGATCATCAATTCCAGCTCATCAGGCAGCTTGGTACCTTTGCCCGAGAAGAATTTGATGCCGTTGTCGTCATGCGGATTGTGCGATGCGCTGATCACGATACCGGCCTCAGCCTGGAACGTACGCGACAGATAGGCAATAGCCGGTGTAGGCATCGGACCGAGCAGCATCACATCGGCACCTGCCGACGTCAGGCCGGCCTCAAGCGCCGATTCAAACATATAACCAGAAATTCGTGTGTCCTTGCCAACGAGTACCTTGCAAGCACCCATTTTGCGGAACGCCATGCCGGCAGCCCAACCGAGCTTGAGCATGAAGTCAGGAGTGATCGGATACACACCGACTCGACCACGAATGCCGTCAGTACCAAAGTATTTCTTGCTCATAAGTGCTCCATCATTCTTATTCGGCTGATTCCACGGCCGCGATCATCCGCACCACGTCTACCGTTTCCGCCACATCATGGACGCGCAATATACGCGCACCTTTGACGGATGCCAGTGCCGCCAATGCAAGACCACCATGCAAACGCTCACCCACCGGGCGATTCAAGGCATGGCCGATCATGCTTTTTCGGGATACACCTACCAACAGAGGCCGGCCCAACGCGTGCAAGGCATCCATATGCTTGAACAAGCTTAGATTGTGCTGCAGGGTTTTGGCGAAACCAAAGCCGGGATCAAGAATGATGCGCTCGGCAGGAATACCCGCCAACGCACACTGAGCCATGCGCTGGGCGAGGAACTCAGCCACTTCGCGGGTGACATCCTGGTAATGCGGATTGTCCTGCATGTCGCCAGGCTCGCCCAGCATATGCATAAGGCACACCGGCAACCCCGTTGCCGCGGCGGCATCCAGCGCACCATCGCGCTGAAGCGAGCGCACATCGTTGATCAAACCTGCGCCCAGTCGTGCGGTTTCGCGCATGACCGCAGGCGTCGAGGTATCGACCGAGATGATCACATCCAGTTCGCGATTGATCAGCTCGACGATCGGCGCCACACGCTCAAGCTCTTCCAATGGCGATACTGCGCGCGCACCAGGTCGAGTCGACTCGCCACCGACATCAATCAGCGTCGCACCAGCCGCGACCATGGCTTCAGCATGGCGCAGGGCTGCGTCGAGCTGGCTGTATTGGCCGCCATCAGAGAAGGAATCGGGAGTGACATTGAGAATACCCATGACATGCGTCTGGGCCAAATCAAGAACCCGGTTGCCGCAAGGCAACCGGGTCAGGGACTGTACAGAAGTCATTTCAAACCTTAAACGTCAGCAGCCGGACCGCCAATCGGTGTTTCCGGACGCTCATCCCGAACGACAGGAGGTGGCGGCGTACCGGTGCCACCCGACCAGTCACGAGGCTCGCGAGGCGTGCGACCCGCCATGATGTCGTCGATCTGTTCAGCATCGATCGTTTCGTACTTCATCAGCGCATCAGCCATCGCGTCGAGCTTGTCACGGTTATCCGTGAGGATCTGTTTGGCGGTGCCGTAGCACTGATCGATGATGCTGCGTACTTCCGAGTCGATCAACTTGGCCGTCTCACCAGAGAAGCTGGCAGCCTGACCGCCACCGCCGCGACCGAGGAATACTTCACCTTCTTCTTCGGCGTACATCAACGGACCGAGTTTTTCCGACAGACCCCACTTGGTCACCATGTTCCGTGCAATCTGACTGGCACGCATGATGTCGTTGGAAGCACCGGTGGTCACACCATCGAAGCCCAAGGTCATCTCTTCAGCGATACGGCCGCCGTAAAGCGAGCAGATCTGACTGATCAGTGCGCGCTTGGACAGGCTGTAGCGATCTTCTTCCGGCAGGAACATGGTCACACCCAGCGCACGACCGCGCGGGATGATCGACACTTTATAGACCGGATCATGCTCGGGCACGACACGACCAACGATGGCGTGGCCTGCTTCGTGATAAGCGGTGTTCTGCTTTTCTTTCTCGGACATGACCATGGATTTGCGCTCGGCGCCCATCATGATCTTGTCTTTTGCCAGTTCGAATTCTTTCATCTCGACGATGCGTTTGCCGCTGCGTGCAGCGAACAACGACGCCTCGTTGACCAGATTGGCCAGGTCGGCACCGGAGAAGCCCGGAGTACCGCGAGCGATTACCGCCGGAGCAACGTCGTCACCCATTGGCACTTTACGCATGTGAACCTTGAGAATCTGCTCGCGACCACGGATATCCGGCAGACCGACCACTACCTGACGGTCGAAACGGCCCGGACGCAGCAGCGCAGGGTCGAGTACGTCAGGACGGTTGGTTGCAGCGATAACAATGATGCCGTCATTCATCTCGAAGCCGTCCATCTCGACCAGCAACTGGTTGAGAGTCTGCTCACGCTCGTCGTGACCGCCACCCATGCCGGCGCCACGGTGGCGACCGACGGCGTCGATTTCGTCGATGAAGATAATGCACGGTGCGTGCTTCTTGGCCTGCTCGAACATGTCACGAACACGGCTGGCACCCACGCCGACGAACATTTCGACGAAGTCGGAGCCGGAAATGGTGAAAAAAGGCACTTTGGCTTCGCCGGCAATCGCCTTGGCCAGCAAGGTTTTACCGGTACCCGGAGGACCGACCATCAGCACACCGCGTGGAATGCGGCCACCGAGGCGCTGGAACTTGCCCGGATCGCGCAGGAACTCGACCAGCTCGCCCACTTCTTCCTTGGCTTCGTCGCAACCGGCAACGTCAGCCAGGGTGGTTTTCACCTGATCTTCGGAGAGCAGGCGTGCCTTGCTCTTGCCGAAACTCATCGGTCCACCCTTGCCACCGGCACCGCCCTGCATCTGGCGCATGAAGAACATGAACACCGCGATGATCACCAGGATCGGGAAGCTGGCCACCAGAAGCTGGGTCCAGATGCTCTGCTGCTCAGGCTGCTTGCCTTCGACCACAACGTGGTTGTCGACCAGATCGCCGATCAGGCCATTGTCCTGAATTGCCGGACGAATGGTCTTGAAGCTGTCGCCATCGTTGCGTTTGCCGGTGATCACATAGCCATCAACCGCTACGCGCTCGACCTTGCCATCCTTGACCTGCTGGATGAAGTCGGAATTGTTTTGTGTCTGGTGCTCGTTTTTGTTGTAGTAGTTGTTCATGAACGTCACCAGGTCAGAAGCTATGATTTACCAAATTATCTTTTTGTTTGCCTTTTCGTTATTTTAAATACACT
>NZ_JBIVGT010000054.1:0-5735 GCF_044748825.1 Pseudomonas sp. NPDC089741 | reverse complement strand
CTCCAACACCGTCACCCCCACCGCCTCGCTGACCAACCACATTACCAGATTCTTTGGCATCTCTTTGAATGAAATTCCCGCTGACGCAAGCTCCGCTACTGGCGCGCGCTTCGCATGATATTCACCGGCCTAACTTACTACATTACCTACAGCTCTGGCAGGCGCCGTCTGTAACCCTTTGTGAAACACTTTCTACACAATATTCGCTAAAGCGCTCGGGGCGAAATACGAAAAACCTATCACCCCGACAAAAAACCTCGTTTTACTCACTACGTCCGCGATAACCCCAAGCCAACATGTACTGCTCGCGCGAACTCCCACGGGACGAATCCGGCTTGATCATCTGGATCTTGTCGAATTTCTTCCGGGCATCCTTCAGGTACACGTCAAACCCTTCGCCCTGGAAAATCTTGATCACGAAATTACCACCCGGCTTGAGAATCCGCTCGGCCAGATCAAGCGCCAGCTCGCAAAGAAACATGGCTTTGGGCATGTCCACTTCGGGCGTACCACTCATATTGGGGGCCATATCGGAAATCACAAGGTCCACCTGCGAATTACCCACGGCCTCAAGGATCTGCGCGAGCACGGCGTCCTCGGTGAAGTCGCCCTGGATGAAGGTAACGTCGGGGATGCTGTCCATTTCCAGGATGTCCGAAGCGATCAGACGCCCCTGACCACCGATCAGCCGGCTGGTGACCTGCGACCAGCCGCCGGGCGCTGCGCCCAGGTCGACGACGCTCATGCCAGGGCGGATCAGCTTGTATTTCTCCTGGACTTCCAGAAGTTTGTAACTCGCACGCGAGCGGTAGCCATCCTTCTGCGCCTGCTTCACATAGGGATCGTTGACATGTCTTTTCAGCCAACCAAGGCTTGTCTTGGAACGCGCCATTGGGCACCTCGATAATAAGGGTCGTGATTAATTGGGCGGATCCACGAACCCTCGGGTAAAATGGCCGCCATTTTACAGAATCCAGACGAAAGGGTCAGATTATGCCGCTCACTCAAGAGCAGAAGAAACAGTACAAATCCATTGGCCACCATCTGAAACCAGTTTTGACGGTGGCAGACAACGGTTTGACTGAAGGTGTGCTAGCCGAGCTTGAACGCGCTCTAGCGGATCACGAGCTGATTAAAATCAAGCTCAACATCCTCGATCGCGAGTCGCGCCTGGCGCACATTGCAGAACTGTGCAAGGTCGGCAAAGCAGATCTGGTACAGGTCATCGGCAAGATGGCACTGGTTTACCGCAAGAACTTCAGCGCCAACAAGCAGCTGTCGAACGTTCATCGCTTCAAGTGATGACAAGGGTCAAGGGTGTGCTTCGCGCACCCTGCCACTCCACCCCGGAACTGGCTGCAATACCAGCACCACACCGCAAAAGCCCAGAATCAGAAAACTGAACACCAGCCAGTGCTGCGCATCCGGCCAGCCAATACGCACTGCGACATACATCGCACACGCATATAACGCCAGCAACAACACCTGCCCGCGCAAATCCCGCCATAGACTGGCAAGGCCCTCGGCCTGTACCAGCACCAAAGCCTGAAAAATCACGCATGCGGCGGCAAAACCCACCACCAGCACTTCAAATGAACTTGCGACTTCATCGATCAACAGCGGTGCCAGGCCAATTTTGCCCAACACCGGCTGCAGGCCAAGATGAATCAGCCATAGGCCGCCAACCCAGAGCATCTGGGCCAGCTGCCAAAGCATGGCGCCCGCATGCAGCGGGCGCCGACCTTCAGATGTGACGGACTTCGACAATCTCGTACTCGATAACGCCACTTGGCGTTTTCACGGCGACCACATCGCCCTCTTCCTTGCCGATCAAGGCGCGGGCCAGAGGCGAACCGACCGAAATCTTGGCGAGTTTGAAGTCTGCCTCATCCTCACCCACGATGTGGTAAGTGACGCTTTCATCGGTCTCGACGTTGGCGATTTCGACGGTAGTGCCGAAGATCACTTTGCCGGTATGCGGGATGGACGTGACATCAATGATGACCTGATTCTGAATCCGGCCTTCGATATCACGAATCCGCGCTTCAACCATGCCTTGCTGTTCGCGCGCGGCATGGTATTCGGCGTTTTCTTTCAAGTCACCCAGCTCGCGGGCCGTACCGATGTCCTGGCTGAGCTTCGGACGTACGACCTTGGTCAGGTGAGCGTGTTCTTCTTCCAGGGCTTTAGCGCCCTGGACGGTCATTGGGTATTTGATCATGCCTTCAATCCTGCGTGTAGATCCTGCAAGCGGCGCACGGTTTTTTCAGGACCGAACTTCAGCGCTTCACAGATAGCTTCGCCAGCAGCAATGGTAGTGGTGCAGTAAATCTTGTGCTGCAAGGCATTACGACGAATGGAGTACGAATCAGCGATCGACTGACGACCTTCGGTAGTGTTGATGATCAGGGTGACTTCGTCATTCTTGATCATGTCGACCACATGCGGACGACCCTCGGTCACCTTGTTCACACGGCGCACTTTCAGGCCTGCCGCTTCGATCAGCTTGGCAGTACCGGCGGTGGCAACCACTTCGAAGCCCAAGTTGATCAGATCGCGGGCCACGCCTGCAACCAGTGGCTTGTCGTCATCGCGCACGCTGATGAATGCGGTACCGCCGGTCGGCAGCACTTCGCTGGCGCCCATCTGGGCTTTGGCGAATGCTTCACCGAAGGTGTCGCCAACGCCCATCACTTCACCGGTCGACTTCATCTCTGGCCCGAGGATCGGGTCAACGCCAGGGAATTTGGCGAATGGGAACACCGCCTCTTTCACGCTGTAGAAGTTCGGAATGATTTCCTTGGTGAAGCCGATTTCTTTCAGAGTCTTACCGGCCATCACGCGCGCAGCGATCATAGCCAGGGACACACCGATGCACTTCGATACGAACGGCACGGTACGCGAAGCGCGCGGGTTGACTTCGATGACGTAGATGTCTTCGCCCTGCAACGCCAACTGCACGTTCATCAGACCGACAACGCCCAGTTCCAGGGCCATCTTCTTGACCTGCTCGCGCATCTCGTCCTGGATATGCACAGGCAGCGAGTATGGCGGCAGCGAGCACGCGGAGTCACCGGAGTGAACGCCAGCCTGCTCGATGTGCTGCATGATTGCGCCGATGACGACGTCTTTGCCGTCGCAGACCGCATCCACGTCCATTTCGATGGCGCAGTTGAGGAAGTGGTCGAGCAGCACCGGGCTGTCGTTGGACACTTTCACCGCGTCACGCAGATAGCGCTTGAGCTCTTCTTCTTCGTAGACGATTTCCATCGCGCGGCCACCCAGTACATAGGATGGGCGCACCACCAGCGGGTAACCGATCTTGCTGGCGGCACGAATCGCTTCGTCTTCGCTGCGCACGGTGGCGTTTGGTGGCTGACGCAAGTTCAGACGCTCAACCATTTGCTGGAAGCGCTCGCGGTCTTCAGCGCGGTCGATCGCATCAGGGCTGGTGCCGATGATTGGCACGCCAGCCGCTTCCAGGGCACGCGCCAGTTTCAACGGAGTCTGGCCGCCGTACTGGACGATCACGCCTTTCGGCTTCTCGACGCGGCAGATTTCCAGCACGTCTTCCAACGTCACCGATTCGAAGTACAGACGATCGGAGGTGTCGTAATCCGTGGAAACGGTTTCCGGGTTGCAGTTGACCATGATGGTTTCGTAGCCGTCTTCGCGCAGTGCGAGGGCAGCGTGAACGCAGCAGTAGTCGAACTCGATACCTTGGCCGATACGGTTCGGGCCACCGCCCAGGATCATGATCTTGTCGCGGCCCGACGGCGCGGCTTCGCACTCTTCTTCGTAAGTCGAATAGAGGTAAGCGGTGTCGGTGGCGAACTCGGCGGCGCAGGTGTCAACGCGCTTGTAGACCGGGAACACTTCCAGCTTGTGACGGTGAGTCCGCAGGTTCTTCTCGGTCACACCCAGCAGCTTGGCCAGACGCTGATCGGAAAAGCCTTTGCGCTTGAGCTTGTACATCAGGTCGCGGTCGATAGCGGACAGACCGAGGGTCTTGACCTTCTCTTCGTCCTTGATCAGATCTTCGATCTGCACCAGGAACCACGGGTCGATCATGTTCATGGCGAAGATTTCTTCGACAGTCATGCCGGCGCGGAAAGCGTCTGCCACGTACCAGATGCGCTCGGCGCCCGGCACGGTCAGTTCACGCTTGAGTACGCTCATGCTTTCCGGGTTGCTCAGGTCGAGCTTCTCGTCCAGACCGCAAACACCGACTTCCAGACCGCGCAGGGCTTTCTGCAGGGATTCCTGGAAAGTCCGGCCGATGGCCATGACTTCACCGACCGACTTCATTTGAGTGGTCAGACGCGCGTCAGCCTTGGCGAATTTCTCGAAGGCGAAGCGTGGCAGCTTGGTCACGACGTAGTCGATCGACGGCTCGAAGGACGCCGGGGTCTTGCCGCCAGTGATGTCGTTCGACAGCTCGTCGAGGGTGTAGCCCACAGCCAGTTTGGCCGCGACTTTGGCGATCGGGAAACCGGTGGCTTTCGAAGCCAGGGCCGAGGAGCGCGATACGCGCGGGTTCATTTCGATCACGACCATACGGCCAGTGTCGGGGCAGATACCGAACTGCACGTTGGAACCGCCAGTCTCGACGCCGATCTCGCGCAGTACCGCCAGCGAGGCGTTACGCAGGATCTGGTATTCCTTGTCGGTCAGGGTCTGTGCTGGCGCGACAGTGATCGAGTCACCGGTGTGCACGCCCATCGGGTCGAAGTTTTCGATCGAGCAGACGATGATGCAGTTGTCCTTTTTGTCGCGGACAACTTCCATCTCATATTCTTTCCAGCCGATCAGCGATTCGTCGATCAGCAGCTCTTTGGTCGGCGACAGGTCCAGACCACGGGCGCAGATTTCTTCGAACTCTTCACGGTTGTAAGCGATACCGCCGCCGGTGCCGCCCATGGTGAAGGACGGACGGATGATGCACGGGAAGCCGAGGGTTTCGAGAACCGCGTTGGCCTCTTCCATGCTGTGCGCGATACCGGAACGCGGGCACGCCAGGCCGATGGATTTCATCGCCTTGTCGAAACGCGAACGGTCTTCAGCCTTGTCGATGGTGTCGGCGTTGGCGCCGATCATTTCCACGCCGAACTTCTCCAGAATGCCTTCGCGCTCCAGATCCAGGGCGCAGTTCAGAGCGGTCTGGCCGCCCATGGTTGGCAGCACGGCGTCCGGACGCTCTTTCTCGATGATCTTGGCAACGGTCTGCCACTTGATCGGCTCGATGTAGGTCGCGTCGGCCATGTCCGGGTCGGTCATGATGGTGGCCGGGTTGGAGTTCACGAGGATGACGCGCAGGCCTTCCTCCTTGAGGACGCGCAGCGCCTGGGTGCCGGAGTAGTCGAATTCGGCGGCCTGGCCGATGACGATCGGGCCGGAACCGATGACCAGGACGCTCTTCAGGTCAGTTCTCTTGGGCATTACTTCTTGTCCTCAGTCTTGGTGTCGGAGTTCTTCGGCGCGTCGGCGCCCTCAACGGGGTGTGCTGAGTCCACGGGATCCTTGGACTCGTTGGCGTTCTTCCCGTCCCGGGTGCCTTCCATCAGGTCGATGAAACGGTCGAACAGGTAGGCGGCATCGTGCGGGCCGGCCGCAGCTTCCGGGTGGTACTGGACGGAGAATGCCGGGATGTCGAGGCAGGCGAGGCCTTCCACGACGTCGTCGTTCAGGCTGACGTGGCTGACCTCGACGCGGCCGTACCGGGACTCCGGAGCCTG
>NZ_JBIVGT010000053.1:10888-13706 GCF_044748825.1 Pseudomonas sp. NPDC089741 | reverse complement strand
CCACGCCGAGTCCTTCACTATCCCAGATAGTCGCGTCAATGGCCTCCAGCGGGTCTCCGCGGGTAGCGTCTTTGGTGCCTTGCCGTTGAACGTCGGTGAGCAGGCGGATGATCGTCGCCTGGTGGAATCCACTCGTGCGTTGTTCAAAACCGGTTTCTTTCAAGATATCCAGCTGGGCCGCGAAGGCAACGTTCTGGTAATCACGGTTGTCGAGCGTCCATCCGTCGCCAGTATCGAGATCGAAGGTAACAAGGCGATCTCAACTGAAGACCTGATGAAGGGCCTCAAGCAATCCGGTCTCTCCGAAGGCGAGATCTTCCAGCGTGCCACCCTCGAAGGCGTGCGTAACGAACTGCAACGTCAGTACGTCGCGCAAGGCCGCTATTCGGCTACCGTCGATACCGAAGTGGTATCGCAGCCGCGTAACCGCGTTGGTCTGAAAGTGAAGATCAACGAAGGCACCGTTGCGGCCATTCAGCACATCAACGTGGTGGGCAACACGGTTTTCCCCGAGGAAGACCTGACCGACCTGTTCGAACTGAAAACCACCAACTGGCTGTCGTTCTTCAAGAACGATGACAAGTACGCCCGTGAAAAACTGTCTGGTGACCTGGAGCGTCTGCGTTCCTACTACCTGGACCGTGGCTATATCAACATGGATATCGCTTCGACCCAGGTGTCCATCACCCCGGACAAGAAGCACGTCTACATCACCGTCAACGTGACCGAAGGCGAGAAGTACACCGTTCGTGACGTCAAACTCAGCGGTGATCTGAAAGTCCCTGAAGATCAGGTCAAATCGTTGTTGCTGGTGCAGAAAGGCCAGGTGTTCTCGCGCAAGCTGATGACCACTACGTCCGAACTGATCACCCGTCGTCTGGGTAACGAGGGTTACACCTTCGCCAACGTCAACGGCGTGCCTCAGCCACACGATGACGACCACACCGTCGACATCCTGTTTGCTGTCGATCCGGGCAAGCGCGCCTACGTCAACCGTATCAACTTCCGTGGCAACACCAAGTCGGAAGACGAAGTGCTGCGTCGTGAAATGCGTCAGATGGAGGGCGGCTGGGCTTCGACCTACCTGATCGACCAATCCAAGACCCGTCTTGAGCGTCTGGGCTTCTTTAAGGAAGTCAACGTCGAAACCCCGGCTGTGCCAGGTGTCGACGACCAGGTGGACGTGAACTACGCCGTTGAAGAGCAGGCTTCCGGTTCGATTACCGCGAGTGTCGGTTTCGCCCAGAGTGCCGGTCTGATCCTCGGTGGTTCGATCACCCAGAACAACTTCCTCGGTACCGGTAACCGCGTCAGCGTCGGTCTGACCCGAAGCGAATACCAGAGCCGCTACAACTTCGGCTACGTTGACCCGTACTGGACCGCCGATGGCGTGAGCCTGGGCTACAACGCGTTCTATCGCACCACCGACTACAAAGACCTCGACGTCGACGTAGCAAGCTATGCGGTAGACAGCCTGGGTGCCGGCGTCAACATCGGCTACCCGATCAGCGAGACTTCGCGCCTGACCTTCGGTCTGTCCGCGCAACAGGACGAGATCAAGACCGGTACTTACACCGTTGACGAGATTTTCGACTTCGTTAACAAGGAAGGCGACAAGTACCTGAACTTCAAGGCTTCGGCCGGCTGGTCCGAGTCGACCCTGAACAAAGGTGTATTGCCGACCCGTGGTCGTTCCCAGAGCCTGACCCTGGAAACCACCATTCCGGGCAGCGACCTGTCGTTCTACAAACTTGATTACCGCGGTCAGCTGTTCCAGCCGATCACCGAGAACTACACCCTGCGTCTGCACACCGAGCTGGGTTATGGCGACGGTTACGGTTCGACTGACGGCTTGCCGTTCTATGAAAACTACTATGCTGGTGGTTTCAACTCGGTTCGTGGCTTCAAGGACAGCACCCTCGGCCCGCGTAGTACACCAAGCCGAGGCACCAACCCGGGTACGCTGGCTGACCCGGACCAGGATCCACTGCCGTTCGGCGGTAACGTCCTGATCCAGGGTGGTGTCGAGGTTCTGTTCCCGCTGCCATTCGTCAAGGATCAGCGTTCCCTGCGTACTTCGGTATTCTGGGATGTGGGTAACGTATTTGACTCGCAGTGCAAGGACACTACCAATGCCAACGGCTCGACGTCGAACACCAAGTGCAACGACATCAGCCTGAGCAACATGGCAAGTTCCGTGGGTGTGGGTGTGACCTGGGTCACCGCACTGGGTCCTCTGAGCTTCGCGTTGGCCATGCCGATCAAGAAACCGGATGACGCTGAAACTCAAGTGTTCCAATTCTCCCTCGGCCAGACGTTCTAAGCGTCTGACCCAAGATAACGACAATGGATTTTGTAGGAGTGCATCGTGCGTAAGTTGACTCAATTGGTTCTCCTGGCCTCCTTGATGGTGGCAGGCCCGGCATTTGCCGACATGAAAATCGCCGTTCTGAACTATCAGATGGCTTTGCTGGAATCTGACGCGGCGAAGAAATACGCCGTCGATGCCGAGAAAAAATTCGGCCCGCAACTGACCAAACTGAAGACCCTGGAAAGCAGCGCCAAAGGCATTCAGGACCGTCTGATGGCCGGTGGCGACAAGATGCAGCAAGGCGAGCGTGAGCGTCTGGAGCTGGAATTCAAGCAAAAGGCCCGTGACTTTCAGTTCCAGTCCAAAGAGCTGAACGAAGCCAAAGCCGTTGCCGACCGCGAAATGCTCAAGCAACTGAAGCCGAAACTCTGGCCGAGCAGTGCTACTTCGCGGTCTGCCGTCGCCTGCACAACTCGCTGAAAGCGCGTCAGCGTTCGCACCGTCAGG
>NZ_JBIVGT010000053.1:0-10878 GCF_044748825.1 Pseudomonas sp. NPDC089741 | reverse complement strand
TGGAGAGCGCAGTGGAAGACGTCATCTAGATAGTTGGTTTTGACCTGGTGTTCGAGCGTGGCGCAGTGATTGATGTCAAACCTCAGTACGACATCACGCGCCAGGTTATCGAGCGCATGAATCAGCTGAAGTAACCCATGACCGTGACTATCAAACTCGGCCAATTGGCCGAGTTCCTCGGCGCCACCCTGCGTGGCGACCCGGAGAAGCAAATTACTGGGCTAGCCACTTTGCAAGAGGCTGGCCCAGCTCAGTTGAGCTTTCTGGCAAACCCTCAATATCGCAAATACCTGGCGGGCTCGCAGGCAGCTGCATTGCTGCTCAAAGAGGCCGATGCCGAAGGTTTTGCCGGTAATGCATTGGTGGTGCCTGATCCTTACCTGGCTTACGCGCGTATCTCCCACCTGTTCGATCCAAAGCCAAAAGCAGCGGCGGGTATCCACTCGTCTGCGGTGATTGCGCCTGATGCCGTGGTTGATCCAACCGCCAGTATCGGCCCATTCGTGGTGATCGAGGCCGGAGCGCGGATTGCGGCAAACGTGACATTGGGGGCGCAATGCTTCATCGGCGCGCGCAGTGAAATCGGCGAAGGCGGCTGGCTCGCGCCGCGCGTTACGCTGTATCACGACGTGCGCATCGGCAAGCGTGTGGTTATCCAGTCCGGTGCAGTGCTCGGCGGCGAAGGTTTCGGTTTCGCCAACGAAAAAGGCATTTGGCAGAAAATCGCCCAGATCGGTGGCGTGACCATCGGCGACGATGTCGAGATTGGCGTGAATACCGCGATCGACCGCGGTGCGCTCGCCGATACCGTGATCGGCAATGGCGTGAAGCTCGACAATCAGATCCAGATTGCGCACAACGTCCAGGTCGGTGATCACACCGCCATGGCCGCGTGTGTCGGCATTTCCGGCAGCACCAAAATCGGCAAGCATTGCATGCTCGCCGGTGGTGTAGGGCTGGTTGGCCACATTGATATTTGCGACAACGTTTTCCTCACCGGGATGACCATGGTGACGCACTCGATTACCGAGCCAGGCGCCTACTCTTCCGGTACAGCCATGCAACCAGCGGCCGAATGGCGCAAAAGCGCGGCCCGTATTCGTCAGCTCGATGACATCGCGCGACGTTTGAAACAGCTGGAAAAGCGCGTAGGGGAAGTGACCCCTGACGGCAATGCTTCATCAGATGGCTGATACCATTTCCATATCAAGTGTGCACAGCCTCTAGACTGCCTCCTTGATTTGCTAGAGGAGTGCGCGTCAGTCGCGCTCCCAATCTTTACATAGGCTTCCCCCCGAAATGATGGACATCAACGAGATTCGCGAATACCTGCCTCACCGTTACCCGTTCCTGCTGGTGGACCGGGTGGTGGAACTGGACACTGAAGGCAAGCGCATTCGCGCCTACAAGAATGTCAGCATCAATGAACCGTTCTTCAATGGTCACTTCCCGGCGCATCCAATCATGCCGGGCGTACTGATCATCGAAGCGATGGCTCAGGCTGCCGGGATCCTCGGTTTCAAAATGCTTGATGTGAAGCCTGCCGACGGCACGCTTTACTACTTCGTCGGTTCCGACAAATTGCGCTTCCGCCAGCCTGTGTTGCCGGGCGACCAGTTGATCCTGGAAGCCAAGTTCATCAGCTGCAAGCGTCAGATCTGGAAGTTCGAATGCCAGGCTTCGGTCGACGGCAAGCCGGTCTGCTCGGCTGAAATCATCTGTGCGGAACGCAAGCTATGAGTTTGATTGACCCTCGCGCAATCATCGATCCGTCGGCCATACTGGCTGACGGCGTCGAGGTCGGCCCGTGGTCGATCATCGGCGCAGGTGTGGAAATCGGCGAGGGGACCGTGATCGGGCCGCATGTAATCCTCAAAGGCCCGACGCGTATCGGCAAGCACAATCGCATCTACCAGTTTTCCTCGGTAGGCGAAGACACGCCCGATCTGAAATACAAAGGTGAAGAAACCCGTCTGGTCATCGGTGATCACAATGTCATCCGCGAAGGCGTGACGATTCACCGTGGCACCGTGCAGGACCGCTCGGAAACCACCCTGGGTGATCACAACCTGATCATGGCCTATGCCCACATCGGCCACGACAGCGTCATCGGCAACAACTGCATTCTGGTCAACAACACGGCGTTGGCTGGCCATGTGCACGTTGATGACTGGGCGATCCTCTCCGGTTTTACCCTGGTTCACCAGTATTGCCACATCGGCGCGCACAGCTTTTCCGGGATGGGCACCGCCATCGGCAAGGACGTTCCGGCGTTCGTTACCGTGTTTGGCAACCCGGCAGAAGCGCGCAGCATGAACTTCGAAGGCATGCGTCGTCGCGGTTTCAGCGAAGACGCCATCCATACCCTGCGTCGCGCCTACAAAACCGTCTACCGTCAGGGTCTGACGGTCGAGCAGGCACTCGCAGAGCTGGTTGAGCCGGCGGCACAGTTCCCCGAAGTCGCGATATTCCGTGACTCGATCCAGTCGTCGACTCGCGGCATCACTCGCTGATCATGGCCAATCTGCGTATTGCGCTGGTGGCGGGTGAGGCTTCCGGTGACATTCTCGGCGCCGGTCTCATGCGCGCCCTCAAGGCGCAGCATCCGGCGGTCGAGTTCATCGGCGTCGGCGGTCCGTTGATGCAGGCTGAAGGCCTGACTTCTTACTTTCCCATGGAGCGCTTGTCGGTCATGGGCCTGGTGGAAGTTCTTGGTCGCCTGCGTGAGTTGCTCAAGCGCCGCAAAGACCTGATCGCCATGCTGATCGCCGAGAAACCGGATGTGTTCATCGGTATCGACGCACCGGATTTCAATCTCAACATCGAACTGAAGCTGCGTCAGGCCGGGATCAAGACCGTGCATTACGTCAGCCCGTCGGTGTGGGCGTGGCGCCAGAAGCGGGTGCTGAAGATCCGCGAAGGCTGCGATCTGATGCTGACGCTGCTGCCGTTCGAAGCGAAATTCTACGAAGAGAAAGGCGTGCCAGTCCGGTTCGTTGGCCACACGCTGGCCGATACCATTCCACTGGAAGCCGATCGCGCTGCGGCGCGCTCTGAGTTGGGCCTGCCCGACGGGCCGCTGGTAGCGTTGATGCCCGGCAGCCGTGGCGGCGAAGTGTCTCGGTTGGGTGGGCTGTTCCTCGACACCGCCGAACGTCTGCGCGCCATGCGCCCAGGTGTGCGCTTTGTCATTCCGTGCGCCAACCCGGAACGTCGCGTGCAACTGGAAGAGCTGCTCGCCGGCCGCGATCTGCCGGTGACCCTGCTCGACGGCAAGTCGCATCTGGCCCTGGCCGCGTGCAATGCGGTGTTGATCGCCTCCGGCACCGCCACCCTCGAAGCATTGCTGTACAAGCGGCCAATGGTGGTGGCTTACCGCCTGGCGCCGCTGACATTCTGGATTCTCAAGCGCATGGTCAAGAGCCCGTATGTGTCGCTGCCGAACCTGCTCGCTCAGCGTTTGCTGGTGCCAGAATTGTTGCAGGATGATGCGACAGTCGAAGCACTGGCGCAGACCCTGTCGCCGCTGATCGAAGGTGGCGAAGAGCAGACTCGCGGTTTCGACGAGATCCACCGCACGCTGCGCCGGGATGCCTCCAATCAGGCGGCGGACGCCGTCCTTAACCTGATCGGTCAAAAATAATGAGCAAGACAAGCATGCAGATGGGCCTGGACTTTACTCTGGTCGCCGAAGTCGAGGAGTTGGTCGCCGGTGTCGATGAAGTCGGTCGTGGCCCGTTGTGCGGTGCCGTGGTGACAGCAGCGGTGATCCTCGACCCGAACCGGCCGATTCTTGGTCTCAACGACTCGAAAAAACTCACCGAAGCCAAGCGCGAAAAGCTCTACGACGAAATCATCGAAAAATCCCTGAGCTGGTGCATTGCCCGCGCCGAAGTCGAAGAAATCGACGAGCTGAATATTTTGCACGCGACCATGCTCGCCATGCAGCGCGCGGTAGCTGGCCTGCACATCCAGCCGAAACTGGCGATGATCGACGGTAACCGCTGCCCGCAACTGCCGATGCGCGCCGAAGCCGTGATTCAGGGTGACGGCAAGGTGCCGGCCATCGCCGCCGCGTCGATTCTGGCCAAGGTCAGCCGTGACCGAGAAATGGCCGCATTCGAATTGATCTACCCGGGTTACGGTATCGGTGGCCATAAAGGCTACCCGACGCCCGTTCATCTGGAAGCGTTGGTGCGGCTTGGCCCGACGCCGATTCACCGGCGCTCGTTCGCCCCGGTACGTCAGGCTTATGAAGCGCTGGAAGGCCTCACGCAGGTTTAGTCGCAAGGCTGATGTTTTGTTCGAGGCCCGGTACAATCCGGGCCTTGTTGTCTCTATGTAACTGGACAGGATCACTATGCCGGCTTCATTCGTTCATCTACGCCTGCACACTGAATACTCGCTGGTCGACGGGCTGGTACGGATCAAGCCGCTGGTCAAGGCGCTGACCGCCATGAACATGCCGGCGGTCGCGGTCACCGACCAGAACAACATGTGTTCCCTGGTCAAATTCTATAAAAACACCATGGGCGCCGGGATCAAGCCGATCTGCGGCGCCGACCTGTGGCTATCGAACAAAGACCCGGACGCGCCGCTGAGCCGTCTCAGCCTGTTGGTGATGAACGCCAAGGGCTATCGCAACCTCACCGAGTTGATCTCGCGCGGCTTCATCGAAGGCCAGCGCAACGGCATGATCATCATCGAGCGCCAGTGGGTTGCCGAAGCCAATGAAGGCCTGATCATGCTGTCCGCCGCCAAAGAAGGCGAGATCGGCATGGCGCTGATCGGCGGCAACCCGGCTGAAGCCGAAACCTTGGCGCGCGAGTGGATGACGGTGTTCCCGGATCGTTTCTATCTGGAAATCCAGCGCACCAACCGCCCCAACGATGAAGAGCAACTGCACGGTGCCGTGGCCCTTGCCGACAAGCTCGGCGCGCCGCTGGTGGCGAGCAACGATGTGCGGTTCATCAAGCAGGAAGACTTCGCCGCCCACGAAACCCGCGTGTGCATCGGTGAGGGCCGCGCCCTCGACGATCCGCGCCGGTCGAAGAATTACAGCGATCAGCAATACCTGAAAAGCGCCGAGGAAATGATCGAGCTGTTCAGCGATATTCCCGACGCGATTGAAAACACCGTCGAAATCGCCAAACGCTGCAACATCGAAGTGAAACTGGGCACGCACTTCCTGCCCAACTTCCCGATTCCCGATGGCATGACCATCGACGAGTATTTCCGCAAAGTCTCCTTCGACGGCCTCGAAGAACGCTTGGCGGTGCTGCTGCCCAAGGACACCACCGAAGACTACGAAGCCAAGCGTCAGGTCTACGTCGATCGCTTGAATTTCGAGCTGGATATCATCATCCAGATGGGCTTCCCCGGTTACTTCCTGATCGTTATGGACTTTATCCAGTGGGCCAAGAGCAACGGGGTACCGGTAGGCCCGGGCCGTGGTTCGGGTGCGGGATCGCTGGTGGCCTACGTGCAGAAGATCACCGACCTCGACCCGCTGGAATACGACCTGCTGTTCGAACGTTTCCTTAACCCGGAACGGGTATCGATGCCCGACTTCGACGTCGACTTCTGCATGGACGGTCGTGACCGCGTGATCGACTACGTGGCCGAGAAATACGGGCGCAACGCGGTAAGCCAGATCATCACTTTCGGTTCCATGGCCGCTAAGGCTGTGGTGCGCGACGTGGCGCGGGTGCAGGGCAAGTCCTACGGCCTGGCGGATCGTCTGTCGAAGATGATTCCGTTCGAAGTCGGCATGACCCTGGAAAAAGCCTACGAGCAGGAAGAAATCCTCCGTGACTTCATCAAGGTCGATGAAGAAGCCGCAGAAATCTGGGAGATGGCGCGCAAGCTCGAAGGCGTCGTGCGTAACGTTGGTAAACACGCCGGTGGTGTGGTGATCGCCCCGACCAAACTGACCGACTTCTCGCCGATCTATTGCGACGAGGCCGGTGACGGTCTGGTAACCCAGTTCGACAAGGACGATGTTGAAGCGGCCGGTCTGGTGAAGTTCGACTTCCTCGGTCTGCGGACGCTGACGGTGATCGACTGGGCACTGAAGACCATCAACCGCGACCGCGCCAAGGTCGACGAGCCGCCGCTGGATATCGCGTTCATCCCGCTCGACGACAAACCGACGTACACGCTGCTGCAAAAAGCGGAAACCACGGCGGTGTTCCAGCTTGAATCCCGGGGCATGAAAGAGCTGATCAAAAAGCTCAAGCCCGACTGTCTGGAAGACTTGATCGCACTGGTCGCCCTGTTCCGTCCGGGCCCGCTGCAATCGGGCATGGTTGACGACTTTATCAACCGTAAGCACGGTCGCGCCGAGCTGGCGTACCCGCACTCCGACTACCAGTACGAAGGCCTCAAGCCAGTATTGGCGCCGACCTACGGCATCATTCTGTATCAGGAACAGGTGATGCAGATTGCCCAGGTCATGGCCGGCTACACCCTCGGCGGTGCGGACATGCTGCGCCGGGCGATGGGTAAGAAAAAGCCCGAAGAGATGGCCAAGCAGCGCGGCGGTTTCATTGAAGGTTGCAAGACCAACAATATCGAAGCCGACCTCGCCGGTAACATTTTCGACCTGGTGGAAAAATTCGCCGGTTACGGTTTCAACAAGTCTCACTCTGCCGCTTACGGCTTGGTCTCTTACCAGACCGCCTGGCTGAAAACCCACTACCCGGCGCCGTTCATGGCCGCGGTACTGTCGGCGGACATGCACAACACCGACAAGGTCGTGACCTTGATCGAAGAAATTCGCACCATGAAGCTGCGTCTCGACGCGCCGGATGTGAATACTTCGGAATTCAAGTTCACGGTGAACGACGAAGGCCGCATCATTTATGGTCTCGGCGCGATCAAGGGTGTGGGCGAAGGGCCAGTCGAGGCGATCACTGAGGCGCGCGAGAACGGGCCGTTCAAGGATCTGTTCGATTTCTGCGCCCGGGTCGACCTCAAACGCATCAACAAGCGCACTCTGGACGGTTTGATCCGCAGCGGTGCGCTGGATCGTCTCGGCCCGTACTTCCATGAAGAGCAAAAGGCTTATCAGGCCAACATCGACCGCAATCGCGCGGTGTTGCTGGCGGCAATGGAAGAGGCGATCAAATCCGCCGAACAGACCGCGCGCACTCACGACAGCGGCCACGCCGACCTGTTTGGCGGGCTGTTCGTCGAGGAAGATGCCGACGTTTACGCTGTGCATCGCAAGGCCAAGGAGTTGACCCTCAAAGAACGCCTCAAGGGTGAGAAAGATACCCTGGGCCTGTACCTGACCGGTCACCCGATCGACGAATACGAAGGCGAGATCCGCCGTTTCGCCCGTCAGCGCATCATTGACCTGAAACCGGCCCGCGATACCCAGACCATCGCGGGGATGATCATTGCCCTGCGGGTGATGAAGAACAAGAAGGGCGACAAGATGGGCTTCATCACCCTCGACGACCGCTCGGGGCGCATCGAGGCGTCGCTGTTTGCCGATGCGTTCCATTCGGCGCAATCGCTGTTGCAGACCGATGCGATGGTGGTGGTCGAAGGCGAAGTCAGCAACGACGACTTCTCCGGCGGCCTGCGCCTGCGGGTCAAGCGTGTGATGAGTATGGAAGATGCGCGTACCAACCTTGCCGAGAGCCTGCGCCTGAAGCTGCAAACCCAGGACCTGAAAGGCGATCAGCTACGCTGGTTGGGGGATTTGCTCAAGCGTCACCGCGGCGCGTGCCCGGTGACCATGGAGTACACCAGCCCGGATGCGAAGACCTTGCTGCAGTTTGGCGAGACCTGGCGAATCGATCCGGCAGATGCGTTGATTCAAGCACTGCGTGACCAGTTCGGGCGAGACAACGTCTTCCTCCAATACCGTTGACCGGCGAGTGCCATCATGGCGCTCGCCCGCGACCTGAATTTTTAATCTCGACCTCAGCGCGCCTCTCCCTTAAGGTAGGGCGCGAATAGACAACCGGCCGGCCCAAGCTCATTTGGGACACGACCCAAGACGGACGCCTATGAACCCGAATTTTCTAGATTTCGAACAGCCGATCGCCGACCTGCAAGCCAAGATCGAAGAGTTGCGCTTGGTCGGTAATGACAATTCGCTGAATATCGGCGATGAGATCTCCCGCCTGCAGGACAAGAGCAAAACGCTGACCGAAGACATCTTCGGCAAGCTGACCAGCTGGCAGATCGCACGCCTGGCGCGTCACCCGAAACGCCCGTACACGCTGGACTACATCCAGCACATCTTCACCGAGTTCGACGAACTGCACGGTGACCGTCACTTCTCCGACGACGCTGCCATCGTCGGCGGTATCGCTCGTCTGGAAGACCAGCCGGTGATGATCATCGGTCATCAGAAGGGCCGTGAAGTGCGTGAGAAGGTGCGCCGCAACTTCGGCATGCCGCGTCCGGAAGGCTACCGCAAGGCTTGCCGTCTGATGGAAATGGCCGAGCGTTTCAAAATGCCGATCCTGACCTTCATCGACACCCCGGGGGCTTACCCAGGTATCGACGCTGAAGAGCGCAACCAGAGCGAAGCGATTGCCTGGAACCTGCGTGTGATGTCGCGCCTGAAGACCCCGATCATCGCCACCGTTATCGGTGAAGGTGGTTCCGGTGGTGCACTGGCGATCGGTGTCTGCGATCAACTGAACATGCTGCAATACTCGACCTACGCGGTGATCTCGCCGGAAGGTTGCGCCTCGATTCTGTGGAAAACCGCCGAAAAAGCGCCGGATGCCGCTGAAGCGATGGGCATCACCGCCGAGCGTCTGAAAGGCCTGGGCATTGTCGACAAGGTGATTGGCGAGCCTCTGGGCGGCGCCCACCGTGACCCGGCCACTGCGGCTGCATCGATCCGTGCCGAGCTGAGCTCGCAACTGGCGATGCTGAAGAAGTTCGATAACGAAGCGCTGTTGAAGCGCCGTTATGATCGACTGATGAGCTACGGCCTCTAAGTCGAACGCAATACCCCTGTAGGATCTGCCGCAGGCTGCGATCTTTTGATCTTAAAAGACAAAGTCAAAAGATCGCAGCCTGCGGCAGCTCTTACAGGGATTTTTTGAGAAGTGATCAATTTTCATGAGTCCTTCGAAGAGTGATTTGCCTTCACGGCTGTTACTGAGCCTGGAACCTTGGCGCAATGCCGCTCATTGGCGTATCGCCTTCTCCGGTGGCCTCGACTCCACTGTCCTGCTGCATCTGCTTGCCTCTCTGGCGAAATCCGAATCCCTCCCTCCGCTAAGCGCTGTCCATGTCCATCACGGCCTTCAGGCTGTGGCTGATGCGTGGCCGCAACATTGTCAGTCCGTTTGCGCTGCGTTGGGTGTGCCGCTGCTGATCGAGCGCGTGACGGTGCAACCGGGCGCGAGTCTGGAGCGGGCGGCGCGGGATGCGCGATACGCGGTGTTCGGTTCGCTGACACAAACCAATGACGCGTTACTCACCGGCCAGCATCGCGATGATCAGGCAGAAACGCTGTTGTTCCGGCTCCTGCGCGGCGCCGGGGTGCGTGGGTTGTCAGGGATGCCGCAGCAACGGCCGGTGGGGCAGGGCGCGCTGATTCGGCCGTTGCTGGATGTCTCTCGCGCCGAGCTGGAGGACTATGCGCGGGTTCATCAATTGACCTGGATCGAAGATCCGTCAAATCAGGATCGGCAGTTCTCGCGCAATTACCTGCGCCATCAGGTCATGCCGCTGCTGACCGAGCGCTGGCCGCAAGCGCAGGCGAGCATGGCTCGCAGCGCCGCGCATCTGCGTGAGGCGCAGGGATTGCTTGATGAACTGGCGCAGATGGATCTGGCGCACGCCAACTCCGCGCATGATTTCCAATGGCTGGGATTGCCATCGCTGGAACTGGCGCCACTGACTGCGCTGTCTGCCGCGCGTCAACGAAATGCGCTCAGCCACTGGCTCGAACCCTTCACGCGACTGCCAGATAGTGACCATTGGTCGGGTTGGACGGATCTCTGCGATGCCGCCGCCGATGCCGCGCCGATCTGGCGTCTGGCCGATGGCGAGCTGCACCGCAGCGCCGGTCGTGTGTGGTGGCTCAGCGGTGACTGGCTGCGCACGCCAGTGATCGGTTGCGGGTGGCAGACGCCGGCGTCGGCGCTACGCTTGGCCGATAACGGCCGTGTCATGTTCAGCGGGCAGGCGCCTTGCGGGCCGTTGCGCATTGCCTATCGGCAAGGTGGCGAAGTCATGCATCTGGCGAATCGCGGGCATCGCGACCTCAAGCGCCTGCTCAATGAGCGCGCGGTGCCGGGGTTCGTCCGTGGCAGATTGCCGCTGCTGTTTCGCGCTGACGAATTGCTCGCGGTGGCGAACCTGCCGGGGCTTGATGGCAATGGGCAGGACGGCTGGCAATTGCATTGGCAGCCAACAGACGAAGATCAAGGTTTGAGCTGAAAGGAGCATTCCGGTAGACTACGCTCCCTTCTTGATACAACTTCTGTGGATTCGCCTGAATTGCAGGAGTTGCCGATTACCAAGCAGTCTTTGCTGGGCGATTCCAAAAAATGTGTAGCGAGCAACCTACCGGTGTTTCATCTGCCGGTCTGTCCCAACGCGGCGGTTTTTTTGAAAGGTGCACTGTGATTAATGCAGGGGATCGGGGGCTTCGGCCTTCCTTCGCTTTCCCCGGCGGCTCGTACCGCTTTAACGCAGACTTCTAGGGTTTTTCATGACGCGCTACATATTCGTCACGGGCGGTGTTGTTTCTTCATTGGGGAAAGGCATTGCCTCGGCTTCATTGGCGGCTATCCTGGAGGCGCGGGGGCTTAAGGTCACCATGCTTAAGCTGGATCCGTACATCAACGTTGACCCGGGCACCATGAGCCCGTTCCAGCACGGTGAAGTGTTCGT
>NZ_JBIVGT010000052.1:0-17720 GCF_044748825.1 Pseudomonas sp. NPDC089741 | reverse complement strand
TACGGTATCGGTGTCCCTCCATTCCGTGGCGGTGCGCTGCGCTACATCGACTCGATCGGTGTTGCCGAGTTCGTTGCCCTGGCTGACCAGTACGCTGATTTGGGCGCGCTGTACCACCCGACCGCGAAACTGCGTGAAATGGCCAAAACCGGCCAACGGTTCTTCGGTTAAGCGTCCCAACTTTTGAGCGAGAGTGAAATTTTATGAGCTTGAATCCAAGAGACGTCGTGATTGTCGACTTCGGTCGTACTCCGATGGGCCGCTCCAAGGGCGGCATGCACCGCAACACCCGCGCTGAAGACATGTCGGCGCACCTGATCAGCAAACTGCTGGAACGCAACGTCAAGGTTGACCCGAACGAAGTCGAAGACGTGATCTGGGGCTGCGTAAACCAGACCCTGGAGCAGGGCTGGAACATCGCGCGCATGGCGTCGCTGATGACCCAGATCCCGCACACTGCTGCCGGCCAGACCGTCAGCCGCCTGTGTGGCTCGTCGATGAGCGCGCTGCACACTGCTGCGCAAGCGATCATGACCGGTAACGGTGACGTGTTCGTGGTTGGCGGCGTCGAGCATATGGGGCACGTGAGCATGATGCACGGTGTCGATCCGAACCCGCACATGTCGCTGTATGCGGCGAAAGCCTCGGGCATGATGGGTCTGACCGCTGAAATGCTCGGCAAAATGCACGGCATCACTCGCGAACAGCAGGACGCTTTCGGCGTGCGTTCCCACCAGTTGGCCCACAAGGCAACCGTGGAAGGCAAGTTCAAAGACGAAATCATCCCGATGCAGGGCTACGACGAGAACGGTTTCCTGAAACTGTTCGACTACGATGAAACCATTCGTCCGGAAACCACACTGGAAAGTCTGGCGGCCCTCAAGCCTGCCTTCAATCCAAAGGGCGGCACCGTGACTGCCGGTACTTCGTCGCAGATCACTGACGGTGCTTCGTGCATGATCGTGATGTCGGCGCAGCGCGCACAGGACCTGGGTATCCAGCCAATGGCGGTTATCCGTTCGATGGCAGTGGCGGGTGTGGATCCGGCGATCATGGGCTATGGTCCAGTTCCGGCGACACAAAAAGCGCTGAAACGCGCGGGTCTTGGCATCAACGATATCGACTTCTTCGAGCTCAACGAAGCTTTCGCTGCACAGGCCCTGCCAGTGCTGAAAGATCTGAAAGTACTCGACAAGATGAACGAGAAGGTTAACCTGCACGGCGGCGCGATCGCCCTGGGTCACCCGTTCGGTTGCTCCGGTGCCCGTATTTCCGGCACCTTGCTGAACGTGATGAAGCAGAATAGCGGCACCCTCGGGGTGGCCACTATGTGCATTGGTCTCGGCCAAGGCATCTCCACCGTCTTCGAACGCGTTTAAGCGTCTCGTCGATGGAAGCCGGGGCCAAGTGCCCCGGTTTTTGTTTTTGTGGATTTATTTTGTTTTTATTTTGAAAAAATTTGAGTGAGGGCCAAAGCATGCCGATACAACCTGGGCTCTATCAACATTACAAAGGTCCGCAGTACCGCGTATTCAGTGTTGCGCGGCATTCCGAGACCGAAGAAGAAGTGGTCTTTTACCAAGCCCTGTATGGGGATTACGGCTTTTGGGTGCGCCCTCTGAGCATGTTTCTCGAGTCGGTCGAGGTTGACGGCGAGCAGGTGCCACGCTTTGCTTTGGTGCAAGCCGAACCGAGCCTTTTTTCCAAGGCGTAAGGGGAGTGCGCACAGAACCCTGTGCTTGACCTCACCTTGTATCAACTATATATAGCGGTGCCGCGTCAGGCGCCAACCGCCTTTCACTTCTAGAATTCAGGAATTTTCTGATCCATGGGCAAATCGCTGGTCATTGTGGAATCCCCGGCTAAGGCCAAGACCATCAACAAGTATCTGGGTAACCAATACGTGGTGAAGTCGAGTATCGGCCATATCCGAGACCTGCCCACCAGCGGTTCGGCTAGCGCCAGCAAAGAGCCCGCCGCCAAGCGCGGCAAGGCTGCTGCGGGCGAAGGTCCGGTGCTCACGCCGAAAGAGAAAGCGCGCAAGCAGCTGGTCTCGCGTATGGGTGTCGATCCCGATCATGGCTGGAAAGCCAAGTACGAGATCCTCCCGGGCAAAGAGAAAGTCATCGAAGAGCTGCGCCGGCTCGCCAAAGATGCTGACACCATCTATCTCGCAACCGACTTGGATCGCGAGGGGGAAGCCATTGCCTGGCACCTGCGCGAAGCCATCGGTGGTGACGACAGCCGCTACAAGCGCGTGGTGTTCAACGAAATCACCAAGAAGGCGATTCAGGAAGCGTTCTCCAAGCCGGGCGAGCTGGACATCGATCGTGTCAACGCTCAACAGGCGCGTCGCTTCCTCGACCGCGTTGTTGGCTACATGGTTTCGCCGCTGCTGTGGGCAAAGATCGCCCGTGGCCTGTCCGCCGGTCGCGTGCAATCGGTTGCCGTGAAACTGGTAGTGGAGCGTGAGCGCGAAATTCGTGCGTTCAACCCGGAAGAATACTGGGAAGTGCATGCCGATCTCGGCACCACCAAAGGCTCGACCGTGCGTTTCGAAGTGGCTCGCGAGAAAGGCGAAGCCTTCAAGCCGCTTAATGAAACCCAGGCCATGGCGGCGCTGGAGAAGCTCAAGTCTTCCAGCTACAGCATCGTCAAGCGCGAAGACAAACCGACCAGCAGCAAGCCGTCGGCACCGTTCATCACCTCGACCCTGCAACAGGCTGCCAGTAACCGCCTGGGCTTCGGCGTGAAAAAAACCATGATGATGGCCCAGCGTCTGTACGAAGCCGGCTACATCACTTATATGCGTACCGACTCGACCAACCTCTCGGCTGACGCCGTGACGATGGCGCGTGCCTATATTGAAGACGAGTTCGGCAAGAAGTACCTGCCGGAAACGCCGAACGTCTACAGCAGCAAGGAAGGCGCACAAGAGGCTCACGAAGCGATTCGTCCTTCTGACGCCAATACCATTCCAAGCAAGCTGGCGGGCATGGAGCGCGATGCAGAGCGTCTCTACGAGCTGATCTGGCGCCAGTTCCTCGCTTGCCAGATGCTGCCGGCACAATATCTGTCGACCACTGTCAGCGTTGGCGCTGGCGATTTCGAGCTGCGCGCCAAGGGCCGCATCCTCAAGTTCGACGGTTACACCCGTGTCATGCCGCAGATCGCCAAACCAGGCGATGACGACGTTCTGCCAGATATGGCGCAGGGCGACGTGATGAAGCTGATCAAGCTTGATCCGTCCCAGCATTTCACCAAGCCGCCGGCGCGTTATTCGGAAGCGAGCCTGGTTAAAGAAATGGAAAAACGCGGCATCGGTCGTCCTTCGACGTACGCCGCGATCATTTCGACCATTCAGGATCGCGGTTACGTGACCCTGCACAACCGTCGTTTCTATTCGGAAAAGATGGGCGATATCGTTACCGAGCGTCTGTCCGAAAGCTTCTCGAACCTGATGGATTACGGCTTCACCGCCGGCATGGAAGAGAACCTCGATGACGTGGCTCAGGGCGAGCGCGACTGGAAAAACGTGCTGGACGAGTTCTACGGCGACTTCAAAAAGAAACTCGAAGTGGCCGAAAATCCGGACAGCGGCATGCGTGCCAACCAGCCGGTCATGACTGATATTCCGTGCACCACTTGCGGCCGTCCGATGCAGATTCGTACCGCATCGACCGGCGTGTTCCTCGGTTGCTCGGGCTACAGCCTGCCACCGAAAGAGCGCTGCAAGGCCACCGTCAATCTGGTGCCGGGCGATGAAATCGCTGCTGATGATGAGGGCGAATCGGAATCGCTGGTGCTGCGCGGCAAGCATCGCTGCCCGATCTGCAGCACGGCGATGGACGCTTACCTGCTCGACGAGAAACGCAAGCTGCACATCTGCGGTAACAACCCGGACTGCGCCGGCTACGAAATCGAAGAGGGCAGCTATCGCATCAAAGGCTACGAAGGTCCGAGCCTGGAATGCGACAAGTGCGGCAGCGAGATGCAACTCAAGACCGGCCGCTTCGGCAAGTTCTTCGGCTGCACCAACCCGACCTGCAAGAACACCCGCAAACTGCTGAAGAGCGGTGACGCGGCGCCGCCGAAGATGGACCCGGTGAAGATGCCTGAGCTGAAATGCGAAAAGGTCAACGACACCTACATCCTGCGCGACGGTGCCTCCGGCCTGTTCCTGGCGGCCAGCCAGTTCCCGAAAAACCGCGAGACCCGTGCTCCGTTGGTGATCGAGATTGTGCCGCACAAGGACGAAATCGATCCGAAGTACCACTTCCTCTGCGACGCTCCGAAGAAGGATCCTGACGGTCTGCCAGCGGTCATCCGCTACAGCCGCAAGACCAAGGAGCAATACGTGCAGACCGAAGTCGACGGCAAGCCTACCGGTTGGAAGGCTTTCTACGACGGCGGCAAGTGGACGGTTGAAGACAAACGTACAAAGGCCAAGGCCGAGTAAGCGTTAGTCCGATACTGCAAAGGCCGCATGAGAACCCTCGGGTTTTCATGCGGCCTTTTTGTTTTGTGCTTGCGGTTGGATCAACTGATCCACGACACTGTCCGGCCTGTATGAAGCAATTATTTCGTTGTGGAGACTGCCTTCATGGCCCACGAACTCTATACCCGTACCAACCAGAAGATCTATTTCGCCGGCCTTTCGCTGGAAGCCTTGGCTCGCGCTGAAGAAGGGCGGGCAATGAATTCTCTGGCGCTGATTCAGGCTGGTCGTGAATCGGCGTTGTTTCACCTCTACGGCGCGCTGTTGGGGCTGTGTCATGAGATTGCCGGCTTCTATCGCCTGCCTCAGGCTAGCGCGCCACGAGCGGAGGCGTTATTGACGCGTGAAGTGCTGGAGTCGATCGCGATTCCCGAACTGGCTGAAATGGTCGAGTTGGCGGGTAATCCGGAAACCTGGCTGGCGAAGCTGTTGGCGGCACACTCGGCGCTGTTCCAGCCACCACGGGTCCCGCACAAGCCCAAGGGTGATGTGACACAGCCGTTGATTCAGGCGGTTAATCTGGATGAAGCAGAGCCGCCGCAGGAATTGAGCCGGGAAGAGCTGGAGAGCTGGCGGCAGAACCTCAAGGGTCTGGCCATCCGGTTTCGCGAAGGTTTGAACGAGTGCTGACAGGGATTGACTCGGTGGCAATCTGAAACATGCTGCTGGTCAAGATCCCGAGCGAAGCCTGAATGATGTCTATATAATCCCTGCCTTTCGTGGAGAACAGACCTATATGCCAACGTCCTTTCTAGAAATTGTCGAGTTACCAGACGGCCGAATCGAACTGCGCAGGGCTGAGGACGAAGGTTCTCTGGTGACTCTGGATTTCTCCGAGGATGCCAAGACCTTCCTGCAGGGCCAGCACGTGGAAATCGCCAAGGCGATGTTGAGCGTCGGCGTGCAGATGGCAGGTCGAATGATTGAAGGCGAATTTGATAAGGACGAGGGGCCGCGGGTTCTTCATTGATCCCCGCCTGTTTTCAGCTTTTTGTCATTGCCGCTTCAGATCGGCTTCTCTGTCCCTGGAGAAGCCCTGCGCTTCACACAGCGCTTTTTAATCGCTAATCAGCCCAAACGAATATTCAGGCTTTGAGCGTCGCCCGTACGTGCAGCGCTGATCAGCTGTTGCCGCGAACTGCTGTTCAACGGATTCAGCCAGGTGACCACTGTGTGGCTGCGGCCCAGGCGCAATGCTTCGCACGCCAGTTGCTGGGCGCTCTGAGTGCCTCGCGGTTGCAGCAGCAGAATGCGTTCACGATTCAGGCCGGCATCTCGCAGCCAGGTTTGCGTCAGGCTCGCTGGCGGTGCAATCAGCGTCAGCCAGCGGGCGTCCTGATCTTCGCTCAGTTCGCGAAGGATCGGGGCAAGCAGGTTCAGACAGTTCCCGGCCGCACCGCGCAGTGACAGCTCACTGAATACTTCAGGTTCGGCATTCCACGGGCGCTCGACCACTTCTTTGAGGGTCGGTGCCATCGGTTGCGCCAGAAACGCTTCGAATAAAGGCAGTTGTGTTTGCTGAGGTATGTGTGGGAACTGCATAAAGCCTCCTTTAGCGGCGGATTACGCCGACACTCAAGCCTTCGATCACCAGTTCCTGATCTTTCAGGTCGACTTCGATAGGGGCGAACTCAGGGTTTTCGGCCATCAGCCAGACCTTGCTGCCTTCACGCTTGAAGCGTTTGACGGTCACTTCATCGCCAATGCGGGCGACGACAACCTGGCCATTGCGCGCTTCGCGAGTAGTGTGGACGGCCAGCAGGTCACCATCGAAAATGCCGATGTCCTTCATGCTCATACCGTGCACGCGCAACAGATAGTCGGCACGCGGGTGGAAGAAGGCGGGATTGATGTTGCAGGATTCTTCGATGTGCTGCTGAGCGAGGATCGGCGCGCCGGCAGCGACACGGCCAATGATCGGCAGGGTAGAGTCGTCAGCCTTGGCTTCGAAGCCAGGAATGCGAATGCCTCGCGAGGCGCCCGGGGTCATCTCGATGGCGCCTTTGCGGGCCAGTGCCTTGAGGTGTTCTTCTGCCGCGTTCGGCGACTTGAAGCCCAGTTCCTGAGCGATTTCCGCACGGGTTGGCGGATAGCCATTGTCTTCGAGGCAACGTTTGATAAAGGCCAGAATCTCGGCTTGGCGTGGCGTCAGCTTTAGCATAATGATCGCTCTGTCTTTTTATACAGTGA
This sequence comes from Pseudomonas sp. NPDC089741, assembly GCF_044748825.1. Classification (NCBI taxonomy): domain Bacteria; kingdom Pseudomonadati; phylum Pseudomonadota; class Gammaproteobacteria; order Pseudomonadales; family Pseudomonadaceae; genus Pseudomonas; species Pseudomonas sp. NPDC089741. The sequence goes on along the minus strand of NZ_JBIVGT010000052.1, from coordinate 11,032 downwards.
CTGGGATTATATACAGTGAAACGGTCTTGGCAATGCCCGTTTTTTTGCCCGCCGCCGGACGGTCGGCAGCCGCGCTTATTAATGCGTGGGCCTTGTGTGGTTAAATAGCTGACCGACCATTCCCAAAACGAACCGGCAGGCTTGACAACGCACAGGCTGAAACGTATGTTTCAAACAAGTGTTTGTCAGGCGGAGTAGCCATGGCCCAGTCGGAAACCGTTGAACGCATTCTTGATGCTGCCGAGCAGTTGTTCGCGGAGAAAGGTTTCGCTGAAACCTCATTGCGTTTGATCACCAGCAAGGCTGGCGTCAACCTGGCAGCAGTCAACTATCATTTCGGCTCGAAAAAAGCCCTGATTCAGGCGGTGTTCTCGCGCTTCCTCGGGCCGTTCTGCATCAGCCTCGACAAAGAGCTGGAGCGTCGCCAGGCCAAGCCTGAAAACAAGCCGACGCTCGAAGAACTGCTGGAAATCCTCGTCGAGCAGGCCCTCGTGGTTCAGCCTCGCAGCGGCAACGATCTGTCGATCTTCATGCGCTTGCTCGGCCTCGCATTCAGCCAGAGCCAGGGCCACTTGCGCCGTTATCTGGAAGACATGTACGGCAAGGTGTTCCGCCGCTACATGCTACTGGTCAACGAAGCCGCGCCACGTATTCCTCCGATCGAGCTGTTCTGGCGTGTGCACTTCATGCTCGGCGCCGCCGCGTTCAGCATGTCCGGCATCAAGGCCTTGCGCGCAATCGCCGAGACCGATTTCGGCGTCAACACCTCCATCGAACAAGTGATGCGCCTGATGGTGCCGTTCCTCGCCGCTGGTATGCGCGCAGAAACCGGTGTCACTGACACTGCCATGGCCACCGCACAACTGCGTCCGCGCAGCAAATCAACGCCGGTCGCCGCCAAGGTTTAACCGCGCACGGGTGGGCGCGGCAGCTGGTATCCGCTAAGCTAGCCGCCCATGCCGACTCTCGTTCTGAACCCGATCCAAACAGAAATTGCCGACCTGCCGAGCATTGCTCACGGTAGCGATTTTCTGCGCATCGGTTTTTTCGTTTTCAAGGAATCTCTATGACTGCTGGCCTGCAAGGCTCGTTGATGGTGGACGTCGCCGGTACCTGGCTGACGGCTGAAGATCGCCAATTGTTGCGTCAGCCCGAAGTGGGCGGCCTGATCATTTTTGCGCGCAACATTGAGCATCCGCGTCAGGTGCGCGAGCTCAGCGCAGCGATTCGCGCGATTCGCCCGGATTTGCTGTTGGCCGTCGATCAAGAGGGCGGTCGCGTGCAGCGCCTGCGCCAAGGCTTCGTACGCCTGCCAGCGATGCGCGCCATTGCCGACAACCCGAATGCCGAATACCTCGCCGAGCAATGCGGCTGGATCATGGCCACCGAAGTGCTGGCCGTCGGCCTAGACCTGAGCTTTGCCCCAGTGCTTGATCTGGATTACCAGCGCAGCGCCGTGGTCGGCACCCGTTCATTTGAAGGTGACCCCGAGCGTGCCGCACTGCTCGCCGGTGCATTCATTCGCGGCATGAACAGCGCGGGCATGGCGGCCACCGGCAAGCACTTCCCCGGTCATGGCTGGGCCGAAGCCGATTCCCACGTCGCGATCCCGAATGATGAGCGCAGCCTCGACGAGATTCGCGCCAACGACCTTGTGCCTTTCGCCAAACTCAGCAAGCAACTGGCCGCAATCATGCCGGCGCACGTCATCTATCCGCAGGTCGATTCACAGCCTGCCGGCTTCTCCCGGCGTTGGTTGCAGGACATTCTGCGCGGCGAATTGCAGTTCGACGGTGTGATCTTCAGCGATGACCTGTCGATGGCCGGTGCGCACGTGGTCGGCGACGCCGCGAGCCGCATCGAGGCCGCGCTCACCGCCGGTTGCGACATGGGCTTAGTGTGCAACGACCGCGCCGCTGCCGAACTGGCCCTCAGCGCGGCGCAGCGCATGAAGGTCAAGCCATCGGCCCGAATCGCGCGGATGCGCGGTCAGGCATTCGCCAGCACCGATTATCGCCAGGATCCGCGCTGGCTCACCGCTATCGGCGCGCTCAAAGACGCTCAACTGATCGATTAAGGATTTTTCGCTATGACCGTTTACGCAATCATCGGTGGCACCGGCCTGACCCAGCTCGAAGGCCTGAGCATTCGTCAGTCGCTGGCAGTCGACACGCCCTACGGCGCACCCTCAGCCGAAGTGCAGATCGGTGAATACGCTGGCAAGGAAGTGCTGTTCCTCGCCCGTCACGGCCACCCGCATCGTTTCCCGCCGCACAAGGTCAACTACCGCGCCAATCTGTGGGCGTTGAAGCAGGCGGGGGCCGAGGCGATCATCGCGGTCAACGCCGTGGGCGGGATTCATTCGGCGATGGGCACCGGGCATTTCTGCGTGCCGCATCAGATCGTCGACTACACCAGCGGGCGTGAACACACCTATTTCGCAGATGATCTGGAGCATGTCACCCACATCGACTTCAGCTTTCCTTACAGCGAACCGCTGCGTCAGCAATTGATTGCCGCCGTGGCTGCCGAAGGTTGCGAGTACAGCGATCAGGGCGTGTATGCCTGCACCCAAGGCCCGCGTCTGGAAACCGTGGCCGAAATCGTGCGTCTGGAGCGTGATGGTTGCGACATCGTCGGCATGACCGGCATGCCGGAAGCGGCACTGGCCCGCGAGCTGGAGCTGGATTACGCCTGTCTGGCGCTGGTGGTGAACCCTGCTGCGGGCAAGACCACTGAAGTGATTACCATGGCCGAGATCGAGCAGGCTTTGCATGACGGCATGGGCAAGGTGAAGTCGGCGTTGGCGCGGGTGCTCAAGGGCTGAGTCCGGCCGAGACCGAGTTGACCCCATCGCTGGCATGCCAGCTCCCACAAGAATCGAGTTGAATCACATTTTTGTGTACGACTCATAACCCAGTGGGAGCTGGCTTTCCAGCGATAGCCATTTAACGGGCGACAATAATCTCAACGCTTCTCGAGCTTGTCCGGCAACGGCGCAAACAACGCTTCAATATCATCACTCTGCAACTTCCAGTCCCCGGCCTTGCGGCCATCCAGCACGCCCGCCGCCAAGTCGGATTTTTCCTTCTGCAGATGCTGAATCTTCTCTTCCACCGTGCCTCGGGCAATCATCTTGTAGACGAACACCGGTTTCTCCTGACCAATCCGGTAAGCGCGGTCCGTCGCCTGATTCTCGGTCGCCGGGTTCCACCACGGGTCGTAGTGAATCACCGTATCCGCTTCGGTCAGATTCAGGCCAACACCACCGGCCTTCAGACTGATCAGAAATATCTGACGCTTGCCGCTCTGGAATTCCTTCACCGGTGTACGCCGATCGCGGGTTTGGCCGGTCAGCAGCGCGTAGGAGACATTGCGCTTTTTCAGCTCGTCTTCAATCAATGACAGCATTGAGGTGAACTGCGAAAACAGCAGAATCCTTCGGCCTTCCTCGAATAACTCTTCAAGCATCTCCATCAAACTGTCGAGCTTGCCGGACGTACTGCCGCGCGCGGGCAGGGTGGCGTCGTTGACCAGGCGCAGATCGCAGCAGACCTGACGCAGTTTCAACAGCGCTTCAAGAATGATGATCTGGCTGCGCGCGACACCCTTGCGGGTGATCTCGTCGCGGACTTTCTTGTCCATCGCCAAGCGCATGGTTTCGTACACGTCGCGCTGCGCTTCGTTGAGATCGACCCAGTGGATGATCTCGGTTTTCGGCGGCAACTCGGTAGCGACCTGTTCCTTGGTGCGACGTAGCAGAAACGGTTTGATCCGGCCGTTGAGGTGCTGAAGCCGGACTTCGCTGCCGCGCTTTTCAATCGGCACGCGGTAATCGGCGTTGAAGCTTTTGACGTCGCCAAGCCAGCCCGGCAGCAGGAAGTGGAACAACGACCACAGCTCACCCAGGTGGTTTTCCAGCGGTGTACCACTCAGGCACAGGCGCTGACGCGCATTCAACTCGCGCGCGGCTTGGGCGGCTTTGCTATTCGGATTCTTGATGTACTGCGCCTCATCCAGCACCAGCACATGCAGCGGCTGCTTTGCCAAACGTTCGACGTCCTTGGGCAGCAGCGCGTAGGTGGTGAGGATCAGGTCGAAATCAGCCAGATTGTCGAAGTGCTTCTTGCGGGTGGCGCCGTACAGCGCGACCACGTTCAACTGCGGTGTGAAATGCGCCGCTTCATCCAGCCAGTTCGGAATCAGACTGGTCGGCATCACCACCATGCAGGGGCGATCGAGGCGACCGGCGATTTTCTCACTGAGAATATGCGCCAGGGTCTGTAGGGTTTTGCCCAGACCCATGTCATCCGCGAGAATCCCGCCGACTTCCAATTGCCGCAGCGACTGCATCCAGCTCAAGCCTTCAAGCTGATACGGGCGCAGCGTCGCATTCAAGCCTTCCGGCGCTTCAACGCTGAAATCACGAATGTCGCGCAGGCGTTGGGCGAAGGTGCGAATCTGCTCGCCACCCTCCCACAGGAGCGGAATGCCTTCCAGCGAGTTCAGGCGTATGGCGTCGGCCTTGCTCAGGCGCAGAGTGGTTTCGCCCGGCTCCTGCAAATAGAACTCGCCAAGGGTCATCAGCACCGGTTTCAACCGGCCCAATGGCAATGCCACCTGCAATGGCCCGTGTTCGCTGTTGCGTTGCGGGACGTTGACCAGAATCAGCTCGTCATCGCGACGGCGCGCAAGACGTTCCGGGTTGAGAATCTCCGCGTGCGAGCGCATCAGGTTGAGCAGGATCGGCAGCAAACTCAGGCGTTCACCGTTGACGATGATCCCCAACTCCAGATCAAACCAGTCACGTTCCGGTGCCTGTTCGACTGTGGCGTACCAGTCATCCACAGCGGTCAGGTCAAAGCCGAACTCTTCGTCAATCTGCAATTCCCAGCCTTGGGTGCGCAGCTTCGGCAGATCGTTGAGTGTGAACGTCAGCCACGCGCTGTCGTTGACCATCTCATACAGCTCGCCGGCACTTTCCGGCAGGGCTTTGCTCTGTCGCGTAGCGATGCGAAAGCCGAGGATTCGTAACTGTTCGCGGTAGGACTGTTCGACGTCCGGATGACGTTTTATCCGCAGCGTCTGGGTTTCCTGGCGGATCAGGATGTCGCTGTTCTTCTGCCCGCTGACGTATTCGTCCAGATAACTGAACGACAGCGCCGCACGATGCTGGATGTAGCGCTGCATCTTGCCGTTGCGTGGTTCGAAAGCGCTGAACTCGACACTGGCCAGCCACAGGCGCGGCATTGGCTGAACGTTATCGACCAGCACTTGCGGCGGTGCTTTCGGGCCACGGTTTTCCAGCACTGCCTGGAGTTTTTCCAGCAGTTCGGCGTCTTTGGCGGCGGCGGGGTAGTCGAGGGTTTCCTGCACTTTCAGCAACACCGCTGCGCAGTGTTTGCAATTGGTGCGAACCGGGCAGGTGCAACCGGCATCGACCAGCAGCAGAGTGCCTTTGGCTGACTCGCGCAGGTGAATGGTCTGGCGGTAAACGTTGCCGCCAGAGCCTTCGCAACTGGCGGTGATGGTCGCATCGCCTACCTGGGCGATGCGTACCCGGTTTTCCAGGGCGTAGCGGCGGCCACGCTCCAGGCTCTGTTCCTTGAATCGGCTGACCCAGGAGGGTGCCAACGGTTTACTCAGCGGCGGGTTCATAAGGACTTCGATCAGTCCGGAATCGCTTCAGGCGCTTCCCGTGGCGCAGGTGCAGTCAGGGAAGTGATCTTGATCAGCAGCGCCAGGTGGCCGTTGTCGAGGTAGTTGAGCTGGCCGTTTTTGGTGTGGCTGTCCTGTTTCAGGCGCTCACTGGCGGTGACCAGGCCATTGGCGTCGAGCTGATTGACCCAGAAGTCGGCGGCGACATCGGTGAAGCGTCCAAGCTTCAGCTCAAGTGTGCCTTCGATCGGGAATTGGCCGAACTGCTCCTTGCCATCACTGACCGCGACTTTCGCCGGTGCTTCGCCGAGGGTCTGTTGCCAGGCCTTGTGCATCAGCACGCTGTACTCGCCGCTGGCAGTGAGTTTGCTGGCGACATCATTCAGCGCCGGTGTCCGCGTGCTGTTCTCAGCCAAGCGCTGGGCGCCGGCGGCCCAGTCTTCCGGTGCTGTGCGGCTGACAATCGCCGGCACAGCGTTCTGGCGCACCAGAATCATCTCGACCTGATACAGGTCATCGGCAAACGCCGTAGGTGCTACCAAAGTCAGTAGCAAAGTCAGTGAGCGAAACAGGCGCATGCGGCGTCCTTCAAACAGTTTTCGGGATGAGGCGCTCGAACAGCGCCTCTACAGTATTAAAGCGCTCTTCCGGGCGTTCCATCGGCACCTGGAATTTAAACATCGTGGCGCCTTCGAATTTGTAGCGTTTTGGCTGGCTCTGGATCAGTTTGATCAGGGTCATCGGGTCGACCGGCGTCTGCGCCGCGAACTCGATTCGGCCACCTTGCGGCCCTCCGTCGACCTTCTTGATACCCAACTGCTCAGCCTGCAACTTCAATGCAGTGATGCGTACCAGGTTTTTGGTCGGTTCCGGCAGCAGGCCGAAACGGTCGATCATCTCGACTTGCAGATCCTTCAGGCCTTCCTCGTCGGTAGCCGAAGCGATGCGCTTGTACAGGATCAGGCGCGCGTGAACGTCCGGCAGATAGTCTTCCGGAATCAGTGCCGGCACCCGCAGGTTGACTTCCGGACCACCGCCGAGCGGCTGGTCGAGGTTTGGCTGTTCGCCCTTGCGGATCGATTTCACCGCGCGTTCGAGCATTTCCATGTACAGCGTGAAGCCCACAGCCTGAATCTGACCGCTCTGGCCATCGCCGAGCAGTTCGCCGGCGCCACGGATTTCCAGGTCGTTGGTCGCGAGCACGAAACCCGCCCCGAGATCCTGGGTATTGGCGATCGCCTCCAGACGTTTTTCTGCATCCGAAGTGATTTGCTGGCGCGGTGGCGTCAGCAGGTACGCGTAAGCCTGGTGGTGACTGCGGCCGACACGACCACGCAACTGGTGCAGTTGTGCCAGGCCAAACTTGTCGGCGCGCTCGATGATGATGGTGTTGGCGCTCGGCACGTCGATGCCGGTCTCGATGATGGTCGAGGCGATCAGCACGTTGAAACGCTTGTGATAGAAGTCGCTCATCACCTGTTCGAGTTCGCGTTCGCGCATCTGTCCGTGACCGATGCCGATGCGGGCTTCCGGCACCAGTTCGGCGAGATCGGCGGCGCATTTCTCGATGGTTTTCACATCGTTGTGCAAGTAGTAAACCTGACCGCCACGCAACAGTTCACGGAGCAAGGCTTCTTTGACCGTGCTCTTGTTCTGTTCCATGACGAAAGTGCGCACCGACAGGCGTCGCGCTGGCGGCGTGGCAATGATCGACAGATCGCGCATGCCCGACACCGCCATGTTCAGCGTGCGCGGAATCGGTGTGGCGGTCAGCGTAAGAATGTCGACTTCGCTGCGCAGGGCCTTGAGCTGTTCTTTCTGACGCACACCGAAGCGGTGTTCTTCGTCGATGATCACCAGCCCGAGGTTTTTGATTTTTACGTCGTCGGACAACAGCTTGTGCGTGCCGATGACGATGTCGATCTTGCCTTCCGCCAGGTCGGCGATTGCCGCATTGACTTCCTTGGTCGACTTGAAGCGGCTCATCACTTCGACAGTCACCGGCCAGTCGGCGAAGCGGTCGCGGAAACTGTTGTAGTGCTGCTGGGCGAGCAGGGTGGTCGGCACCAGAATCGCTACCTGACGACCGCCGTGCACGGCAATAAACGCCGCGCGCATGGCCACTTCGGTCTTGCCGAAACCGACGTCGCCGCAGACCAGTCGATCCATCGGTTTCGGCGCGAGCATGTCGGCGCGCACGGCTTCGATGGTGGTTTGTTGATCCGGGGTTTCTTCGAACGGGAAACCGGCGCTGAACGTTGCGTAATCGGCTTTCGGGTCGGCGAACGCATAACCTTCGCGAGCGGCACGACGGGCATAGATGTCGAGCAGTTCAGCGGCAACGTCACGCACTTGTTCGGCGGCTTTGCGCTTGGCTTTCTGCCAGGTCTCGGAGCCGAGGCGGTGCAGCGGCGCCAGTGCATCGTCGCTGCCGGTGTAGCGCGCAATCAGATGCAGGTTGGCCACCGGCACATAGAGCTTGGCGTTCTCGGCGTATTCGAGGGTGAGGAATTCGGCGGCCTGATCGTCGATTTCCAGAATGGTCAGGCCGAGGTAGCGGCCGACGCCGTGATCGATATGCACCACCGGCGCGCCTTCGCGCAACTCGGTCAGGTTCTTGATCACCGCATCGTTGTTGCCATCGGCACGCTTCTCGCGGCGGCGACGCTGCATCACGCGTTGGCCGAACAGCGGACTTTCGGCGACCAGTGCCAGCGCCGGATCGTCGAGCATCAGGCCTTCGTCGAGCGGCGCAATAGTGATCGCCAGACGATCCTTGCTCGCAACGAAGTCTGGCCAGCTGTCGACGGTTTTCGGCCGCAGCTTCAGGCGTTCGAGCAACTCCAGCAGCACTTCGCGACGCCCCGCGGATTCGGCGGTGAACAGCACGCGTCCGGGGAATTCGTCGAGGAATCCGGCCAGTGCCGCCAGCGGTTGCGTGGCTTTGGCTTCGATCGCCAGATTCGGCAGGGCTTGCGCCGGAAAGCGCTCGCGCCCGGCACCGCTTTCGACGTCTTGTTGGCTGGCGACCACGCGCGGCCAGCTCTTCAGGCGCGCGAAGCAGTCTTCCACCGGCAGGAACAATTCAGCGGGTGGCAATAAAGGACGCGATGGATCGACGCGGCGCTCTTCATAGCGATTACGCACATCGTTCCAGAAGTTTTCGGCCGCTTGCTCGATGCCCGGCAGCGAGAACACTTGCGTGTCCTGCGGCAGGTAATCGAACAGGGTCGAAGTTTCGTCGAAGAACAGCGGCAGGTAGTACTCGATGCCGGCCGGGGTAATCCCGCTGCTCAGATCCTGAAAGATCGGGCAGCGCCGGAAGTCGACGTCGAAACGCTCGCGGAAACGTGCCTTGAAACGGGTGACTGCGTCTTTCTGCAACGGAAATTCGCGTGCCGGTAGCAGCTTGACCGATTCGACCTTGTCGATCGAGCGCTGGTTTTCCGGATCGAATGTACGCAGGGTTTCGATTTCGTCATCGAACAGGTCGATGCGATAGGGCAGTTTGCTGCCCATCGGGAACAGGTCGATCAGCGCGCCGCGCACGGTGAATTCGCCGTGCTCATAAACCGTGTCGACGTAGCGATAACCGCTGGCTTCGAGCCGCGAGCGCATCTGTTCAACGTCGAGCTTCTGGCCGACATCGAGTACCAGGCTGCTGCCGAGCAGAAATTTGGTCGGCGCCAGGCGATGCAGGGCCGTGGTGATCGGCACCACCAGCACGCCATGCGCCAGTTCCGGCAGCCTATATAAGCTGGCGATGCGCTGGGAAATGATGTCCTGGTGCGGCGAGAACAGGTCGTACGGCAGGGTTTCCCAGTCGGGGAAATGCAGGACGGGCAAATCCGGGGCGAAGAAACTCAGCTCCTGTTCCAGTCGTTCAGCGCTCTGGCTGTCGGCGGTCAGTAGCAGGGTGAAGCGCTTGGCAGCGCTGGCAGCCTCGGCAATCGCCAGACTGAGGGCAGCACCGGGCAAATTGCCCCAATGCTGTTTACCTGCCTCGGCAGGGAGTAGCGGTAGACGCAGAACGGGCACGGAAGGTTGAGCTCCAGGCTTTGCGACAAAGTCGGTAATTGTAGCGGCGTCCGGTGTCACCTGTCAGTTGCAGACTGTGTCTATCTTCGCTGTTTCGGCGAAATGTAGTGGTAACCATAAAAAGCAGGCGTTTTTTAGCGATTATGTAGTGCCGAAATTGGCTCGTGTTACGGAGGGTTACAGACATCGTCTAACAGTCGACGAAAAATTGACTGCGCTGGAAGCCGCGTATTTACTGGGCTGGCGCGAGGCGTGATTTTTTTGAAAGGAATTTTGTTACCGATTTCGCGACAAGCGCGCATTGCTGAATGAGGTTGTGGGCGGCATAATGTAGCCCCTTTTTTCTGCCCCTACATGTGGAAGGTTACCGTGACTCAGAAGCCCGACCAGTGTCTTGGTGAATGGATCGACCGTGAAGCTCTCGCAGAAGCGATGATTCCGCTTATCGGTCAGCTCTACCGCAATAACAACGTGGTGAGCTCGATCTATGGCCGCAGCCTGATCAACCAGTCTGTCATCGCGATTCTCAAAGCTCACCGCTTTGCGCGTCACCGTTCTTCCGACGACAGCGAACTCTCCGTCCACGAAACATTCCCGCTGCTTAAAGCCATGAGCGAGCTCAAGCTCGGCGCGGCTTCGGTAGATCTGGGCAAGTTGGCGTTCAAATTCCGCAACGAAGGCAACGGCCGTACCGCCGAGCAGTTCGTGCGTGAAGAAATGGCTGACGTGGTTGGCCAGCAAAACGCTTCGGCCCGTAAAGGCACCGACGTTGTGCTGTACGGCTTCGGTCGTATCGGTCGTCTGCTGGCGCGTATCCTGATCGAGAAAACCGGTGGTGGCGACGGTCTGCGTCTGCGTGCCATCGTCGTGCGCAAAGGCGCCGACAACGACCTGACCAAGCGCGCCAGCCTGCTGCGTCGCGATTCGGTGCATGGTTCGTTCAACGGCACCATCACCATCGACGAAGAAAACAACACCATCACCGCCAACGGTAACCTGATCCAGGTGATCTACGCCAAGAACCCGACTGAAGTGGATTACACCCAGTACGGCATCAAAGACGCGCTGCTGGTGGACAACACCGGTGTATGGCGTGACGCCGATGGCCTGGGCCAGCACTTGCAGTGCCCGGGTATCGACCGCGTTGTTCTGACCGCGCCAGGCAAAGGCAAGCTGAAGAACATCGTTCACGGTATCAACCACAGCGAAATCACCGCTGACGACAAGATCGTGTCCGCCGCTTCCTGCACCACCAACGCCATCGTGCCGGTGCTGACAGCTGTGACTGACCCGGTCGGCATCAGCACCGGTCACGTCGAAACCGGGCACTCGTACA
>NZ_JBIVGT010000051.1:0-25657 GCF_044748825.1 Pseudomonas sp. NPDC089741 | reverse complement strand
GCATAAGCTGCGCACCGACCCGATCCTGCGCTTCCTGTGGTATCGCTGGCGTTCTACGGCATGTCGACCTTCGAAGGGCCGATGATGGCGATCAAGACCGTCAACTCGCTTTCGCACTACACCGACTGGACCATCGGCCACGTACACGCCGGCGCGCTGGGCTGGGTGGCGATGATCTCGATCGGCGCGATCTACCACATGATCCCGAAACTGTTCGGTCGTGCGCAGATGCACAGCGTCGGCCTGATCAACGCGCACTTCTGGCTGGCGACGATCGGCACCGTGCTGTACATCGCTTCGATGTGGGTCAACGGCATCACTCAGGGCCTGATGTGGCGTGCAATCAACGACGACGGCACCCTCACCTACTCGTTCGTTGAAGCGCTGCAGGCCAGCCACCCGGGCTACATCGTCCGTGCGCTGGGCGGGGCTTTCTTCGCCAGCGGCATGTTCCTGATGGCTTACAACGTCTGGCGCACCGTGCGCGCCTCGAACCCGGCCGAAGCCGAAGCCGCTGCCCAGATCGCTGTCGTTGGAGCTCACTGATGAAGCATGAAGCTGTCGAGAAGAATATTGGCCTGCTGGCTTTCTTCATGGTCATCGCCGTCAGTGTTGGCGGCCTGACCCAAATCGTTCCGCTGTTTTTCCAGGACGTCACCAACAAGCCGGTCGAAGGCATGAAGCCACGCACCGCCCTTGAACTGGAAGGCCGCGACATCTACATCGCCAACGGCTGTGTCGGCTGCCACTCGCAGATGATCCGTCCGTTCCGCGCTGAAACCGAACGCTACGGCCACTACTCGGTTGCCGGCGAAAGCGTCTGGGATCACCCGTTCCTGTGGGGTTCCAAGCGTACCGGCCCGGATCTGGCCCGTGTCGGCGGTCGTTACTCCGATGACTGGCACCGTGCGCACTTGTACAACCCGCGCAACGTCGTGCCCGAGTCGAAAATGCCGGCGTACCCGTTCCTCGTGGAAAACAAGCTCGACGGCAAAGACACCGCCAAGAAAATGGAAGTGTTGCGCACGCTCGGCGTCCCTTACACCGACGAAGACATCGCCGGGGCCAAGGATGCCGTGAAGGGCAAAACCGAAATGGACGCGCTGGTGGCCTATCTGCAAGGCCTGGGCACCATCATCAAAAGCAAACGGTGAATTAGATGGATATCGGGATGATTCGTGGCCTGGGCACCGTTGTTGTGATGGTGGCCTTCATCGGTCTGGCGTTGTGGGTGTTCAGCCCCAAGCGCAAGTCGGAGTTTGAAGACGCGACCTTGTTGCCTTTTGCGGATGATCCCGAAGCCATCAAGCACGTCGAGCAAGCTTCTAGGAGTAACAAAGAATGACTACATTCTGGAGTCTGTACGTCACAGTCCTCAGTCTCGGTACGATCTTCGCCCTGACCTGGCTGCTGCTGTCGACCCGCAAGGGCCAGCGCAGCGAACAGACGGACGAGACGGTCGGGCACTCCTTCGACGGGATCGAGGAGTACGACAACCCACTGCCGAAATGGTGGTTCATGCTGTTCGTTGGCACGATCATTTTTGCTCTGGGTTACCTGGTGCTGTACCCGGGTCTGGGCAACTGGAAAGGCCTGCTGCCGGGCTACAACTACCTCGATAACGACAAGCAGACCGCGTTCGCCAACGGCCAGACCGGCTGGACCGGCGTGCACGAGTGGGAAAAGGAAATGGCCCGCTCGGACGCCAGGTTCGGTCCGATCTTCGCCAAGTTCGCTGCCATGCCAATCGAAGAAGTCGCCAAGGATCCGCAAGCACTGAAAATGGGTGGCCGTCTGTTCGCCTCCAACTGCTCGGTGTGCCACGGTTCCGACGCCAAGGGCGCTTACGGTTTCCCTAACCTGACCGACGCCGACTGGCGCTGGGGCGGCGAGCCGGAAACCATCAAGACCACCATCATGGGCGGTCGTCACGCGGTGATGCCGGCCTGGGCAGAAGTCATTGGCGAGCAAGGCGTTGCCGACGTCGCGGCATTCGTCGTGACCAAACTCGATGGCCGTAAGCTGCCGGAAGACGCCAAGGCTGACCCGGCCAACGGCGGCAAACTGTTCGCCGCCAACTGCGTGGCCTGCCACGGACCGGAAGGCAAAGGCACCCCAGCGATGGGCGCGCCTAACTTGACCCACCCGGGTGCATTCATCTACGGTTCGAGCTTCGCGCAGTTGCAGCAGACCATCCGTTACGGCCGTCAGGGCCAGATGCCTGCGCAGGAACAACTGCAAGGCAACGACAAGGTGCACCTGCTGGCGGCGTATGTTTACAGCCTGTCACACGGTGAAAAAGCACCGGAAGCCGACGCCCAATAAGCCCGGCTTGCGCTGCAACGAAGCCCCCGCCACTGATCTGGCGGGGGCTTTTTTATGGTCGGCTGGCAAAGATCGACTTTACCGGCACCGTCGCCACCGGCATACGTTCACGCCACTGGTTGCCCTCCACCAGGCTGACCTCCAGCTGCTTGCGATCCTTGGAAAAGCTGGCCGTCAGGTACGTCTGCCGAGAAGCCGCCCCACTGAGGAACATCGGCACGCTGCCTATGTAACTCATCATGCCGCCATCGGCATGGAAATGGCCGGCGAACATCGCCGTCACCTGATATTTTTCGATCATCGCACGAAAGCGTTTTTGCTCATCCCAACTGCCCGCCCAATCATAGGGTTTGTGCATATTGATAATGATCACCGATCCCTGCATCCGCGCTATCCGCAAATCATTCTCCAGCCAGTCCAGCGACTGCTTGATGTCGAACGTGGTCGGATTCAAGGCATGGGAAATTTTCACCTGGTAAGTCGGCTCATTGTTAAGTTGCACCAGATGCACTTCACCGATGTTCTTTGAATAAGCCAGGCTACCCAAATATTGTTTATTGAGAAGACCTCCGGTGACTGCAAGATCAAACTGATCGACTTTATCGACATGATGGTCGCGATAATCGACGATACTGCCCGCTGCGCAACTCTCGCTAAAACAGTCGCCGACATTGTTCTGATAGTCGTGATTACCTAAGCCGTAAAGATAGTCATCAGCAAAGTATTTCTTCAACATCGACCCTACAAACGAGCGTTGCCAGCCGTGGCCGAAGGCGGTCATGTCGCCGTTGATCATCAGCGGCACTGCGCGCTGCCCGCCCATTTCGTTGCGGAACTGCGCAATACTCGCGAATTGGCTTTCAACCAGCCATTTCGAGCGTTTTTCAAAGTCCGCGCTCGACTCCTCTTCACCACTGTCCGATTTTTCCGTCCACGGGTATTGAGGATCCGAGGCAAATACCATGTGCTGTGGAACGCCCGCATCTGCATGGGCAAAAGAAGCCAGCGATGACAGGCAAAGTCCGGCGAGCATTTTTTTAACATCCTTTATATTCATACAACTCCATTTTTAACCTGATCTATAAACACCAATACGCAACTTCAGAAGAACGGCGCAAGCAACTAAACTATTCGAGAAGACCGCAACTTTAAAACCTGACAATTAACTAATTATATTTCCAGCACATTGATCTCGCGTACAAAAACGGCCCAGCCAATGTGTACTGGCGGGGCCGTTCCGTTTGCGTTTCATACCTTGAGACACTTGTCCGATGGACTCGATTGACCATCGGCGATAGGGTTTTGAGCAGCCCGATGATCCGCATTGGAGCAACTTCAAGGATGAAGCCGCCATGTCTAATGATGACAACACGCAACTGCCCGATGAGCAGGACCTCGCTGAAACCGAACAGGCTTGCGGCTCATCGGAACACGCCCTGAATCCCGCCGTGCTGACCCTTGGAACGCCGCTGCAACCCGACGCCAACAGCACCACAAAACCGCACAGGAATACTGGCAGTCTCGACAGCCTGGGCGGTGGTCGGCTTCCCTGAGTTTTGAATCGGCCTGAGACGGTCGCTGCAGCATGCAGGACCGTCTCAACTCACATCAGGAAACAACCGAGCGACGGGCAGAGTCACTAGTGATCGCTGACGGCAAACAGTAAATTTTTCGCATTCCAACTCTCAAAGGTCGACCAAGATGCCCATCACCACCCTATCCAGCCGAGAATTCGAACAGGACACCAGCGGTGCTCAGGTGGCTGCGCACCATGGCCCTGTAATGATCACCGACCATGGCAAGGCGTCTCACGTCCTTTTGTGTTTTGAGGAATACCAAAAACTCATCAGCACCAGGGCAAACATTGTGAACTTGCTACAGATGCCCAAGGCCGTCGAAAGGTAAGTCATCAGAACAATGAATTAGCGACCGCGTCAAAACTGTCCATACTCAACAAGTCAATTGACCTGCATCAGGCTTTGCTACATTCGCTACACCATTCAGGCTTCGCCCCCAACGCGACCAAAGGTCGCACCCTTGAGCTAGAGCGACAGGCGTATCATTGCGCCACTGCAACACCCCTTTTTGACCGCGGTTGGCACGTATCGACCGAGGCATTTTTCCACTGCCGTGGGATGCAATGATGAGCAACCAGATTCCAGTACACGACGTCACGCCACCGAGCAAAAACGCGAACAACAGCGTCGACCTTTACGCCTCAAGAGAAAAAATCTACACCCGCGCTTTCACCGGCCTGTTCCGCAACTTGCGGATGATGGGCGGCGCGGCATTGTTCCTGTTGTATTTCGGTACGGTGTGGCTGAACTGGGGCGGCCATCAGGCCGTGTGGTGGAACCTGCCAGAGCGCAAGTTCTTCATCTTCGGCGCAACGTTCTGGCCACAGGATTTCATCCTGCTCTCGGGCCTGTTGATCATCGCGGCGTTCGGTCTGTTCTTCATTACCGTGTATGCCGGCCGCGTCTGGTGCGGCTACACCTGTCCGCAAAGTGTCTGGACGTGGATTTTCATGTGGTGCGAGAAGGTCACCGAAGGCGACCGCAACCAGCGCATCAAGCTCGACAAGGCGCCGATGAGCGCCAACAAATTTCTGCGCAAAGCCGCCAAACACGTGATGTGGCTGCTGATCGGTTTCGTCACCGGCATGACCTTCGTCGGTTACTTCTCGCCGATTCGCGAACTGGTCTTCGAATTCTTCACCGGCCAGGCCGATGGCTGGTCGTATTTCTGGGTCGGCTTCTTCACTCTCGCCACTTATGGCAACGCCGGCTGGTTGCGCGAGCAGGTGTGCATTTACATGTGTCCGTATGCGCGCTTCCAGAGCGTGATGTTCGACAAGGACACACTGATCGTTTCCTACGATCCGCGCCGTGGCGAAAGCCGTGGGCCGCGCAAGAAAGGTATCGACTACAAGGCCCAGGGCCTTGGTGACTGTATCGATTGCACGATGTGCGTGCAGGTCTGCCCGACCGGTATCGACATCCGCGATGGCCTGCAGATCGAGTGCATCGGCTGCGCGGCATGCATCGACGCCTGCGACAGCATCATGGACAAAATGGATTACCCGCGCGGCCTGATCAGCTACACCACCGAACACAACCTGTCCGGGCAGAAAACCCATAAACTGAGGCCTCGCCTGATCGGTTATGCCATCGTGCTGCTGGCAATGATCAGCCTGTTGGTCACTGCATTCGTGATGCGCTCGCTGGTCGGTTTCGACGTCAGCAAAGACCGCGTGCTATACCGCGAAAACGCTGAAGGCAGGATCGAAAACGTCTACAGCCTGAAGATCATGAACAAGGATCAGCGCGACCACACTTACGTGCTCGAAGCCAGCGGTTTGCCGGATCTGCGCCTGCAAGGCAAGCGCGAGATCAAGGTCGCGGCCGGTGATATTTTCAGCATGCCGGTCGAGTTGTCGAGCGCACCGGAACAACTGCCATCGAGCACCAACGAGGTGAAATTCATCCTCAAGGATGCCGATGACGACAGCGTCCACGTTGAAGCCAAGAGCCGATTCATCGGCCCACAAATCCGTTGAGAGAACTGAACATGCCCGCAGCAAACGCCGCAAGTCCCTGGTACAAGCACCTTTGGCCATGGATCATCATCGGGATTCTGGCCTGTTCGGTGACGCTGACCCTGTCCATGGTGACCATCGCGGTGAACAACCCGGACAACCTGGTCAACGACAACTACTACGAGGCCGGCAAGGGCATCAATCGTTCGCTGGATCGTGAGTTATTGGCGCAAAACCTGAAGATGCGCGCCAATGTGCACCTGGATGATGTCACTGGCGAAGTCGATCTGCGCCTGAGCGGCGACAGCCAGCCGAAGACCCTGGAGCTGAATCTGATTTCGCCGACCCAGCCGGAGAAGGATCGCAAGATCATCCTGACTCGCAGCGAAAGCGAAGCGGGCCGCTACATCGGTCAATTGGGTGACAAGGTCGAAGGTCGCCGGTTTGTCGAATTGCTCGGCAGTCAGGATGACCACGTCTGGCGTATGTTCGAAGAAGAACTGGTCAGCCACGACAAGGACCTGCTGCTCGGCGACGAACCCCTGCAAGGCGCCGAAGACCTGAAGAAGTAAACAACTTCAAAAGCCCCCTCACCCTAGCCCTCTCCCCCAGGAGAGGGAACTGATCTCGAGCGTTTGCACGTGTTGTGTATGGCTGTGAGGATTTCGAAGACTGAACCTGTTTTTCCGGCTCACACCGATCGGCTCCCTCTCCCTCCGGGAGAGGGCTGGGGTGAGGGCAAGCGGACAACCCCAATGCAAGGGCTTACCCCCCCAACGATGCCATGACCACCCCACTCCCCTGCTACCACTGCGCCCTGCCCGTCCCGTCCGGCAGCCGCTTCACCGCTGTCGTACTCGGGGAATCCCGCGAATTCTGCTGCCCTGGCTGCCAGGCCGTGGCCGAAGCCATCGTCGCTGGCGGTCTGCAAAGTTATTACCAGCATCGCAGCGAAGCCTCGGCCAACCCCGAGGCGCTGCCGGTGCAACTGGTCGATGAGTTGGCGCTGTACGACCGCGCCGACGTGCAAAAACCGTTCGTTCGTCATGAAGGCGATCTGGCCGAAACCACCTTGCTGATGGAAGGCATCAGTTGCGCCGCATGTGGCTGGCTGATCGAGAAACACCTGCGCACGCTGCCCGCCGTGGCCGAGGCGCGCCTGAACCTGTCCAACCATCGCCTGCACGTAAGCTGGGCCGATGCGCAATTGCCGCTGAGCCAGATCCTCGCCGAGCTGCGCCACATCGGTTACGCCGCGCATCCGTATCAGGCCGACCGCGCCAGCGAACAACTGGCCAGCGAAAACCGTCTGGCCCTGCGCCAGCTCGGTGTGGCCGGACTGCTGTGGTTCCAGGCGATGATGGCGACGATGGCGACCTGGCCGGAATTCAACATCGACCTCAGTCCCGAGCTGCACACGATTCTGCGCTGGGTGGCGTTGTTCCTGACCACGCCAATCGTGTTCTACAGTTGCGCGCCGTTCTTCAAAGGGGCGATGCGCGATTTGCGTACCCGGCACCTGACCATGGATGTCTCGGTGTCGCTGGCCATCGGCAGTGCTTATATCGCCGGCATCTGGACCTCGATCACCGGTGTCGGCGAGTTGTATTTCGACGCGGTGGGCATGTTCGCGCTGTTTTTGCTCGCCGGACGCTATCTGGAACGCCGCGCCCGGGAACGCACCGCGGCCGCCACGGCGCAGTTGGTCAATCTGTTGCCCGCTTCGTGTCTGCGCCTGGACAACCACGGCCAGAGCGAACGCATCCTGCTCAGCGAATTGCGCCTGGGTGATCAAATTCTCGTCCAGCCCGGCTCGATTCTGCCGGCAGACGGCAAAATCATCGTTGGCCAGTCGAGCATCGACGAATCGCTGCTGACCGGCGAATACCTGCCACAGGCGCGCATGCCCGGTGATGCGGTGACCGCCGGCACGCTGAATGTCGAAGGCGCGCTGACGGTTGAAGTGCAGGCGCTGGGCCAGGACACGCGGTTGTCGGCCATCGTCCGCCTGCTCGACCGCGCCCAGGCGGAAAAACCACGGCTGGCAGAAATCGCCGACCGGGCCGCGCAATGGTTCCTGCTGTTGTCTTTGATCGCTGCGGCCGCCATTGGCCTGCTGTGGTGGGAGCTGGATTCCTCTCGCGCCTTCTGGATTGTCCTCGCCATGCTGGTCGCGACCTGCCCGTGCGCGCTGTCGCTGGCCACGCCGACGGCGCTGACTGCCGCCACCGGCACCTTGCACAAACTCGGCCTGCTGTTGACGCGCGGGCATGTGCTGGAAGGCCTGAATCAGATCGACACAGTGATTTTCGATAAGACCGGCACGCTCACCGAAGGCCGCCTGGTACTGCGCTCGATCCGCCCGCTCGGCGCGCTCGACAGCGATCAGTGCCTGAGCCTTGCCGCCGCCCTGGAAAACCGTTCGGAACACCCGATTGCCCGCGCCTTTGGCCGCGCTCCGCTGGCGGCTGAAGACGTCCACAGTACCCCGGGGCTTGGCCTCGAAGGGCTGGTCGGCGAGCAGCGCTTGCGCATCGGTCAGGCCGGGTTTGTCTGTGCTCTCAGCGGCGCCGCCGTGCCATCAATGCCGAATGATGCAGGCCAGTGGTTGCTGCTCGGTGACGCTCACGGCCCGCTGGCCTGGTTCGTTCTCGACGACCGCCTGCGCGACGATGCTCCGGCGCTACTTGCCGCGTGCAAGGCGCGCGGTTGGCGCACATTGTTGTTGTCGGGCGATAGCTCGCCGATGGTCGCCAGTGTTGCCGCCGAACTGGGTATTGATGAAGCCCATGGCGGCCTGCGCCCGGACGACAAATTGCAGGTGCTGCAACAACTGCACAAGGAAGGTCGCAAAGTGCTGATGCTCGGCGATGGCGTCAACGATGTGCCGGTGCTGGCTGCCGCAGATATCAGCGTGGCCATGGGCTCGGCCACCGATCTGGCGAAAACCAGTGCCGATGCTGTCCTCCTGTCCAATCGTCTCGACGCTTTGGTCCAAGCCTTCACGCTGGCACGGCGCACTCGCCGGGTAATCATCGAGAACCTGCTGTGGGCGGCGCTGTACAATGGCCTCATGTTGCCGTTCGCCGCCCTCGGCTGGATCACCCCGATATGGGCCGCCGTCGGCATGTCGATCAGTTCGTTGACCGTGGTGCTCAACGCCCTGCGCCTGACTCGGTTGCCGAGCGCGCCGGCCCTGCGCACCCCGTCAGAAACCCGCCCGCTGCCGGCCTGAGCCGCGCGGGCATGGAGTACAGATGCCAGCTCTCTACGTGATGATCCCGGCCGCACTGCTGATCGTGGCCATCGCCGTGTATATCTTTTTCTGGGCGGTGGACAGCGGTCAGTACGACGACCTCGACGGTCCGGCCCACAGCATCCTCTTCGACGATCAGGATCCGAATCACACCGCGGCCGTCGACGAAGCCAACGCCAGCAAGCCGGACGACAAGGCGCCACCCCATGCTTGAATTGGCACCCCTGCTGGTGTCGGCGCTGATCCTCGGCCTGCTCGGTGGCGGCCATTGCCTGGGCATGTGCGGCGGCTTGATGGGCGCGTTGACCCTGGCGATTCCCAAGGAGCAGCGCAGTCGACGCTTCCGTTTGTTGCTGGCGTACAACCTCGGGCGAATTCTAAGTTATGCCACGGCGGGACTGCTGATCGGCCTGGCGGGCTGGGCGGTGGCCAACAGTCCGGCGGCGCTGTTCATGCGCGTACTGGCCGGGCTATTGCTGATCGCCATGGGTTTGTATCTGGCCGGCTGGTGGAGCGGGCTGACGCGCATCGAAAGCCTTGGACGCGGTTTGTGGCGCTACATCCAGCCCGTGGCCAATCGCTTGCTGCCGGTGTCGAGCCTGCCGCGTGCGTTATTGCTGGGTGCGTTGTGGGGCTGGTTGCCGTGTGGATTGGTTTACAGCACGTTGCTGTGGAGCGCGAGCCAAGGCAATGCGCTGGACAGTGCATTGTTGATGCTTGCGTTCGGGCTTGGCACTTGGCCGGTGTTGCTCGCGACGGGCCTCGCCGCCGAGCGCGTCACCGCATTGCTGCGCAAGCGCAGCGTGCGCATGGCGGGGGGGGTGCTGGTGATTTTGTTCGGCATCTGGACCCTCCCTGGCCCACATCAGCATTGGTTGATGGGGCATTAAGATCAAAAGATCGCAGCCTTCGGCAGCTCCTACCTTTGGAATGCGTTTCCCTGTAGGAGCTGCCGAAGGCTGCGATCTTTTGATCTTATGCTGTTGATGCAAATCAAGATGCCCCTGCGCGCCCTCCCCTAGACTCGCCACACTGCCAGCCTATCCGGGGGAATGCCCGCATGCTCGACGCCATTCGTTGGGACACTGATCTGATCCGCCGCTACGACCTGGCGGGGCCGCGCTACACCTCTTATCCAACGGCCGTGCAATTCAACAGTCAGGTCGGCACCTTTGACCTGTTTCACGCCCTGCGTGACAGCCGCAAAGCCTTGCGCCCGTTGTCGCTGTACGTGCACGTACCGTTCTGCGCGAACATTTGCTACTACTGCGCCTGCAACAAGGTCATCACCAAGGATCGTGGCCGCGCCTTGCCGTATCTGCAACGGCTCGAGCAGGAGATCCAGCTGATCGCCTGCCATCTCGACCCGGCGCAGCAAGTCGAGCAACTGCATTTCGGCGGCGGCACCCCGACCTTTCTCAGCCACGACGAACTGCGTCAGCTGATGGCGCACCTGCGCAAGCATTTCAATCTGCTCGATGACGACTCCGGCGATTACGGCATCGAAATCGATCCGCGCGAAGCCGACTGGTCGACCATGGGCCTGCTGCGCGAACTGGGTTTCAACCGGGTCAGCATCGGCCTGCAGGACCTTGATCCGGTGGTGCAACGCGCGGTCAATCGCCTGCAAAGCCTGGAGGAAACCCGCGCCGTGATCGACGCCGCGCGCACCCTGCAATTTCGCTCGATCAACATCGACCTGATCTATGGCTTGCCCAAGCAGACCCCGGACAATTTCGCCCGTACCGTCGAGGAAGTCATCAGCCTGCAACCGGACCGACTCTCGGTGTTCAACTACGCGCACCTGCCGGAGCGCTTCATGCCGCAACGGCGGATCAACGCCAATGAACTGCCGAGCCCGGCGCACAAACTGGAAATGCTCCAGCGCACCATCGAGCAACTGACCGCTGCCGGTTATCGCTATATCGGCATGGATCATTTCGCCCTGCCCGACGATGAATTGGCGATCGCCCAGGAAGAGGAAACCCTGCAACGCAACTTCCAGGGCTACACCACCCACGGTCATTGCGACCTGATTGGCCTCGGCGTTTCAGCGATCAGCCAGATCGGCGACCTGTATTGCCAGAACAGCAGCGACCTCAACGAATACCAGCACACCCTCGCCTCTGCACAACTGGCGACCAGTCGGGGTTTGGTGTGCAATGCCGATGATCGGCTGCGGCGCGCGGTGATCCAGCAACTGATCTGCAATTTCAGCCTCGACTTCGCCGAGATCGAACAGCAATTCAACGTCGATTTTCAGGGCTATTTCGGCGCGCTGTGGCCGCAACTGCAAGGCATGGCCAACGATGGCCTGATTGAACTGAGTCGCGAAGGGATTGAAGTGCTGCCGGCCGGGCGCCTGTTGGTGCGCTCGGTGTGCATGGTGTTCGACGCCTACCTGGAACAACAGAACCGCCAGCGTTTCTCGCGGGTGATCTAGTTTTTCATCAGCAGCGAACCGACTTTCAGGTTCTGGTCTGCGCTCAGGCCCGATTGCCCGACCACTTTCGACAAGGCCAGATTGGCCGTGATCAAGCCGGTATTCAGCGCGGCGATGGCGCCGCGCAAGCTGGCAGCCTTGATGATCTTTTCTTCGTTGGTCAGGCGCTTGTCAGCCATCACCGCTTCGATGAGCGCCTTTTTCTCGGCAATCTCTTTTTGCAATTTGCGGATCATCTTCAGCAATTGCTGGATGTTCTCAGGCAAACCGCTTTCTTCGATATCGCGATTATCGCCGCCAGCGCCGGCGGATTTTTCGATGGAGGCTCCGGACAGCGACACTTTGACGCCCTCGACCAAGGTCGGGGTTGCGTCTTCGGTCGAGCTGGCGTCGCGGGCGTTGCCCGAAGACGTTTTAATCGTCTCCGGCAAAGCCGCAACGTCGCTGCCAGCGGGGCTGAGCGTGCCAATGGCGGCCATCGATTCATTCCTTGTATGCGTTCTGATACCTGTTTATCGGCTGCTTGCTCTGCGGCTTTATGGCTGTGGGACAAAGTCGCCACAGACTGGCCTGAATGTCCTCCCGTGGGTTACCCTTACGGCTTATGTGTGTTTTCCCACAAGGATTTAAGAAATGTCCGAGCCAGTCAAACTGCGCGCTCATAACCAGGCTCATTGCAAGGATTGCAGCCTGGCCCCTCTCTGCCTGCCACTTTCTCTGAATCTGGAAGACATGGATGCGCTGGACGAAATCGTTAAACGCGGCCGCCCGCTGAAAAAGGGTGAGTTCCTGTTCCGTCAGGGCGACACGTTCGATTCCGTTTATGCAGTACGCTCCGGCGCCCTGAAAACCTTCAGCCTGAGCGACAGCGGCGAAGAACAACTGACCGGTTTCCACCTGCCGAGCGAACTGGTCGGCCTGTCCGGCATGGACACCGAGAAGCATCCGGTGTCTGCCCAAGCGCTGGAAACTACCTCGGTCTGCGAAATTCCTTTCGAACGCCTCGACGAACTGGCCCTGCAATTGCCGCAATTGCGCCGTCAGTTGATGCGCGTGATGAGCCGCGAAATCCGCGACGACCAGCAAATGATGTTGCTGCTGTCGAAAAAAACCGCCGACGAGCGCATCGCCACGTTTCTGGTCAACCTGTCGGCACGCTTCCGCGCTCGCGGCTTCTCGGCCAATCAGTTCCGCCTGGCAATGTCGCGTAACGAAATTGGTAACTACCTCGGTCTGGCGGTGGAAACCGTGTCCCGAGTGTTCACGCGCTTCCAGCAGAACGAGCTGATTGCCGCCGAGGGCAAGGAGATCCACATCCTCGACCCGATCCAGCTCTGCGCCCTGGCCGGTGGCTCGCTCGAAGGCTAATGCCGATCCGCGGTTGAGCGAACCGTTTCAGCCGCGGGTATACTGCGCCGTTTGCAGCCCTGCCAGGACACCTCGACGATGGTCTTCGACTCCTTCGACATCAAATCCCTGATCCGCCCCGTGATCGACTTCCCGAAACCGGGCGTGATCTTTCGCGACATCACCCCGCTGTTCCAGTCGCCAACCGCCCTGCGCCTGGTGATGGACAGCTTCGCCCACCGCTACGTCGAAGCCGACTTCACCCACATCGGTGCGATGGATGCGCGCGGTTTCCTGATCGGTTCGGTACTGGCTTATCAGTTGAACAAGCCGCTGGTGCTGTTCCGCAAGCAAGGCAAACTGCCGGCGGACGTGTTGGCCGAAGGTTACGCGACCGAGTACGGCGAAGCGTTCCTCGAAGTGCACGCCGACAGCCTGTGCGAAGGCGATTCGGTGGTGATGTTCGATGACTTGATCGCCACCGGCGGAACGCTGATCGCGGCGGCCAACCTGATTCGCCGGATGGGCGCGCGGGTGCATGAGGCGGCGGCGATCATTGATTTGCCGGAGCTGCAAGGTTCGCAGCGTCTGCAGGACATGGGCATCCCGACGTTTTGCCTGACGCAGTTTGCGTTGACCGATAAATAATCAAGGTCAAAAGATCGCAGCCTTCGGCAGCTCCTACATTGGGATGTGCGTTTCCCTGTAGGAGCTGCCGAAGGCTGCGATCTTTTGCTTTTAAAGCCCCATCTGCTTGCTGATGATTTCGTTCATCACCTCACGCGTCCCGCCGCCAATCGACAGAATGCGGTTATCCCGATACAGCCGTTCCACCAGGCTCTCGCGCATGTAACCCAGCCCACCAAGAATCTGCACCGCCTCCGTGGTGATCCGGTCCGAGGTGTCCGTGGCAAAGTTCTTCGCCATGGAAATCTCCTTGATCACACTCTGCCCCGCCGCCATTTTCGCCGCCTGCCGATAGGTGAATTCCCGAGACACCTCCAGCGCCGTTGCCATCTCAGCCAACCGATGCTTGATCACCTGAAATTTGCCAATCGGCTTGCCGAACGCCTCACGCTCACGCGCCCATTTCAGGCTCTCCTCCAGTGCAAGCTGCGAGGTCATGTTGGCCATCAGTGCCAGTGCCAGGCGTTCACTCTGGAAATTGCCCATGATGCAGGCGAAGCCCATATTCTCGGCGCCGATCAGATTTCCTACCGGCACTCGGCAGTCGTCGAAGAACAATTCAGCGGTGTCCGACGCCCACCAGCCCATTTTCTTCAACTGCCGGCCGACGGTGAAACCGGCGGTGCCTTTCTCGATCAGCAGCAGGCTGATGCCGCCGAAACCCGCCGCGCCGGTGCGCACCGCAACGGTGTAGTAATCGGCGCGTACGCCACTGGTGATAAAGGTTTTGCTGCCGCTGACCCGGTAATAATCGCCGTCGCGCACGGCACGGGTTTGCAGGTTGGCGACGTCGGAACCACCGCCCGGCTCGGTCACGGCCAAGGCGCTGATTTTTTCGCCGCTGAGCACTTGCGGGACGACGCGATCACGCACGTCGGGGAGCGCCCATTTGACGATCGGTGGCAGACCGATATCCAGCGAGCCCAGCCCCGCGACGAGTCCGCCTGAGCCGCAGCGCATCAGTTCTTCACTGGCGGCGACCTTGGCGAATAGATCACCTGCATGGCTGCCGCCCAGCGCTTCGGGGTAACCGATGCCGAGGATCCCGGCGGCGCCGGCCTTCAGGTAGAGCTCACGCGGAAAGCTTTCGGCTTCTTCCCACTCGTCAATGCCAGGCAGGATTTCGCGCTCGACGAAACGTCTGACGCTGTCGCGGACCATTTGATGGCTGGGGTCGAAGTATTCCTGAAAGGCAGGCATGGGCGAGCTCCACGGAAGGGTTCGCCGACGTTAACCGAGCGCTTGCTTGGTTTACAAGATACAGAAGATCAAAAGATCGTAGCCTGCGGCAGCTCCTACATCCGAATGCGTTTCCCTGTAGGAGCTGCCGCAGGCTGCGATCTTTTGATTTTTATCAGAGGGCGATCGGTTTACGCCCGGCAAACGAATGCGCCAGCGTGCCGCCGTCAACCAGTTCCAGCTCGCCGCCCAACGGCACACCATGGGCAATCCGCGAGGCGATCAGGCCTTTGTGCTGCAACAACTGCGCGATGTAGTGCGCCGTGGCCTCGCCTTCCACCGTCGGATTGGTCGCGAGGATGACTTCAGCAAACGTGCCCGCCTCTTCGATCCGCGCCATCAGTTGCGGAATGCCGATCGCCTCAGGCCCCAAGCCATCGAGCGGCGACAAATGCCCCTTGAGCACAAAGTAGCGCCCCCGGAAACCGGTCTGCTCGACTGCGTAAACGTCCATCGGCCCTTCCACCACGCACAGCAACGTATCGTCGCGGCGAGTATCGGCGCATTGCGGGCACAGATCGTCTTCGGTCAGCGTGCGACATTGCCGGCAGTGGCCGACGCCTTCCATGGCCTGGCTCAAGGCCTGGGCGAGACGCAAGCCGCCGCTGCGGTCACGCTCGAGCATCTGCAACGCCATGCGCTGGGCGGTTTTCTGACCCACGCCCGGCAAGGTGCGCAGAGCGTCGATCAGTTGGCGAATCAAAGGGCTGAAGCTCATGGGTAAAAAGTCCGACAAAACAACGAGACGCGGTTTATACCCGCGCCTCCGGCCAGCGTCAAATACTCAGTCCGGGGCAACCCGAACCACCAGTTTGCCGAAGTTGCGCCCTTCCAGCAGGCCGATAAACGCCTCGGGCGCCTGCTCCAGGCCTTCGACCACGTCTTCGCGGAATTTCACCTTGCCGTCGCGTACCCACGGCACCATGTGGCTGATGAATTCCGGCTGACGGTCACCATAATCGTCAAAGACGATGAAGCCCTGAATGCGCACGCGTTTGGTCAGCAGCGTGCGTTGCAGCATCGGCAGACGATCCGGGCCTTGCGGTGCCTCAGAGGCGTTATAACCGGCAATCAGACCGCACAGCGGGATGCGCGCCTTGGCGTTGAGCAACGGCACGACCGCGTCGAAAACATGGCCACCGACGTTCTCGTAATAGATGTCGATGCCCTTGGGGCAGGCTTTGGCCAATTGTTCGGCGAAGTCTGCGGCCTTGTGATCGATGCAGGCGTCGAAACCCAATTCCTCGACCACGTATTTGCACTTCTCGGCACCGCCAGCCACACCCACGGTGCGCAGGCCTTTGATTTTCGCCACTTGGCCGACCACCGAACCCACGGCACCGGACGCTGCGGCAACCACCAGCGTTTCACCTTCCTTCGGCTGGCCGATGTCCATCAGCCCCATGTACGCGGTCATACCCGGCATGCCCAGCACGCCGAGGGCCATCGACGGGCTCGGCAACCCCGATGGAATCGGAATGATGTTGCGGCCGTCGCTGATGCTGTGGCTCTGCCAACCGGTGGCGCCGACCACCAGATCGCCTTTATGGAATTTCGGATGACGCGAGTTTTCGACACGGCTGACTGCGCCGCCGGTCATCACCTCGCCGATTTGCACCGGGGCGGCGTAGGAAGGTGCGTCGCTCATGCGTCCGCGCATGTAGGGATCGAGGGACAGATAGAGGGTTTTCAGCAGTACCTCGCCATCCTGCAGATCCGGCAGGGCTTCGCGTTCGAGGCGGAAGTTTTCCGGGGTCGGCGCGCCAACCGGGCGCGAGGCGAGGACGAAGCGTTGATTGAGGGTAAGAGGGTCGGACATGTCAGCGTCTCCTGTGAATGATGAATTCAGCGGGTATAGGGAGCAGACCGTTGAGGCTTTTGCACGTTCGATGTTTATACAGGCGAACCGGGCTGATCGTTCCCATGCTCCGCGTGGGAATGCCTCAACGGACGCTCTGCGTTCGACTCTGGACTTGGGACGCGGAGCGTCCCGAGCGGCATTCCCACGCAGAGCGTGGGAACGATCAATGGGGCAGAAACAAAAATGCCAGGCGCGATGCCTGGCATTTTGTGTAGCTCATCTGCCGCCAAATGGCGAATCAGAATGGCAGTTTCATACCGGCTGGCAGGTTCATGCCGGCGGTCATGCCGCCCATTTTTTCCTGGCTGTTGGCTTCGATCTTGCGCACGGCGTCGTTGACGGCGGCGGCTACGACGGCTTCGAGCATTTCTTTGTCGTCTTCGCTCAGGCCTTCAACCAGGCTCGGGTCGATGCTGACGCTTTTGACGTCGTGACGACCGGTCATCACCACGGTGACCATATCGCCGCCGGCCTTGCCGGTGACTTCGGCGTTGGCCAGTTCTTCCTGCATCTTGGCCATTTTTTCCTGCATCTGCTGCGCCTGCTTCATCAGGCCGGCCATGCCACCTTTCATCATGGGAATCACCTCAAAAGTACTTGGATCAAAACAGCGCCCGGCCAGCGAGGCCGGGCACCTTCAGTTATTAGCCCTGGGCGACCAAGGCGTCGACAGGTTCAATAGTATCGTGTCGCACGACGGCACCGAACTGCTGGACCATCTGCTGGATGAACGGATCGCCGTGGATCGACTCCTCCGCCTCGCGCTGACGGTTGGCCCGGCGACGGGACGCGGCCTGGGCCGGGGTTTCCTGCTCGGGCTTGATCAGCTCGATGGTCAGCGTCAGCGGGCGGCCATGGAACTGGTTCAACGCATCGTTGAGACGACGCTGTTGCGTGGCATTGAACAGTGCGCTGTGCGCCGGGTCGAGGTGCATCAGCCAATGGTCGCCATCGACACCGATCAACGTGCAGTTGGCGGCGATGCTGCCGGTCATGCCGGAAATCGGCAGTTTCGGGAACAACTCCAGCCATTGCAATGCGAGGCCGGTGGCCGGTGCGGCAGCCGGTTCCGGCTCAGGTTCCGGCGCAGGCTCGGCGGCGTGTTCGCTGGCCAGTTCGTCGAGGTAGCTGTAGGCCGAGTCGATGTCTGGCTCGATGTAATCCTCGTCCAGCGGCGGCTCATCGTCCATGTCCATGCCCGGTGTGGCGGCATCGACTTCGGCGACCGACGGCTCGGGAATCGGCGCGGCAGCCCACTCGGGGGCGTCCGGGACGACGCTGTCCGGGGTCGGCAATGGCATCGGCGGCAACTCGGGTTGCTCGGCGGCGGTTTCCAGCATTGGCTCGACGGCTGGCTGCTGGGCAGGCTCGGGCTCGGCTTCTGGCTCAGGCTCTACCGGGTCATTCCATGGCAAGTCGACGACTGCTTCGGCGACGAAGGGCGCAGGTTCCGGTTCTGGCTGCGCAACCGGAGCAACCGGAGCAGGCTCTGGCGTCGGGGCAGGAGCCGCCACTGGTGCAGGTGCTAGCGCAGGCGTTGGCGCAACAGCCGCAGCAACTACCGGCGCAGGTTTAGGCGCGGCAGCCACTGAGTTTGCGGAATCAACTGTGGCCTGGCTGATCCCCACTGGCTTTAGCGGTTGCCTCGGCGCGTCCGCAGTGTCGGCGGGCCGGAAGGCCAGCATTCGCAGCAGGACCATTTCGAAACCGCCGCGCGGATCCGGCGCCAGCGGCAAATCGCGGCGACCGATCAGGCCCATCTGGTAATAGAACTGCACGTCTTCGGCCGGCAAGGCCTGCGCCAGTGCCAGTACGCGATCGCGGTCGCCATGGCCGTTATCGACGCCTTCCGGCAGCGCCTGAGCGATGGCTACGCGGTGCAGCACGTTGAGAATTTCCGACAGCACGCCGTTCCAGTCCGGGCCTTGCTCGGCCAGGTGACGCACGCCCTCGAGCAACGCCTTGGCGTCGCCTTCGATCAACGAATGCAGGACGTCATAGACCTGACCGTGATCGAGCGTGCCGAGCATCGCCCGCACGTCAGTGGCCAGCACCTTGCCTTCACCGAAGGCGATCGCCTGATCGGTCAGGCTCATGGCATCACGCATCGAACCGTCAGCGGCGCGACCGAGCAGCCACAGCGCATCGTCTTCGAACGGCACGTTTTCGGCGGTCAGTACGTGGGTCAGATGCTCGACCACACGCTCAGGCGTCATGTTCTTCAGCGAGAACTGCAAACAGCGCGACAAAATCGTTGCCGGAAGTTTCTGCGGGTCAGTGGTCGCCAGGATGAACTTGACGTACGGCGGCGGCTCTTCGAGGGTTTTCAGCAGCGCATTGAAGGAATGGCTGGAAAGCATGTGCACTTCGTCGATCAGGTAGACCTTGAAGCGCCCACGGCTCGGCGCGTACTGCACGTTGTCGAGCAGCTCGCGGGTGTCTTCGACCTTGGTCCGGCTCGCGGCGTCGATCTCGATCAGGTCGACGAAACGGCCTTCATCGATTTCCCGACACACCGAGCATTCGCCGCACGGGCTGGAAGTGATACCTGTCTCACAGTTCAGGCATTTGGCAATGATCCGCGCAATCGTGGTTTTACCCACCCCGCGCGTACCGGTGAACAGGTACGCATGGTGCAGCCGCTGGCTGTCCAAGGCATTGATCAGAGCCTTGAGCACATGGGTCTGGCCGACCATTTCGCGGAACGAGCGCGGACGCCATTTACGTGCAAGAACCTGATAACTCATCGAAAACCGTCGCAACGAAGGAAGCTGAAGCGGCTAATGCTAGCGGAGCAGGGGCAAAATTGCATCCGGTGTCCTCGTCTAATATGGCTAAGCTGCATGAGCAGAGGCTTTTATCGGCTCAGGATCGGGAATTACCGGAGCGTTTATGCGTTGGGCCTTGGGGGCACTGCTGGGAATCAGCCTGAGCGTGACGGCAGCGGAACCGCCGTTGCGCTTCGCCATGCCCGACAGCTGGGCGATGCCGATGGTGCAATTCGAACGCGGTCGCCCGACCCAAGGCATCCTCTACGACATCATGCTCAGCCTGGCCACCCAGGTTGGCGTGCCGGCCGAGTTTCACGTCCTGCCGCGTGCACGGGTACAAAGTGCGATGGAACACGGCGAGATCGACGTGCGCTGCTATGCCGCGCAGTCTTGGCTGCCGAATCAGTCGGGGGATTACATCTGGAGTCTGCCGCTGTTGTTCCAGCGAGATCTGTTGATCAGCCGCAAGGATCAGCCGACCAGCGCCGACCCCGCGCACCTGCCCCGGCAATCCATCGGCACCGTGCTTGGCTACATCTACCCTACCCTGCAACCACTGTTCGATGCCGATCGCCTGCAACGTGAAGATGCGCGCAATCAGGAGCAGGTGCTGGAGAAGCTGCTGGCCGGGCGTTATCGCTATGCGGTGAGCAATCAGTGGACGCTGGACTGGTTTAATCAGCGACTGACGCCGGAGAAGCAATTGCAAGCGGTGGCGGTGTTGCAAGAGCAGAAGGTCGGTTGCTACGTGAGGAATGACCCGAAGGTGCCGGTGCAGCGGATCTTGCGCACGTTGCTGCGGATGAAAATGTCGGGGGAGATTGATGAGATTATCCGGCTCTACACCGGCAGCCCTGAAGCCGCCCCATAACCCCTGTAGGAGTGAGCCTGCTCGCGATGGCGTCCTGTCTCCCAAAAATGAACTGACTGACACACCGCCATCGCGAGCAGGCTCACTCCTACAAGGGATTTGTGCCGACCTGGTAAATCGCAGACACAAAAAAACCGCAGTGGGCGAAACCCATGCAGTTCTGGTTGAAGCGTTCGATTGTTCGTTAAGGTGGTAACCCCACCAGCCACACCCCGGCACACAATGTTCCCGCTGTGGCTGCTGCCTTCCGGCTCTGACCAGGTTCACGGGTAATCGTTGCGGGGGGACCGATGGGGTCACCATAACGACGCTTGCCTGTCGGCGAGCCGCGCCATTGTACCTATCTGAGGTGAAGTTACAACCGTTGGTTGCAGATTAAAAATATGAATCGCTTCAAGGACATAAAGATCGCAGCCTGCGGCAGCTCCTACAAAGATCCGCGTTCACCTGTAGGAGCTGCCGAAGGCTCGGGCCGCGATCGGACGATCTTTTGACCTTATAGCGCCAATACCTCATCCGCCTTGCCGCCCGCCTGCTGGATCACCAGATGAATGAAGTGCAGTTTGGCAATCGCCGGCGCCGGCAGCACGAACGGATAGAAATCCGGCTGACCCATGCTGCGGGACAATTCATTGAGCATCCCCGCCAGTTCGATCCACGCGTTGACGAACGACAGGAACGCCTCGCCACCGGGATGTTCCGGCTCATACAGCGTGCTGGGCGGAAACGGCTGGTAGTCGAAATCCATTTCCCGTGCGCTCATGCCAAAACCCAGCGCGGTATCGACCGCGTCCATCATGTGCAGGTAATGCGCCCAGGTTTCCGCCCAATCCTCCCACGGGTGCATGGTTGCGTAGGCGCTGACGTATTGCTGTGGCCAGTCCAGCGGTGCGCCTTGCTGGTAGTGACGGTCCAGCGCCTCGGCATAACTGGCGCGTTCGTCGCCGAACAGGCTGCGGAATGAATCGAGCCAGGGGCCGTTGGCGATCAGGCGATCCCAGTAGTAATGGCCAACCTCATGACGAAAATGCCCGAGCAACGTGCGATAGGGTTCATGCATCGCCGCCCTCACCTGCTCGCGGTGGGCGTCGTCGGCTTCTTTGATGTCGAGGGTGATCAGGCCGTTGGCGTGGCCGGTCATCGGCGCATTGCCTTCGAGGTCAACGCCAATGAAATCGAAGGCCAGGCCGGTGTTTTCATCGACTGTTTTCGGGATGACCTGCAAGCCTAGAGTAATCAGTTGCGCCACCAGTCGACGCTTGGCGATTTCGACTTTGCGCCAGCGTTCGGGGTTGTCCGGGACGGACAGATCAGGGATGGTGCGGTTGAGACTGCAGGCAACGCACAGTCTGTCGTGATCATTGGCCCGCAGCAGCCAGTTGCACGCGGCGGCTGTGTCGAGGTTGGCGCAGCGGCGGAACAATCCCGAGTCGGGATCGGCGTCGAGCGTCCAGGTGCCCTCGTACGGCCCGGGCTGCAGCGAGGTCAGGCGACTTTCTTCAGGCTGATAACCGAGCAAGGCGCTGCACGCCAGGCACTGGCTGTTGCGAAAGAACAGCGACTGGCCGCAGCGGCACGGCCAGACTTTGCTGTTGCGTGAGGATTCGCCCATGAACGGCGCGATGATGCGAGAACTGAGCTGCTCGAAAAAGCGGTGCATGGCGATCTCTCCCTGGGGCTTGCCAAGACTAGATCATTGTTGCGGGTTGATCGTTCCAACGCTCTGCGTGGGAATGCATCCAGTGACGCTCTGCGTCACAGCGGACGCGGAGCGTCCGGGGCGGCGTTCCCACGCGGGAGCGTGGGAACGATCAAATAAATCCCCTCACCACAGGTTTCGTGTCAGACCTGAAAGCCACGGTCTTTGAGGAAGGAGATGAAGTTTTCTTCGTCCATTACTTCCACACCCAATTCGTTTGCCTTGGTCAGTTTAGATCCGGCACCCGGCCCCGCCACTACACGATAGGTTTTAGCCGATACGGAGCCAGAAACCTTGGCACCTAATTTTTCCAAATATTCCTTGGCAACTTCTCTACTCATAAACTCCAGTGTTCCAGTCAACACCCAAGTTTTTCCGCTCTCAGGCAGCGCAGTGACTTCTTTTTTCACCAACGCCCAATGCATACCAAATTCCCGCAACTGATCTTCAATAGACTGAGCTTTCTTTCTATTTTCTTCAACATCAAAAAAAGCACGAACATTTTTCCACTGAGCGGTTGTCAGAACCGTTGCAAGCTCCAACCAGTCAGCATCGATCAACTTATCTAATTCACCACCGAATTTCTTATCAAGCTTTTCAGCTGCAGTGGAACCGATGGAATTTATATGTAACTTTTCTATCAAGCTCCCAAGAGAGACACTGGATGCCAGCTCCCCATGCAGCTCTCCAGATTCAACAATAGCCAGTTCTTTTCGCAACTGCTTTACCGTCAGCGCATTTCGCTCATCGATGAAGTAATTATGAATATCTTCAGCAGCTTCATACCCAATATCCGGAAGATAGGTCAGAACTTCAGGAAGGGCCAGAATAATTCGATCTAGGGACCCAAGCGATCTAGCCAATACCTTCGCCGTTTCCTCACCAACATTAGAAATACCTAATGCGTATATAAACCGAGCCAGCGTAGGTGCTTTACTGAGGACAATAGAGTCTAGCAGATTACTACTGGAGAGTTTCGCAAAGCCCTCCAAATCAACTATCTGCTCAAATTTAAGGGAATACAAATCTGCAGGAGATGCAACCAGCCCCTCCTCAACCAGTTGCTCAACAATCTTTTCTCCAAGCCCATCTATGTTCATAGCGCGACGTGAGACAAAATGAATTATTGACTGCTTCAACTGAGCACTGCAGTTTAAACCCGCAACACAGCGATAGATTGCACCTTCGGTAAAAATCTTACCCGCCTTGGTATGCCTGACCAGTTTCGTTCTTTCAACCCGGGCTCCGCAAGCAGGACATAAACTTGGGATAACTACAGGCGAAGCATTATCGGGTCGCCGCTCTAAAGTGACCCCGATAACTTGAGGGATCACATCACCGGCGCGTCGCACCGTTACGATGTCCCCTATCTTCAAATCAAGCTTTTCGACTTGAGCCATATTGTGCAAGGTGGCGTTAGAAACAACTACACCACCAACCTTTACCGGCTGCAATCTAGCAACTGGAGTTACAGCGCCTGTGCGACCAACCTGAAAGTCAATATTCAGCAGGGTTGTTAATTCTTCCACAGCAGGAAATTTCTGAGCAATTGCCCAACGAGGAACTCTCGCACTAAAACCCAGCATTCGCTGCTGAGTGACATCATTTACCTTAAACACCACGCCATCAATATCATAAGGAAGTGAGCTTCTGCGCCGCCCAATATCCTCATAGTACGCCAAGCATTGATCTATGCCTCGCGCCACGACCAACTCATGACTAACTGGCACCCCCCACTCTTTGAGAGCTGAAAGAACTTCTGTATATTTTTCTGGCAACTCCCCCTCAACATGCCCAACCCCGTAACTACAAAACTGAAGTGGACGCTTTGCAGTAATACTAGAGTCTAACTGTCGTAGGCTGCCAGCAGCGGCGTTACGCGGATTTGCGAAGAGCTTTGCACCAGCTTCAGCCTGCGTCTCATTAAGCTTATCGAGCCCCGCCTTAGTCATGAATACTTCGCCACGAATCTCTAAAAGTCGCGGCCAATCCTTTCCACTAAGTTTTAACGGGATACTGCGAACAACCCGCACGTTAGCAGTCACGTCTTCACCAACAGCACCATCACCGCGCGTAGCACCGCGAACTAGCTTTCCATCCTCATAGAGCAAGCTAATCGCTAGTCCATCTAGTTTCGGCTCACAGCTATATTCGACTTCCCCTGGACCGAATAGATCTCCAGAAGCGAGGCCTAGCCCCTTCCCCACTCTCCGATCAAAATCGATCATTTCGGCTTCACTGAACGCGTTGTCCAGGCTCAACATGGGAACGTCGTGCTGAACCTTTGTGAAGACAGAACTAACTACACTGCCAACCCTTTGAGTTGGAGAGTCCGAACTGAAAAACTCCGGATGCTCATCCTCTAAATTCTTCAGCTCTCTAAACAACCGGTCGTACTCGGCATCCGGAATACTCGGCTCGTCAAGGACGTGGTAACGGTAGTTGTGTTGATCGAGTTCAGCGCGCAGCTCGAGAATGCGGTTTTTGGCGGCGGTCATGGGTGTTCTCTCATAAAGCAAAAGAGCAGCCGAGGCTGCTCCAGTTTCATCCTTAAAAGATCGCAGCCTCGCTGCACTCGTCAGCTCCTACAGGATCGCGATCCTTTGTAGGAGCTGCCGCAGGCTGCGATCTTTTGATCTGGCCTTAGCGCTTCTGGGTCAGGGCGCGGCGTTCGAATTCGACGATGCGCTGACGGTAGTGCTCAATCGTCTGCGCGGTCAAAACACTGCGCTGGTCATCTTTCAGTTCGCCATTGAGTTCCTGCGACAGCTTGCGGGCTGCAGCCACCATCACGTCGAAGGCTTGCTTCGGATGACGCGGGCCTGGCAGGCCGAGGAAGAAGCTCACCGCCGGGGTGCTGAAATGGTCGATGTCGTCCAGATCGAAGATGCCCGGCTTGACCGCATTGGCCATGGAGAACAGCACTTCACCGTTGCCGGCCATGCTTTCGTGGCGATGGAAAATATCCATCTCGCCGAAACGCAGACCGCTTTCGAGAATGTTCTGCAACAGCGCCGGGCCTTTGAAGCCGGCAGCGTCACGGCAGATCACGCTGATCACCAGAACTTCCTCGGCTTGCGGCTGATCTTTCTCGACCAGCGCCGGAGCAGGCTTGGTGTTTTCAACAAAATCGTCGTCACGGCTGCTGAAGCTCGGGCCGCCGTCCAGATCCAGGTCGAGGTTCAGGTCACCCTGAGCCGGGCCATTGCTGCCACGCTTGCCACGTTTCGAAGCGGATTCGCGAGGCTCGCGAGCTTCGCGGGCCGGCATGCTCACCGACGGCAGATCGTGTTCGTCCAGCTGTGGTTCTTTATGGTTGTCCAGAACGCGGGCCGGGCCCAACAGCTCAGCGCTGGTGTCCTCGTCCGGCAGGTTGGACAGACTTCGGTCAAGACGGAATTTCAGTTTTCCCTTGCCGCCGCGCATACGGCGCCAGCCATCGAAAAGAATACCGGCTATCACTATGATGCCGATGACGATCAGCCACTCGCGCAGACCGATTTCCATGTAATCCCGTGCCTCTATAAAAAATGCTGAAAAATAAGGGGTTTACACTGTGCAAACCGCTTTAAAACGTGGAGACAACTCTAAGTTCTTACAGGAGATATGCCCACGTAAAC
>NZ_JBIVGT010000050.1:0-26090 GCF_044748825.1 Pseudomonas sp. NPDC089741 | reverse complement strand
CGCTCGCGGAGGTCGTCCCCGACCAGCTTCTTCTCGTCTCCAGCACGCGAGCGGCTTTCCAGAAGATCGGCGCGTCGTTCATAGGTCCTACCAAGGGACTGCTGTAAACGCCAACGCCGGATATGCGCGTGGTTGCCACTCAGCAACACGTCGGGTACACGCTGATCCGCATACACCTCAGGTCGGGTGTAGTGCGGGCAATCCAGCAGACCATCCGTAAAGGAATCTTCCTCGGCGGAGTCCGCATGCCCTAAAGCTCCAGGCAGCAGTCGTGTAACCGCATCGATCAGGACCATGGCCGGCAGCTCGCCGCCAGACAGTACATAGTCGCCAATCGACCACTCTTCATCGACATGAGCTTCAATAAAACGCTCGTCAATGCCTTCATAGCGGCCGGCAATCAGGATTAATGCATCCGATTGTGCCAACTCGCGTACCGCCGACTGAGTCAGTTGACGGCCTTGGGGGGACAGGTAAATCACCTTCGCCGCCTCCCCGGCTGCTGCCTTGGCCTGAGCCAGTGCATCTTCCAGGGGCTTGATCTTCATCACCATGCCCGGACCACCGCCAAACGGGCGATCATCCACAGTGTGATGCCGATCCGTCGTGTAATCCCGCGGGTTCCAACAGGTCAGCTGCAAGAGCCCCTGTTTGACCGCTCGACTGGTGATGCCGTAGTCGCCGATGGCGGAAAACATCTCGGGAAACAAACTGATCACTTCTACGCGCAAGTTAGCCACGCTTAGAAGTCCGCGTCCCAATCCACCTTCATCTCGCCCGCGGCCAGATCGACTGCCAACACACATTGGCCCGTATAGGGCAACAAGCGTTCGCGATCATCCAGGCTGCCAGCGCAAGGCTTGACTACCATTACATCATTGGCGCCGGTTTCCAGAAGATGATCGACTTTCCCGAGCAATTGCCCCAGTTGATCGATGACCTTCAGACCTTCCAGCTGGTACCAGTAGTACTCGCCGTCGGTCAATTCAGGGAACAGGTTGCGCGGCACGCAGATCTCATAACCGGCCAGAAGACGAGCTTCTTCACGATCATCGAGACCCTTGAGCTTTGCGACCAGGAACTTGTCGCTCCCGCGTCCACTGACCAGCTCGACCTGTTTGACATTGCCTTCGCGCTTGAGCGTCCAGGTTTTGTACTGCAACAGGTTTTCAGTCGGATCAGTAAAGGAATAAACCTTCACTTCGCCGCGAACGCCATGAACAGAATAAATTTTGCCAATAACGATCAAATCATCGGCAACAGCAGGCGTCGCGTTCATATTGCTCAGGCCGCAGCCTTTGCAGATTCCTTCAGCAACTGAGCAACACGCTCAGAAGGCTGTGCACCAACGCTCAGCCAGTAGGCTACGCGCTCTTGGTTCACGGACAGACGAACTTCCTGACCACGTGCAACAGGGTTGAAGAAACCAACCTGTTCTTTGTGGGAGCCGTCACGCGGGTTACGCGAGTCGGTTACGGTCAGGTGGTAAAACGGGCGCTTTTTGGAGCCGCCAAGGGCAAGACGGATTGTTAGCATGTGAACATCGTTCCTGTAGTCGGTGCTGCAAATCTAAATGCACAGCGGGCATAGGTGCCCGAAAGGCCGCATATTCTAAGGAATATCCGGACTTTTGCAAATGACTTTTTCCGGCGCCTATGGCATGCCGTGCAGATCTGCATATAGAGCCGTCGATGAAAACGGCCGGTCAGCTCCCGCCAAGTGCGGGTTTGCTGTTGATCCTGCGTCCTTGCAGGGTCTGCGCCGGTGCGACGACCGGCGCGGATTCTTTACATTTTCGGCATGCCGCCGCCGGGCAGCATTCCGCCCATGCCGCGCATCATTTTCGCCATTCCGCCTTTGGCGGTGAATTTCTTCATCATCTTCTGCATCTGCTTGTGCTGCTTGATCAAGCGACCGATGTCCTGCACCTGAGTGCCGGAACCCATGGCGATCCGGCGTTTGCGCGAACCGCTGATCAGCTCAGGGTCGCGGCGCTCGGCCGGGGTCATGGAATTGATGATGGCTTCCATCTGCTTGAATTGTTTCTCTGCGGCGTTCTGGGCATTGCCCATTTGCGACAGGTTGACACCGCCGATGCTCGGCAGTTTGTCCATGAGGCCGCCGAGGCCGCCCATGTTCTTCATCTGTTGCAGCTGATCGCGGAAGTCTTCAAGGTCGAAGCCCTTGCCCTTCTTCAGCTTCTTGGCCAGTTTGTCGGCCTTGTCTTTATCGAGGGTCGCTTCGGCCTGTTCGATCAGGCTGAGCACGTCGCCCATGCCGAGAATCCGCGAGGCGATACGCTCAGGGTGGAACGGATCGAGCGCTTCGCTCTTCTCGCCCATACCGATGAACTTGATCGGCTTGCCAGTGATTGCGCGTACCGACAGTGCGGCACCGCCACGGGCGTCGCCGTCGACCTTGGTCAGGATCACACCGGTCAGCGGCAGGGCATCACCGAAGGCCTTGGCCGTGTTGGCGGCGTCCTGACCGGTCATGGCGTCGACCACGAACAAGGTTTCGACCGGGTTGATCGCGGCGTGCAGCGCCTTGATCTCGCCCATCATCTCTTCGTCGATGTGCAGACGACCGGCGGTATCGACGATGACCACGTCGATGAATTTCAGTTTTGCTTCTTTAATAGCGGCTTGCGCGATGTCGACCGGCTTCTGGCTCAGGTCGGACGGGAAGAAGGTCACGCCCACTTCACCGGCGAGCATTTCCAGCTGCTTGATCGCCGCAGGACGGTAAACGTCCGCCGATACGACCATGACCGACTTCTTCTTGCGCTCTTTAAGGAAGCGCGCCAGTTTGCCGGCGGTGGTGGTTTTACCCGCGCCCTGCAGACCGGCCATCAGAATGACGGCTGGCGGTACGGCGCTCAGGTTCAGATCTTCGTTGGCCGCGCCCATCAGGCTTTCGAGTTCGGCCTGGACGATCTTCACGAATGCCTGGCCCGGCGTCAGACTGCGCGACACCTCGGTGCCGACAGCGCGCTCCTTGACCGAATTGACGAAGTCCTTGACCACCGGCAGGGCGACGTCGGCTTCGAGCAACGCCATGCGCACTTCACGCAGGGTGTCTTTGATGTTGTCCTCGGTCAGCTTCGCCTTGCCGGTGACATGGCGCAGCGTCTGCGAGAGACGGTCGGTTAAGTTTTCAAACATTGCGCGATCCTTTCAGGCCCTGTGTAGACCGGGATAATGGCGGCCCAGACCGGAATCAACATGTGCTCGGCGAGCCTGCGGCGTGGGCAGGTCGCGGATTATAGCGAAGACTGCGGCTGGCGGACACCTCGCTGTCAGCTTCCTGAGTCTTTCGTGTCATGGCGGTTCTATGCCAAACTCAGCCCCTTTCGGGCTTGCCTAACAGGATTTATGCTCCCCTTGTCACCCAGTTTGCTGACCACCCTCGCCGCCGCCCTTCTATATGCCGCTGCGACCCTTTATCAGAGCACCCGCCTGGCCACCGGCGCCAAGGCGAACAAGCGCCTGCTGGTTAGCCTCGGCGCGCTCGCCGTCGTGGCCCACGCCGCCAGCCTGCTCACTCACCTGCTGACGCCAATCGGTCTGGGCCTGGACTTCTTCAGCGCCTCGAGCCTGATCGCCGCAGCGGTGATCGCGCTGACGTTGATCGCCTGTTCGCGCATTCCGGTGGAAAACCTGCTGGTGCTGCTGTTCCCGCTGGGCGCGATCACCGTGCTGCTGGCGCAGTTCGCGCCAACCGGTACGGTGCAGATCATCGATGAAGAGCCGGGCATCCTTGCGCACATTCTATTGTCGATCCTCGCCTACGGCATGTTCACCATTGCGGTGTTTCAGGCCTTGTTGCTGCTTGTGCAAGACCACCAGCTCAAGCACAAGCATCCGTCCGGGCTGATCAAGAATTTCCCGCCGCTGCAAACCATGGAAAGCCTGTTGTTCGGTTTCCTCTGGGCCGGCTGGACCCTGCTGTCGCTGTCGCTGATCTCCGGCTGGCTGTTCGTCGAGAACCTGTTCGCACAGCACCTGGTGCACAAGACTTTGCTGGCCTGCCTGGCGTGGATCGTGTTCAGCGTGCTGCTGTGGGGCCGCAACCGTCTCGGCTGGCGCGGCCACAAGGCGATTCGCTGGACCCTCGCCGGTTTCTGCCTGCTGATGTTGGCGTATTTCGGCAGCAAACTGGTTCGTGAATACATCCTGCACATCTGACGGGCGGCATAAATGGACGGTTTGCCCCTAGGGCCGATGCTCGCGGTATTTGTCCTGCTGATTTTATGGTCAGGGCTGTTTACCGCCGTCGAAATCGCGCAGCAGCACCTGCTCGCACAACGCACCGCCTCGCGCGCCAGCGACAAACCGCTGGCGAAGCTGAGCTTCCCGCTTGACAGCCTGATCCTCTGCAACACCTTGTGCCGCGCCCTCGCCGTGGTCATTGCGACCCTGCTGGCGATCTTCCTCTGCGAAGAAAACGGCCCTTGGGCGGCATGTCTGGGTGTCGGCGCGATCCTGCTGGTGTTCGCCGATTACTTCCCGCGCACCGTCGCCCGGCGTTATCCCGATGCCGTGCTGGCCTTCGGCAATTCCCTGCTGGCCGTGCCACTGAAGATCATTTACCCGCTGGCCTGGCTGTTCAGCCGTATCAGCGGCCTGCTGATGCGTCCGTTCGTACGCAAGGCGCAAGTGGTGCAGCAAAGCGAAGACGACGCGCCCTCCGATCGCCACGATGATCCCGAACACCCGGTTCACGCCCACCCGGTTTCCGGCATCCACGCGCTGGACAACATCACGGTCAACGACATTCTGGTACCACGCAGCGATGTCGATGGCATCAACCTCGACGACTCGATCGAAGAGATCATCGAACAACTGCGCCACAACAAACGCACGCGCCTGCCGGTGTTCCACAGCGACATCAACCAGGTCGAAGCCGTGCTCAACACCCGGCAGATCCGTCATCTGCTCAACCACGGTGATTTGACTCGCGAAGCGCTGCTGGCAGCCAGTTACGAACCGTACTTCGTGCCGGAGAGCACGCCACTGCAACTGCAGTTGCTGAACTTCCACAAGCAACAGCGGCGGCTGGGCATGGTTGTCGACGAGTACGGCGAAGTGCTTGGCATCGTCACGCTGGAAGATATTCTTGAAGAAATCGTCGGTGAGTTCGAAAGCGAGCACAGCCTCGACAACCCGCATATTCATCCGCAGGCGGATGGGCGGATGGTGATTGATGGCACTGCTTCGATTCGTGAATTGAACAAGTGCCTGGGTTGGCATCTGCCAAGCGATGGGCCGAAAACCCTGAACGGGTTGGTGACCGAGGCGCTGGAGACGATTCCCGCGAGCGCGGTTTGTTTGAAGATCGGGCGTTATCGGCTGGAGATTCTCGAGACTGAGGAGAACCGGGTGAGCAAGGTGTTGATCTGGCATACCTCCTCTGTGCCTGCTTTGGTGCCTGCCAGGTAAAAGATCAAAGATCAAAAAATCAAAAGATCGCAGCCTTCGGCAGCTCCTACATTTGAAATGCGTTCCCATGTAGGAGCTGCCGAAGGCTGCGATCTTTTTGCTCTTGTTTGATCGTTAGCCCCCTTCCTATAATCGGATCAGCTTACCCAAGCGCCGCCGCGCCTCGTGCTTACCCCGCACACAACAGGTTTCGGCCATTTCCGCTGCACTCCGGCGACTGTTCCTACCTGAAACAGCGACCGCGCCTCATCCCACATCCCTGGGTGTTCGACCATAATAATTCGCTCCAACGGAGCTCATGACTGTCAGGGATCACCGCATGACGACCAGTACCGCTTACAGCGACACCGCGCCTGCCCAACCGACCAACTCCGCCACACGGGTGGCGACGGCGAGTTTTATCGGCACCGCCATCGAGTTCTACGACTTCTATGTCTACGCCACTGCTGCGGCACTGGTGATCGGGCCAGTGTTCTTTCCGCAGACGTCTGGCACTGCGCAGATGCTCTCGGCGTTTCTTACTTTTGGTATCGCTTTTCTGGCCCGGCCCTTGGGCTCGGCACTGTTCGGCCACTTTGGTGACCGCATGGGGCGCAAGTCGACGCTGGTCGCCTCGCTACTGTTGATGGGCGTGTGCACAACGCTGATTGGCGTGCTGCCGGGTTACGCCAGCATTGGCGCCTGGGCGCCGATTCTGTTGTGCGTGCTGCGCTTCGGTCAGGGTTTGGGACTGGGCGGCGAATGGGGCGGTGCTGCCCTGCTGGCCACGGAAAACGCACCGAAAGGCAAACGCGCGTGGTTCGGCATGTTTCCGCAGCTCGGCCCTTCGATTGGTTTTCTCGCGGCCAACGGTTTGTTTCTGACCCTGGCCATGACCCTCGATGACGAGCAATTCCGCAGCTGGGGCTGGCGCATTCCGTTCCTGCTGAGCGCCGTGCTGGTGATGGTTGGCCTGTATGTGCGACTGAAACTGCATGAAACCCCGGTCTTCGCTAACGCCATCGCCCGTCAGGAGCGGGTAAAAATGCCGTTGATCGAGCTGTTCAGCCAGTACTGGGCGCCGACCTTGCTGGGCGCGGCGGCGATGGTGGTGTGTTACGCGCTGTTCTATATCTCGACGGTGTTCTCCCTCAGCTACGGGGTTTCCACGCTCGGTTATAGCCGCGAAACGTTCCTCGGCCTGCTGTGCTTTGCCGTGTTGTTCATGGCGGCCGCCACGCCGTTGTCCGCATGGGCAAGCGACCGTTACGGGCGCAAACCGGTGCTGATCATCGGTGGCGTGCTGGCGATTCTTTCCGGATTTCTGATGGAGCCGTTGCTGACGCAAGGTTCGACGTGGGGCGTGGCGCTGTTTCTGTGCATCGAGCTGTTTTTGATGGGAGTGACGTTCGCGCCGATGGGGGCGCTGTTGCCAGAGCTGTTTCCGACCCACGTGCGTTATACCGGCGCTTCGGCGGCGTATAACCTGGGCGGGATTGTCGGGGCCTCGGCGGCGCCGTTCTTTGCGCAGAAACTGGTGGCGATGGGTGGTTTGAGTTATGTCGGCGGGTATGTGTCGGGGGCGGCGGTGCTGAGTTTGATTGCGGTGTTGTGCTTGAAGGAAACGCGCGATAACGATCTGAATCGGGTGGCCTGACAGACCCCATCGCGGGCAGGCTCACTCCTACAGGGGAACGCATTCCAACTGTAGGAGTGAGCCTGCTCGCGATGGACGCGACTCGGTTTAGAGTTCTACGACAACAGCCTGAGCAGCACGGGTCGCCTTGGCACGCGCAGCCTCGATCGACTCATCCCGCGCCAGCGCCACGCCCATGCGGCGCTGGCCATTCACTTCTGGCTTGCCGAACAAACGCAACGCCGTGTCCGGCTCGCTCAACGCAGCACCCAGATTGGCAAATGCGGTCTGGGTCGACTGCCCTTCCACCAGAATCACTGCCGAAGCCGATGGCCCGAATTGACGGATCAGCGGCACTGGCAGACCCAGAATCGCGCGAGCGTGCAAGGCGAACTGCGACAGATCCTGCGAAATCAGCGTCACCAGGCCGGTGTCATGCGGACGCGGCGAGACTTCGCTGAACCACACCTGATCACCTTTGATGAACAATTCGACGCCAAACAGACCACGACCACCCAGCGCCTCGGTCACGGCTTTGGCAACGCGCTCGGATTCAGCCAGGGCAATCGGGCTCATGGCTTGTGGCTGCCACGATTCCTGATAGTCGCCCTTCTCCTGACGGTGACCAACCGGCGCGCAGAACGTGGTGCCACCGATGTGGCGTACGGTCAGCAGAGTGATTTCGTAGTCGAAATCGATGAAGCCTTCGATGATCACCCGACCTTTGCCGGCGCGACCGCCCTCTTGCGCATAATCCCAGGCTTTCTGCACGTCATCGACGCTGCGCAGCAAGCTCTGGCCTTTGCCCGACGAGCTCATCACCGGTTTGACCACGCATGGGAAACCCAGGTCTTCAACGGCTTTGCTGTAGTCCTCGAAGGTGTCGGCAAAGTGGTACGGCGAGGTC
Organism: Pseudomonas sp. NPDC089741; assembly: GCF_044748825.1. NCBI lineage: Bacteria > Pseudomonadati > Pseudomonadota > Gammaproteobacteria > Pseudomonadales > Pseudomonadaceae > Pseudomonas > Pseudomonas sp. NPDC089741. The sequence continues at coordinate 18,127 of NZ_JBIVGT010000050.1, read as the reverse complement.
GGCAGATCCAGCTCTTCAGCGGCCAGACGACGGATGCCTTCGCGGTTCATGGTCAGTTGCGCAGCGCGCGCGGTCGGGATCACGGTGAAGCCTTCGGCTTCCAGTTCGACCAGGGTGGCGGTGGCGATGGCTTCGATTTCCGGCACGATGAAGTGCGGCTTCTCGGCTTCGATCACCGCACGCAGGGCGGCGCCGTCGAGCATGTTGATCACGTGGCTGCGATGTGCGACTTGCATGGCCGGCGCGTTGGCGTAGCGGTCAACGGCGATCACTTCAACGCCCAGGCGTTGCAACTCGATCACCACTTCCTTGCCCAACTCACCACAGCCACACAGCAATACGCGGGTCGCGGTTGGCGACAACGGAGTTCCGATACGGGTCATCTCAGGTCCTCAAAGCAGCGGATCATCGAGGAAAGCAACGCCAGACGCGCTTTCCATGGGGAGAAAGCGCGGCATTTTACATGAACCCGAGGCTTTGGCTTCAGCTGGCGACGGCCTGTTTGCGATCACGCCAGGCCATGATCAGCCAGACAGCGGTGACGCCGGCGAATTTCGACAGCAGCGCGGTGATGATCACCGGTGGCGTCAACAGGTCGATCATGCCGAAGAAGATGAAGGTATCGAGGGGAATGCTCAGTGCCGAACTGATCCACAAGCGGTCGCGCAACGGCCGCTTGGTGATGCTGAACACCAGCCAATCGATGATTTCCGACACCGCGAACGCCGTGGCACTGGCCAAAGCAATGGAGGGATCGGAGGTGACGTAAGACAGCACCAGCGCCGCCAGCATCGCCACCAGCGCACCGTGACCGAAACGGGTCTGCACCATGTCGCGCAGTATGAAGACCAGACCGCCCCAGGCCGACCAGATGATGTCCAGGTGCGGCGCGGTGGAGAAGGCGAAGTTGATCAGCACGACGCTGCTGATATAGGCGATGAGGAAAATCATGGGGGCGACCTGGCTGATTGGCGCACAGATTACTGGACCCGCAGATCAAGAGCCACCCCCTCACCCCAGCCCTCTCCCCCATGGGGGCGAGGGGGAAGGGAGCAGATCTCCATGATGTTCATGACCTGAGTTCGACGCGGTATTTTCAGGTCGGCGTGACTCGTCCAAACAACCCGGTCAGTCCCTCTCCCCCTGGGAGAGGGTTAGGGTGAGGGCAATCACATGCCGATCACGACTTCGAAGGGATCATCCACACCAACCCACTCGCCTTCGCCCGCTCATGACACAACCCCAGCACTACCCGGCGCTCGTCATTGTTCATGCGGCTCCAGCGCGTGATCTCTTCCACCGTACGCTGGCAGCCGGTGCAGATATCATCCTCATCCAGCGCACAAATATTCACGCACGGCGAGGCGACCGGTCTTTCGGTGGTAGTCATTCTTCCTGCTCAACCAGATCGCGCGCATAACGCTGGGAGTTATGCACATAGTGGGCGGCGCTGGCTTCGAGCATCTTCTTTTGCGGCTCGGTCAACTCACGCACAACCTTGCCCGGCGAACCCATCACCAGCGAACCATCGGGAATTTCCTTACCTTCACCGATCAGCGAATTGGCGCCGATGATGCAGTTTTTGCCGATCTTCGCACCGTTGAGAATTACCGCGTTGATACCGATCAGGCTGTAATCACCGACCGTGCAGCCATGCAGCATGGCGTTGTGACCGATGGTCACGCCGGTGCCGATGGTTAGCGGGTAGCCCATGTCGGTGTGCATCACGGTGCCGTCCTGCACGTTGCTGTTTTTGCCGATCAGGATCAGTTCGTTATCGCCGCGCAGCACGGCGTTGAACCAGACGTTGGCGCCCTCTTCCAGTTTGACCTTGCCCACCAGCACGGCATTGGGGGCGACCCAGCTCTGTGGATGGGTCTCGACACGGGCGTCGCCCAAGCGGTATTTCATCTTGTTTTCCTCGGGGCTCACGGGGATGGGCCGTTCGAACGACGGCTTCAGGTGTTGATAAAGCTTTTCGGCGGCTGGTGCAGACTGATTTTCGCGTCATAGAGCAGATTGATCAACTCGACGATCATGATCGCCGTCAGCCCCCAGATCTTGAAATCGCCGTAACGATAGCTCGGCACGTACCAGCTGCGACCTTGATAGTCGATGCGATGGGTGTGTTCGCGGGGGTCCTCGCGGAAGAACTCCAGCGGCACAGTGAAGACCGCAGCAATTTCGGCATCGTTGGCGCGGTATTCGACAAAGTCAGGAATAACGCCGACATAAGGCGTGACCTTGATGCCGTGCAGGGAGATCAGCGGGCTGAGCGGGCCGATGATTTCGACGAGGCCGGGCGGCAGGCCGATTTCCTCTTCCGCCTCACGCAGAGCGGTGAAGATCAGATCCGGGTCTTCGGGGTCGCGACGGCCACCGGGGAAAGCCACTTCGCCACCGTGGGTCGAGAGTCCGCTGGCGCGCAGGGTCAGCACCAGCTCAGGCTCGTCACTGCGGGTGATCGGCACCAGAACGGCGGCCTCGGGGAAACGTTTGTCGGTCTCCAGCGTGCGCGGTGTGTGGTTGCTTACCCTATGCAGTAGCTCGTCCAGCATGAGTGTTCTCGATCTGTGCCTTACCCTGCATCATGCACCAATCATTGCAGCCGCCCAAGCCCCCGAATCTCGCCATGTCGCGAAACGACAACTTGCCGACCGACACCGCTGCACGCCAAGATAGGCGCAGCATTCAGGAAGCCCAGCATGAAATTTTGCAGCCACTGCGGTAACCCGGTCACCCAGCGCATTCCCGAAGGCGATTCGCGGCAGCGATTTGTCTGTGACAGCTGTCAGACCATTCACTATCAGAACCCCAATATCGTCGCCGGTTGTGTGCCGACCTGGGGCACGAAAGTCTTGCTCTGCCGTCGCGCCATCGAGCCGCGCCTCGGTTACTGGACGTTGCCCGCCGGGTTCATGGAGAACGGTGAGACCATCGAGCAGGCCGCCGTCCGTGAAACCGCCGAAGAGGCCTGCGCCCGTGTGCGTAACCTGAGCATCTATACGCTGATTGATGTGCCGCACATCAGTCAGGTGCATGTGTTTTTCCGCGCGGAGCTGGTTGATCTGGACTTTGCCGCCGGCCCCGAGAGCCTCGAAGTGCAACTATTCGACGAAGCCGACATTCCCTGGGACGAACTGGCTTTCCGCACGGTGGGGCGTACCTTAGAATGCTTCTTCGCTGATCGGCGGATTGAGGTGTATCCGGTGCGTTCGGAATCGATTCCGCCATTGGTGCAGCCGGTCATTGTTGGTTAGAAGATCAAAAGATCGCAGCCTGCGGCAGCTCCTACACAAAACTTGTCTGCTTCATTCCTGGGGAATCGTTTCAATGCGCTGGTTGCTTGCCCTGTTCTGCCTGTCGTTCGTTTCCGTCTCCCAAGCGTCATTCGTGACCACCGTGACGCCTGCGAATACCCCGCTTATCGAAAAAGTCCTGGTGCTCAAATCGGCTCATCAACTGCAGTTGATCGCCGATGGCAAGCCGCTGAAGAGCTATCGCATTTCCTTGGGCAAGGGCGCGAAAAAAGGTCCGAAGCTGATTGAGGGCGACAAGCGCACGCCGGAAGGTTTCTATTGGATCGACTGGCGCAAGACCAGCGACAAATTCAACCTGTCGATGCACATTTCCTACCCGAACATCAGCGACTCGGCCCGCGCCCGGCGCGAAGGCGTTGAGCCTGGCGGGATGATCATGATCCACGGCACGCCGGATTCCGAAGAAACCCCGGAAGACCTGTTCCACACCCTGGACTGGACGGACGGCTGCGTCGCCATGCGCAACGTCGATATGCGCGAAGTGTGGAGCCTGGTGCCGGATGGCACGATGGTTGAAATCCGCCCTTAACCTGTGGCGACGGCTCATTCAGCCGTTACCGTCGGTCGGCGATAAAAAATAAATCAAAAGATCGCAGCCTGCGGCAGCTCCTACAGAGGTGATACCACTTCCCACTGTAGGAGCTGCCGCAGGCTGCGATCTTTTGCTTTCTACAGCCCACCTTTAATACCACTTCAAACCACACCCGCTACAACCCGCCATTTCATTGGGCTAACGGCCGATTACCCGCGTTGACATGGTATTCAAGTGGTATTAATTTCCGTCTCACAAGCGAGCCACAACAATCCTATACTCGCGCCGGAAATGACCTACATGAACGACCTCCACGCCCTACGTCCAGACGACTCTCAGCCGACGCCGCTGTACTTGCAACTGGCGCGCAATCTGGAAGCGGCGATCCATGCCGGGCAGTGGAAGTCCGAACAGGCGATGCCGTCCGAGCGCAATCTCAGTGAAATGCTCGGTATCTCCCGGGTCACCGCACGCAAGGCGCTGGAGGTCCTCCTCGATCAAGGCCTGATCCGTCGCCTGCAAGGTTCCGGCACCTTCATCACGCCGCGTCTGGAACAACCGCTGTCGCGTCTCTCCGGTTTCAGCGAAATGCTGCGTTTGAAGGGTTTCGTGCCCAGTTCAAAGTGGCTGGAGCGCGAAATCACCCTGCCGACCCACGAAGAACTGATCCGTCTCAGCCTGTCGCCGAACGACAAGGTCGCGCGCATGAAGCGTCTGCGCAAAGCCGATGACACCGTCATGGCGATCGAGATGAGCACCCTGCCCGCATCGATCATGCCCAAGCCGCAACTGGTCGGCGATTCGCTCTATGAATACCTCGACGGCATCGGCAAACCGATCGTGCGCGCCTTGCAGCACATTCAGGCGATCAACGCCTCGGACGAGTTCGCCGCGCTGGTCGGCATCGCCCCCGGCACCGCCATGTTGCTGATGACCCGGGTTGGCTACCTGGAAGACAACACACCGATCGAAGTCACCGACACCTATTGCCGCAACGACTACTACGACTTTGTTGCAGAGCTTCGCCGCTGATCAGCAGCCAAGCCCAAACGAGAGAAGCGAAATGTCCGAAGACAACATCCTCACCGCCAGCGGCTGGGTTCGCGGCCGGCTGATCCACGAACACGGCAAAGTCGTGTCGATCGAAGGCGTGCCTTGCGATCCGGCGAGCAATGAGCTGCCGTATCTGCTGCCGGGCTTCATCGATCTGCACGTCCACGGCGGTGGCGGCAAAGACATCATGGAAGGCGCCAGCGCTTTCGAAACCATTACCAGAACCCACGTGCGTTTTGGTACCACCTCGTTGCTCGCCACCACGATGACCGCGCCGAGTGCCGAGATCTCCAGCGTCCTGAAGGAAGTCGGCGAGTTCTGCGAACAGCGTCCGCAAGGTGCCGCGCGCGTCCTCGGCGTCCACCTCGAAGGCCCGTACATCAATCCCGGCAAACTCGGTGCGCAACCGAACTTCGCGCACACCGCGTTGATGGCCGAAGTCGAAGAGTATCTGGCGCTGGCACCGATCCGCGTGATCACCATCGCCCCGGAAATCGCCGGTCACGACGCGTTGATTCGTGAATTGAGCAGCCGTGGCGTGCGCATGCAGATCGGCCACACCCTCGGCAGTTACGAGGAAGGCGTTGCCGCAATGGCGGCCGGCGCGACCAGTTTCACTCACCTCTACAACGCCATGAGCCCGCTGCATCACCGCGAGCCGGGCATCGTTGGCGCGGCATTGGCCCACGCCAAATTCGCCGAGCTGATCCCCGATTTGCTGCATGTGCATCCCGGCGCGATTCGCGTCGCCCTGCGCTCGATCCCGTGCCTGTATTGCGTGACCGATTCGACCGCTGCCGCCGGCATGCCCGACGGTGAATACAAACTGGGCAGCCACACCGTGACCAAATGCCTGGGCGGCGTACGCCTGCCCGACGGCACCTTGGCCGGCAGCACCCTGACCATGGATCAGGCCCTGCGCAATCTGGTGAAGATCGGTTTGCCGATCGCCGAGGCTTCACAGCGTCTGTCGCAATTTCCCGCCGATTACCTCGGCATCAACGAACGCGGGCGCCTTGCACCAGGCGCCTGGGCCGACTGCGTGCGGTTGGATCGCTCACTCACACTGACCGCTGTCATGGTCGAAGGAGAAGACATTGACTTCAAAAATGCTTGAGGAGGCGCTGTCCTCGTTCGAGGCCGTGCAAGCCCAACTGCAACAGCTCGACCCGCAAATGATCGAGATCGCCGGGCGCCTGCGCCGCCAACCACCGCAAGTGGCGATGACCGTCGCACGCGGCAGCTCCGACCACGCAGCGAGCTATTTCGCCTATCTGACCATGCAGCAATTGGGTGTGCCGGTGGCGTCGTTGCCGATGTCGGTGGTGACCATGCAGCAGGCGCCGTTGAAGGTCAGCGGTCAGGTCGCGTTCGCTTTTTCACAATCGGGGCAGAGCCCGGATCTGGTCAACAGCTTGCGTCTGTTGCGCAAGCGTGGCGCGCTGAGCGTGTCGATGGTCAACGCCGCCGAATCGCCACTGGAAGCAGCGTGTGAGTTCAGCGTGCCACTGCTCGCAGGGACGGAAAGCAGCGTCGCCGCGACCAAGAGTTTCATCGCCACCCTCAGCGCCAGCGCCCGTTTGATCGCGCACTGGAAAGAGGACAGCGAATTGCTCGAGGCCGGCAACGCCCTGCCTGAAGGTTTGCGCGAAGCGGCGAAACAGGACTGGAGCGTGGCCATCGAAGCGTTGCGTGATTGCGAGCGTTTGATGGTCATCGGCCGTGGCGCCGGTTTCGCCATCGCCCAAGAGGCTGCGCTGAAATTCAAGGAAACCTCGGCAATTCAGGCCGAAGCGTTCAGCAGCGCCGAAGTGCGCCACGGCCCGATGGCGCTGATCGATGAACACTATCCGTTGCTGGTCTTCGCCCCTCGCGGCGCCGAACAGGCTGGCCTGCTGAGCCTGGCGGCGGAAATGCGTCAACGCGGCGCCCGCGTGTTGCTGGCCGCGCCGGATGACATCGCCGAGCGCGACCTGACCCTGACCCGCGCCGAACATCCGGCCCTCGATCCGATTCTGGCGATCCAGAGCTTTTACGTGATGGCCGCAGGTCTGGCCGTGGCCCGTGGCATGGACCCGGATCAGCCGCGCCACCTGAGCAAAGTGACCCGCACGCACTAACAGTTGATCGATGCCCGACCCGATCGGCGAACACAAAACCGCTGATTGATGCACAACCCTATCGGCGGACGCAAAAACCACCGATGGATGCACAACCCCTGTCGGCGCACGCAAAACCGTCGATTGATGCACGACTCTGTAGGAGCTGCCGCAGGCTGCGATCTTTTGATTTTGATTCACAAAAAACAGGATCAAAAGATCGCAGCCTGCGGCAGCTCCTACAGGGATCAGCGAAATTACTGATGAGACCGAGCCATGCACAACAACAATAAAGAGCTGACCCTCAGCGCCCCGCTCAGCGGCCCGGTGCTCACGCTCGCCAAAGTCCCGGACGCGGTGTTCGCCAGCGGCGCCATGGGCGACGGCATTGCCATCGACCCGATCAACGACACCCTGTACTCGCCGTGCGCCGGGGTGATCATTCACGTCGCGCGCACCGGCCACGCACTCACTGTGCGCGCCGATAACGGTGCGGAGATTCTTCTGCACTTGGGCCTGGATACCGTTGAACTGAACGGCGAAGGCTTCTCGATGCTGGTCAAGGAAGGTGGCCGCGTGACCAAGGGCCAGCCGTTGTTGCGCTACGACCTGGACAAGGTTGGCCAGCAGTGCAAAAGCCTCGTCAGCCTGTTGATCCTGACCAACAGCGAGGATTTTCAGGTACGCCCGATCACGCTGAAAGCGGTGAAGGTTGGCGAGCCGTTGTTGCACATTGTTGCGCGCAACAGCGTGGCGGCGAATGTCGCGGAAGTCGGCGGACCAGAGGTTCATGGTCATGTGTTGGTGGCGCATCGCGGCGGTTTGCACGCACGCCCGGCAGCGCTGATTCGGCAGACCGCGCAAGGTTTCAAGAGCCAGTCGCAACTGCACTTCGCCGGTAAATCGGCGCCGTGCAACAGCCTGATCGGTTTGATGGGCTTGGCAGTTGGCGAGCAGGATGAAGTGCAGGTCAGCTGTCAGGGGCCGGACGCTGAAGCGGCGCTGCAAGCGTTGCTCACGGCACTGGCCACGGCGTTGCCGGAGGATCATCACGCGGCGGCGCCGACCCACATTGCCCCTCTCAAGCGCCCGGCCGAAGCCGGTGTGCTGCACGGGGTATGCGCTGCGCCAGGTTTCGTCGGTGGGCCGCTGTTTCGCTTGAACGCGATCAGTCTGCCGGTGGATGCGGGCAATCACGATCCGCGGCAACAACAGCAGGTGCTTGAGGTTGCACTGCAACAGGTCAGCAGCGAAATCGACGGTACCCTCGCCCAAGCGAAAAAGCACAAAAATGCCGATGAAGAAGCAATCTTTGCCGCGCACCTGGCGTTGCTCGAAGACCCGGCCCTGCTCGATGCCGCACAGCAATCCATCGAGCAAGGCACTGCGGCGACTCACGCCTGGAGCCAGTCGATTGATGTGCAGTGCGATGTGCTGCAACACACCGGCAGCGCGCTGCTGGCTGAGCGCGCCAATGATCTGCGCGACCTCAAACAACGCGTGTTACGCGCGTTGCTCGGCGAAGCATGGAATTACGACGTACCGGCCGGCGCCATTGTTGCCGCACATGAACTGACGCCTTCGGATCTTCTGCAACTCAGCGCGCAAGGTGTCGCCGGGTTGTGCATGGCCGAGGGTGGCGCGACGTCGCACGTGGCGATTCTCGCGCGCGGTAAAGGTCTGCCGTGCATGGTGGCGTTGGGTTCGGCATTGCTTGACCAGCCGCAAGGCCAATCGGTGGTGCTCGATGCCGATGGCGGTCGTCTGGAACTGACGCCAAACGCTGGGCGCTTGGCTGAAGTCAAGCAGGCGCAAATTGAACGCCAGCAACGTCGCGACGCGCAGCAGGCCAAAGCTCACTTACCGGCCGAAACGCGAAATGGCGTGCACATCGAAGTCGTCGCCAACGTCGCCTCCAGCAAAGAAGCGGCAGATGCCTTTACCAATGGTGCCGATGGCGTCGGCCTGCTGCGAACCGAGTTTTTGTTCGTAGATCGCCAGACCGCTCCGGACGTCGAAGAACAGCGCAGCGCTTACCAGGCAGTGATTGATGCGATGGGCGACAAGTCGGTGATCATCCGCACCATCGACGTCGGCGGCGACAAGCAACTCGACTATCTGCCGCTGCCCATCGAAGCCAACCCGGTGCTCGGCCTGCGCGGTATTCGTCTGGCTCAGGCCCGCCCGGAAATCCTCGATCAGCAACTGCGTGCGCTGCTGCAAGTCAGCCCGCTGCGCCGCTGCCGGATCCTGCTGCCGATGGTCACCGAAGTCGACGAACTGCTGCATATCCGCCAGCGCGTCGATGCCCTGTGTCTGGAACTCGGCATCAGCCAGCGCCCGGAAATCGGCGTGATGATCGAAGTCCCCGCCGCTGCGCTGCAAGCCGAACAACTGGCCGAACACGCCGACTTTCTCTCGATCGGCACCAACGATTTGTCGCAATACACCTTGGCCATGGATCGCGATCACGCAGGTCTGGCCGCCCGCGTCGACGCCCTGCACCCGGCGCTGCTGCGCCTGATCGCCATGACCTGCGAGGGTGCGGCGGTGCACAAGCGTTGGGTCGGCGTCTGCGGCGCCCTCGCCTCTGATCCGCTGGCAACCCCCGTATTGATCGGTCTGGGCGTTACCGAACTGTCGGTCAGCCCGGTGCAGATCGGTGAAATCAAGGATCGCGTGCGCCAGGTGCACGAAGCCGAATGCCAGCGCCTCAGCCGTGACCTGCTCAAGCTGAGCAGCGCCGCTGCCGTGCGTCACGCCTGCCATCAACATTGGCCTCTGCGCTAACAAAAACAACAAGGACAAACGCCATGTATCAACTCTTCATCGAAGGCTTGCAACGCCTCGGCCGCGCGCTGATGCTGCCGATCGCGATCCTGCCGATTGCCGGCCTGCTGCTGCGTCTGGGTGACACCGACCTGCTGAACATCGCGATCATTCACGATGCCGGCCAGGTGATCTTCGCCAACCTGGCGATGATCTTCGCCATCGGCATCGCCGTCGGTTTCGCCAAAGACAACAACGGCACCGCCGGCCTCGCCGGGGTAATCGGTTATCTGGTGATGATCTCCACACTGAAGGTGCTCGACGCGAGCATCAACATGGGCATGCTCGCCGGGATCGTCAGCGGCCTGATGGCCGGCGCGCTGTACAACCGCTTCAAGGACATCAAGCTGCCGGAGTATCTGGCGTTCTTTGGTGGCCGGCGCTTTGTGCCGATTGTCACCGGGTTCGCAGCGGTCGGTCTGGGCGTGGTGTTCGGCTACATCTGGCCGCCAATCCAGCACGGCATCAACAGCTTCGGCGCGCTGATGATGGAAAGCGGCAGCATCGGCGCGTTCGTGTTTGGCGTGTTCAACCGCCTGCTGATCGTCACCGGCCTGCACCACATCCTCAACAACATGGCTTGGTTTGTGTTTGGCAACTTCACCGATCCAACCACAGGCGCTCTGGTGACCGGCGACCTGTCGCGCTACTTCGCCGGCGATCCGAAGGGCGGCCAGTTCATGACCGGCATGTTCCCCATGATGATCTTCGGCCTGCCGGCAGCATGCCTGGCGATGTACCGCAACGCCCTGCCGGAACGCCGCAAGGTCATGGGCGGGATTTTCCTGTCGATGGCGCTGACTTCGTTCTTGACCGGGGTGACTGAGCCGATTGAATTCGCCTTCATGTTTTTGGCACCGTTGTTGTACCTGCTGCATGCGCTACTGACTGGATTGTCGATGGCGATTACCAATGCCTTGAACATCCATTTGGGCTTCACCTTCTCCGGCGGCTTTATCGACATGATTCTCGGCTGGGGCAAGTCCACCAATGGTTGGCTGGTGTTCCCGGTTGGGTTGGCTTACGCGGTGATCTACTACTTCGTCTTCGACTTCTGCATTCGTCGCTTCAATCTGAAAACGCCGGGGCGTGAGGATGTGGCTGTTAGTGAAAAAGCCGTACTGACTGAAAACGAACGGGCCAGTGCTTACATCAAGGCATTGGGCGGTGCGGATAATTTGGTCACCGTTGGCGCCTGCACTACGCGGTTGCGACTGGAGATGGTTGATCGCAACAAAGCGTCTGATGCTGATTTGAAAGCGCTGGGTGCGATGGCGGTGGTGCGTCCGGGAAAAGGTGGCAGTTTGCAGGTGGTTGTCGGGCCGATGGCGGACAGCATTGCCGATGAGATTCGCTTGGCGATGCCGGCGCTGGGGCGTGCGGTTTTGGTTGAAAGCGCTGCTGTCGCTGATGAGCCGAAAGTCGTGGCCGTTGCCGGTTCCGAGGCGCAGCAATGGCTGAATGCGCTGGGCGGTGGCGACAATGTGCTGCAACTGGATTGCATTGCGATGACGCGGATTCGCCTGCAATTGGCGGATGGCAAGGCGTTGTCCGAGGCGCAGTTGAAGGATCTGGGGTGTCACGGTGTCAGCCAGTTGGATGGCGGGGTCTGGCATTTGCTGGTGGGTGATAAAGCAGCGAGTTTGAGCGGGGCACTGGAAAGCCTGGTGAATCGTAGCGAAGTTAGCGTGAAGGTTTAATCGAAACAAAAAACCGGCTTAGGCCGGTTTTTGTTGCCGATGGATTCGGCTCAGGATGAATGCTGTTCCGCTTGGTAATGGCGGGTCTGAAATGGCATCAGCGTTTGAACCTTCAATCCAAGACTTTCTGCTAACCCCCAAGAGACCGCCAATTCATCTTTGCGATTGCGTAATGAAGCCTTTGTTTGAGGCGCGACATCCTGCTTCGGTGTCGAGTGTGCGAAAAGCTCCAGCGCATGAAGAGTTTCCAATACGCGGGTATCCGAGACACACGAGAAACGCGTAAATCGCTCCAACAGGTAGGCGGCGCGGCGACGTTCAATGTCATCGCTATGATGTTTCAGAAAGGCCTTCACCTCGCTTTCAACATTTGAATCCGAGTACCAGACTTCTTTCGCAGCATTCACGAGTGCAACGTCATCGGCCTGATTCAGAGGGCTTCTAACGAGGGTGTCCAACGCGGATGAGAGGACGTGAGCGTCATTCACCTTCGGCATCTGCTTTCTCCAGATAGTCTTGCAGCTTAGTCAGAAGAGCTTCGCGAGCAAGCTCGCTCCCACAGTTTTAGTTGTGTTGAGGCTTCGAGAACCGGTTGACTTTCAGGCCGTCATCGCTGGCAAGTCAGGCTCCCACAGGTTCTTCACTGTTCTCAAAATCGTGCACGACCTTGTGGGAGCCGGCCTGCTGGCGATGAACGATGACGCGGTCGTCAGGTTTGTGGATCGACTCGATCCAGTGCCCGGTTTACTGCGAGTTCGGCGAGCATGATGATTTGCTGGATGGCCAGTGCGGTGCTGCGTTGCAAGCCGCCTAGTTCGGTTGCGAAGTTGCTGGCCATGGCGTTTGCTGAGGCCAACGATTCACAGGCGTGGGCGAGCAGGCTTTCGGTGTCGACGCTGGGGTGGACGAGGAACATCGTGCTCGGTTGTCGGGGTTTGGCGGGTTCGGGGCTGAGGTAGAAATCGAGAGCGCGTTTGATGGCTTCGCGGTTTTTTGCCAAGTCTTCGGCGCGGATGGCGGCTTCGAGTGGGGTGGTGGTTTCGGGGGGTGGATCGGGGATCAGTTTGTCCATCGAACAAGTCCTTTGAGTGTTGCAGCCACTTGCTCTCGATCTCACTCGAAGAAGGGTGGCAGCCATGTACGGAGTGAGATTACCGGTAAGGACCCCAAATCCGGCCGGACCGAAGTCCGCCCGCACATAGCCGCCATAAGGACCTGCTGACAGCGTGAGCTGGCCGCAATTATGGGGGCACTTGTCTGGGGATCCAAATCGGGTATCTCACCTCCCGGTCGCTGAATTGGCAGCGACAGGCAAAGACTAGAGAGCGCACGTCCGACGGACAACCTGAAAACCTTGTGGGAAGGTTCTGCTATTTCTACACATATCCAAACAGACCAAAGCAAACCCTCACCCTAGCCCTCTCCCAGAGGGAGAGGGGACTGACCGAGGTGTTTGGTGGATGTACGCCGACGTGAAATACCGAGTCGAATTCAGGTCCTGAAACAGATCAAAAGCCCCTCACTCGCCCCTCCCCCAGAGGGAGAGGGAACTGACCGAGGTGTTTGGTGGATGTACGCCGACGTGAAATACCGAGTCGAATTCAGGTCCTGAAACAGATCAAAAGCCTTTCACTCGCCCCTCCCCCAGAGGGAGAGGGGACTGACCGAGGTGTTTGGTGGGTGTACGCCGACGTGAAATACCGAGTCGAATTCAGGTCCTGAAACAGATCAAAAGCCCCTCACTCTCCCCTCTCCCAGAGGGAGAGGAGACTGACCGAGGTGTTTGGTGGATGTACGCCGACGTGAAATACCGAGTCGAATTCAGATCCTGAAAAGCCCACAAATCGGCTCCCTCTCCCCTGGGAGAGGGCTGGGCGGGCGGCGTTCCGATGAGGGGCAGCTCCAACACAAATCAAAAGTCGAACCCCGGGCTCCTCACCACTCTAGGCCGAGTGTCAGCTCGCCTGCTCTTGATCTTGATCCACCGGCCCCGTCGGCAGGCTGAGTGGAGGGATTTATCCGGGAGTGGGAGCGCAGCGACCGTTTGGCGCAGCCAAATGCATCGAGAGGAGGTGCAGCGAAGCAAACCGGAGGCGATGCGCCCGGATGAATTCCGGAGCGAAGGAACCCCGAGCTTTAGCGAGTGGGCCGAACGTTGGGGCAAGCCTTTTTGGTTACTTTTGAGGCGTTTGTCAAAAGTGACCCGCCGTAAGGGCGGAACCCTGAGAAGCCGTTACCGCAGCAATGGATATGTACTCGGTCAGTCAGAACATTATTGCCTGAGCCGGCACCTTCGCGAGCAGGCTCGCTCCCACATTAAAAACACCATCGCGCAAAAAATCGGGGGCAACAAAAAACCCGCAGACAGTCACTCATCTGCGGGTTTCCTGTTTCAGCAGCAAAAAGATCAGAAATCTTCCAGCCGCCACACCTCATAAGCCGGCGTCTCATAGGGATGGCTCAACTTGAGCGCCGCCACTACAGCAACGATCAACTCATCCGCCACCACCAGCTCAACCTTCCATTCCTCGACCCGCTCAACCTGCCCCGCCTCGCCAATAAACGGCTGACTGCCGTCCAAAGGTCGAAACTGGCCAGACCCAAGCACCTGCCACGCACAGTGGTCATAGTCACCGATCCGCCCACCACCCGCAGCGAACACAGCCCCTTTGACTACCTCGACATGACTTTCAGGAACAAAAAACGCCAGCTTGTACACAGGCCTTAGTTCACCCATACGCGCGCGTTACGGAACATACGCATCCAAGGAGCATCTTCGTTCCAGTCTTCCGAACGCCACGAGTTCTGCACGGCACGGAACACACGCTCCGGGTGCGGCATCATGATCGTCACGCGGCCGTCACGGCTGGTGAGACCGGTAATCCCGCGCGGCGAACCGTTCGGGTTGGCCGGATAACGCTCGGTGACCTTGCCGCTGTTGTCGACGAAACGCATCGCCACGCAACCGGACAGATCGGCTTCCAGCAGTGCCTCTTCGCTGGAGAACTCGGCGTGACCTTCACCGTGAGCAATGGCGATCGGCATACGCGAACCGGCCATGCCCTGCAGGAAGATCGAGTTCGATTCCTGGATCTGCACCATCGCCACACGCGCTTCGAACTGTTCGGAGCGGTTGCGCACAAAGTGCGGCCAGAACTCGCTGCCCGGGATCAGCTCGTGCAGGTTGGACATCATCTGGCAACCGTTGCACACGCCGAGGGTGAAGCTGTCGTTACGCTCGAAGAAACCCTGGAACGCATCGCGGGCTCGGCTGTTGAACAGGGCCGACTTGGCCCAGCCTTCACCGGCGCCGAGCACGTCGCCGTAGGAGAAACCACCGCATGCCACCAGACCTTTGAACTCGTTCAGGTCGACACGGCCAGCGAGAATGTCGCTCATGTGCACGTCGATCGCGTTGAAACCGGCGCGGTCGAACGCCGCCGCCATTTCCACCTGACCGTTGACGCCCTGCTCACGCAGCACGGCAACCTGTGGACGAATGCCCTTCTTGATGTAAGGCGCGGCGATGTCCTGGTTGACGTCGTAGCTGAGCTTGACGCTCAGGCCCGGGTTGTCTTCTTCCAGCAGCACGTCGAACTCTTGTTCGGCGCAATCGGCGTTGTCGCGCAGACGCTGGATCTGGTAGCTGGTTTCAGCCCAGGTACGTTGCAGCAGACGACGCTGGCCTTCGAACACGGTGTCACCGTTGAAGGTGATGTTGATCTGGCCATTGTTGATCGGCTGACCGATCACAGAAACGCAGTCGCCCAGACCGGCCGCGCTGAATTGCGCGAGGATGTCTGGCGTGGCGTCCTGGCGAACCTGGATCACTGCACCCAGTTCTTCGTTGAACAGGATGGCGGCGATGTCGGCGGTGGTTTCAGCCAGACCATCAAGGTTCAGGCTCAGACCGCAATGACCGGCGAAGGCCATTTCCACCACGGAGGTCAGCAGACCACCGTCGGAACGGTCGTGGTAAGCCAGCAGGTGACCGTCGGCGTTCAAGCCCTGGATCACCGCGAAGAAGGCTTTCAGGTCTTCGGCGTCGTCGACGTCCGGCGCGTGTTTGCCGAGCTTGCCGTGTGTCTGAGCAAGGATCGAAGCACCCATACGGTTCTGACCACGACCGAGGTCGATCAGGATCAGGTCGGTGGTGCCCTTGTCCATGCGCAGTTCCGGGGTCAGGGTCTGACGGATGTCAGCCACTGGCGCGAAACCGGTCACGATCAGCGACATCGGCGAGGTCACGGTTTTTTCTTCGCCGTTATCGTTCCAGCGAGTGGCCATGGACATCGAGTCCTTGCCCACCGGAATGGTGATGCCCAGCTCAGGACACAATTCCATACCGACCGCTTTCACGGTGTCGTATAGACGCGCGTCTTCGCCCGGGTGGCCGGCAGCGGACATCCAGTTCGCCGACAGTTTGATGTCGGAGATCTTGTTGATGCGCGACGCGGCGATGTTGGTCAGGGTTTCGCCGATGGCCATGCGGCCCGACGCCGGAGCGTCCAGCAGAGCCAGCGGAGTACGCTCGCCCATCGCCATCGCTTCACCGGTGTAAACGTCGAAGCTGGTGGCGGTGACGGCAACGTCGGCCACCGGAACCTGCCACGGGCCGACCATTTGGTCACGGGCCACGAGGCCGGTGATCGTGCGGTCGCCGATGGTGATCAGAAAGCTTTTGCTCGCCACGGCCGGGTGATGCAGCACGCGTTCGATGGACTCGCTGATGTCGAGGTTCGACGGATCGAAGTCATCGCCCATTTCAGCTTCGCGAACCACCGAGCGGTGCATGCGCGGGGCTTTGCCCAGCAACACTTCCAGTGGCATGTCCACCGGGTTGTTGCCGAAGTGGCTGTCGGTCACGGTAAGTTGCGGTTCAGCGGTGGCTTCACCGACAACGGCAAACGGGCAGCGCTCGCGTTCACAGATCGCCTGGAAGCGCGCGAAGTCTTCAGGGCCAACGGCCAGCACGTAACGTTCCTGGGATTCGTTGGACCAGATTTCGTGCGGGGCCATGCCCGGCTCGTCGTTAGGAATGTTGCGCAGTTCGAAACGGCCACCGCGGTCGCCGTCGTTGACCAGTTCCGGGAAGGCGTTGGACAGACCGCCCGCGCCAACGTCGTGGATGAAGCTGATCGGGTTCTTTTCACCCAGTTGCCAGCAACGGTCGATGACTTCCTGGCAACGACGCTCCATTTCAGGGTTTTCACGCTGCACGGAAGCGAAGTCGAGATCCGCCGAGCTGGTACCGGTGGCCATCGAGGAAGCGGCACCGCCGCCCAGACCGATGAGCATCGCCGGGCCGCCGAGGACGATCAGCTTGGAGCCGACCAGGATCTCGCCTTTCTTGACGTGTTCTTCGCGGATGTTGCCCATGCCGCCGGCCAACATGATCGGCTTGTGGTAACCACGAACTTCGTCACCGTGCGGGGTGGTGATCGACTGTTCGAAGGTACGGAAGTAGCCGGTCAGGGCCGGACGACCGAATTCGTTGTTGAACGCAGCGCCGCCGAGCGGGCCTTCGATCATGATGTCCAGCGCGGTGACGATGCGCTCAGGCTTGCCGTACGGCACTTCCCACGGCTGTTCGAAGCCGGGGATCTGCAGGTTCGACACGGTGAAACCGGTGAGGCCAGCCTTTGGCTTGGCACCACGACCGGTTGCACCTTCGTCACGGATCTCGCCGCCGGAACCGGTCGATGCGCCCGGGAACGGGGCGATCGCGGTCGGGTGGTTGTGGGTTTCAACCTTCATCAGGATGTGCACCGGCTCCTGCACCGCACCGTACTGGCGGGTTTCGGGGTTCGGGAAGAAACGGCCGGCAACGTTGCCGACGATCACCGAGGCGTTGTCCTTATAAGCCGACAGAACGCCTTCGCTGTGCATCACGTAGGTGTTCTTGATCATGCCGAACAGGCTTTTTTCCTGGTTCTCACCATCAATATCCCAACTGGCGTTGAAGATCTTGTGGCGGCAGTGTTCGGAGTTGGCCTGGGCAAACATCATCAGTTCGATGTCGTGCGGGTTGCGCTTCAAACCGTTGAAGGCGTCGACCAGATAGTCGATTTCGTCTTCGGCCAGGGCCAGGCCCAGCTCGGTGTTGGCTTTTTCCAGCGCAGCGCGACCGCCACCGAGGATGTCGATGGCCGTCAGCGGCTTCGGCTCGGCGTGGCTGAACAGACCGGCGGCCTGTTCGAGGTTGGCCAGCACGATCTGCGTCATGCGGTCATGCAGCACGTCGGCGATCTGCTGGGCTTCGGCTTCACTGAACTGACCGGCCACGTAGAAGGCGATACCGCGCTCCAGACGCTGGATCTTGCTCAGGCCGCAGTTGCGGGCGATGTCGCTGGCCTTGCTCGACCATGGCGAGATGGTGCCGAAACGCGGCAACACCAGAAACAGACGACCGGTCGGCTCTTGTACCGGAACGCTTGGGCCGTACTTCAGAAGGCGCGCTAGCACCTGCTGTTCGTCGCCGGTCAGGACGCCGGTGACTTCGGCGAAGTGAGCGAATTCAGCATACAGGCCACTGACAGCTGGAACCTTCTGGCTCAGTTGCTCAAGGAGTTTGCTGTGGCGAAAGGCAGAAAG
>NZ_JBIVGT010000049.1:0-27953 GCF_044748825.1 Pseudomonas sp. NPDC089741 | reverse complement strand
CGCCTTCAACGTAGTTGAAGCTCAGGTTCAGGTTGTGCGGAACGCGGGCGGTCAGGCTGCCGTTGACGTACAGCTCTTCCAGATGCTCGACCTGCTTGTAGAAGCGGTCGCTCAACGCTTTGATACGAACGTTTTCGGCCGCCATGTCTTCTTTGGCGACGCGGAACGCTTCGCCCATGCCGACGATCTGGTGGGTCGCCAGGGTGCCGGAACGCATGCCACGCTCGTGACCGCCGCCGTGCATGGTCGCTTCGATGCGCACACGCGGCTTGCGGCTGACGTACAGCGCGCCGATGCCTTTAGGGCCGTAGGTTTTGTGGGCGGAGAACGACATCATGTCGACTTTCAGTTTCTGCAGGTCGATGTCGACCTTGCCAGTGGACTGAGCAGCGTCGACGTGGAACAGAATGCCCTTGGCGCGGAGCATCTCGCCGATCGCGGCGATGTCGTTGACGGTGCCGATTTCGTTGTTCACGTGCATCACGGAGACCAGAATGGTGTCTTCGCGCAGTGCCGCTTCAATCATCGCCGGAGTGATCAGGCCGTCTTCAGTTGGCTCGAGGTAAGTCACTTCGAAACCTTCACGCTCCAGTTGGCGCATGGTGTCGAGGACAGCCTTGTGCTCAATCTTGGAGGTGATCAGGTGCTTGCCCTTGGAGCCGTAGAAATGCGCCGCGCCCTTGATTGCCAGGTTGTCGGATTCGGTAGCACCGGAGGTCCAGACGATTTCGCGCGGATCGGCGTTGACCAGATCGGCCACCTGACGACGGGCGTTTTCGACGGATTCTTCAGCTTTCCAGCCGAATACGTGGGAACGGGACGCCGGGTTACCGAAGTTTCCGTCAACCAGCAGGCATTCACTCATTTTTTGCGCAACGCGCGGATCGACCGGGGTGGTCGCAGAGTAATCAAGGTAAATCGGCAATTTCATGGACTATCTCCTAAATCAGGGCTGGCGTGCCGCTAGCTCTTTGGCTGTCATTCGACGGCGGACGCTTCAATCTTGTCCAGGCGTGGCGCCTTGCTGTTGCAACGGCGCTGGTCCTGACGCTGGGCTACTTCTTGCACCTCACGGCGAGTTACAAGATCAGCCAAGCTGATACCACTTAGAAATTCGTGAATCTGCAGGCTCAAATCGCACCACAGATGATGGGTCAGGCACGTGTCGCCGGAATGGCAATCGCCCTGGCCCTGGCATTTGGTCGCATCGACCGATTCGTTTACCGCATCGATCACCTGGGCGACCTGGATGCCCTGCATGTCGCGGGACAACTGATAGCCACCACCCGGACCGCGAACGCTGGAAACCAGGTTGCTGCGGCGCAGCTTGGCGAACAGCTGTTCGAGGTAGGACAGGGAGATGCCTTGGCGCTCGGAGATATCGGCCAGGGACACGGGCCCGTGCTGCGCGTGCAACGCCAGGTCAAGCATGGCGGTCACGGCGTATCGGCCTTTTGTAGTCAGTCGCATGGACAGTTACCACGGAGTTCAGAATGGGGCGAGTATGCAATTCCCGAGTATTTAAGTCAACTTTAAGACCTAGTACTTTAGTCAGGATTACCCGCAAAAGAGCGCGCGAATGATAGCAGGCTCTGCGGCCTAATGGCACACCCGCTGACGGATGCCACTGCAGGAGCTGCCGCAGGCTGCGATCTTTTGATTTTGCTCTTTACCAGATCAACAGATCGCAGCCTTCGGCAGCTCCTACAGGGGCGCTAGCTGGCCTTGGATTCGTCTTTGCCTTTGACGCAGGCGAAGTCTTCTTCACGCAGCTCAGGCAGATCTTTCGCACAGTAATTGCTGCCCAGATCCTTCAGCGCGCCACACATGCCTTCCAGACGCCCGTCCACCGCCTGCAGGTGATCGAGCAACTGACCGATGGCGCGCGCCACCGGGTCGGGCATGTCTTCGCTGACTCCGTAGGCATCAAAACCGATCTTCTCGGCCATGGCCTTGCGCTTGGTTTCCTGCTCTTCGTCGGATTTGACGATGATCCGCCCGGGAATGCCCACAACGGTGGCGCCCGGCGGTACTTCTTTGGTCACAACAGCGTTGGAGCCGACCTTGGCACCCGCGCCCACGGTGAACGGGCCAAGTACTTTGGCGCCCGCACCCACGACCACACCATCACCCAGCGTCGGGTGGCGCTTGCCTTTGTTCCAGCTGGTGCCACCGAGGGTCACGCCCTGATAGATGGTCACGTCATCGCCAATCTCGGCGGTTTCACCGATGACGATGCCCATGCCGTGGTCGATAAAGAAACGTCGACCGACTTTGGCGCCCGGATGAATCTCGATGCCGGTTAACCAGCGACCGAAGTTCGACACCAGCCGCGCCAGCCATTTCAACTCGTTGCGCCACAGCATGCCGGCCAATCGATGAATCCAGATCGCATGCATGCCGGGGTAGCAGGTCAGGACTTCAAAAGCGTTACGCGCCGCCGGGTCTCGATGGAAAACGCTCTGGATATCTTCACGCAAACGCTCAAACATCATTTAGTCCTTCCGCTTAAGAAGCTCACCACGGGCCGCTTTTTGGGTTTCCGTGAGGATGCCACGCAAAATATTCATTTCCGCCCGGCTGACCGAGCTGCGTCCGTACAACCGGCGCAGGCGCGCCATCAAGTGCCGTGGCTTTTCCGGATCGAGGAATTCGATGGCGACCAGCGTCTGCTCCAGATGCTCGTAAAAGCGCTCCAGCTCATCCATGGTCGCCAGCTCGGCGCTTTTCACCGAAGCCACTTCTTCTTTCTCGATCTTGCTCGGCTGACCTTGTGCGGCCAGCCAGGCCATGCGCACTTCGTAGCTCAACACCTGCACCGCCGCGCCGAGGTTCAGCGAACTGAACTCAGGGTCGGAGGGGATGTGCACGTGAAAGTGACATCGCTGCAGCTCGTCATTGGTCAGGCCGGAATCTTCACGACCGAACACCAAAGCAATTTCGGCGCCCTGCCCGGCCTCCTCGACCACTTTGGTGCCGCACTCGCGCGGATCCAGCAGTGGCCACGGAATGCGGCGATCACGGGCACTGGTGCCGAGCACCAGATTGCAGCCAACCAAGGCGTCTTCCAGGGTGGCGACGACTTGTGCGTTTTCAAGGATGTCACCGGCACCAGAGGCGCGAGCATCGGCCTCGTGATGCGGAAACAGGCGCGGTTCGACCAGCACCAGTCGCGACAGACCCATGTTTTTCATGGCGCGCGCGGCCCCGCCGATATTGCCGGGGTGGCTGGTATTGACCAGGACGACACGAATGTTCTGCAGCAAGGGAGGCGCTCTCGGACACAGGAAAGGGGTGCAAATCTTACAGAACAGCCTACCGTTAAGCTATGAAAGCGAACAGCGTCCTTCACCTGAAGAAAAGTTCTGATAGAATGCGCGGCTTTCTTTAACAACCTTAGGTGACACATCCATGCAGCCCCTGCTGAATATCGCGCTGCGCGCCGCCCGCAGCGCCAGTGAACTGATCTTCCGCTCCATCGAGCGCCTGGATACCATCAAGGTCGACGAAAAAGACGCCAAGGATTATGTATCCGAGGTCGATCGCGCCGCTGAACAGAAAATCATCGACGCGCTGCGCAAGGCTTACCCGAACCACTCGATCCGCGGCGAAGAGACCGGCATGCACGCCGGTACCGGCATCGAAGGCGAAGAGTACCTGTGGATCATCGATCCGCTGGACGGCACCACCAACTTCCTGCGCGGCATTCCTCACTTCGCTGTCAGCATCGCCTGCAAATACCGCGGTCGCCTGGAACACGCAGTGGTTCTGGACCCGGTTCGCCAGGAAGAATTCACCGCCAGCCGTGGTCGCGGCGCTCAACTGAACGGTCGCCGCCTGCGCGTCAGCGGTCGCACCAGCCTCGACGGCGCCCTGCTGGGTACCGGCTTCCCGTTCCGTGACGACCAGATGGACAACCTGGAAAACTACCTGGGCATGTTCCGCGCCCTGGTTGGCCAGACTGCCGGCATCCGTCGCGCTGGCTCGGCGAGCCTGGACCTGGCTTACGTAGCTGCCGGTCGTTTCGATGCATTCTGGGAGTCGGGCCTGTCCGAGTGGGACATGGCTGCAGGCGCCCTGCTGATTCAAGAAGCTGGCGGCCTGGTGAGCGATTTCACCGGCGGTCACGATTTCCTTGAAAAAGGCCACATCGTTGCCGGCAACACCAAATGCTTCAAGGCAGTGCTGACGGCGATCCAGCCGCACCTGCCGGCTTCGCTGAAGCGCTAAGCGTTACGCGAAACAAAAAAAGCGCCCTTCGGGGCGCTTTTTTATTGCCTGAAATCCTCCATCACACCCAGTAGGAGCTGTCGAAGGCTGCGATCTTTTGATCTTTGTTTTTTTAAAAACCAACATCAAAAGATCGCAGCCTTCGGCAGCTCCTACACAGGAATCGGGCTTTTGTAAGCACAAAAAAAGCACCCCGCAGGGTGCTTCTTTCTAAACGGTCGGTCTTTTATTGACCTGGCTCATTCTGCGACAGGATCAGCTTGCCTTCCTTGTCGACCGGAATCTGGTTGCCCGGATCACGATCCATACGCACTTTACCTTCCTTGCCATCCAGCGAGTAACGCACGTCGTAACCGACGACCTTGTCGCTGATGTCATTCACGGTGTTACAGCGAGTCTGGGTCGTGGTGTAGGTGTCGCGGTTCTGCATACCTTCCTGCACCTTGTTACCGGCATAACCGCCACCGACCGCACCAGCCACCGTGGCAATCTTCTTGCCGGTGCCGCCGCCGATCTGGTTACCCAGCAAACCGCCCGCTACCGCACCGATTGCAGTGCCGAGAATCTGATGCTGATCCTTGACCGGCGCCTGGCGGGTCACGGCTACATCCTTGCACACTTCACGTGGAGTCTTGATCTGTGTTTTAACCGGTTCGACGGCCAACACTTGCGCATACTCAGGGCCGCTTTTAACCAGGCTGTAGGTGGCAACAGCACCCCCGGCAGTCACACCGACAGCACCCAATACCGCACCAACCAGCAACGACTTGTTCACATGAACCTCCTGACCATCACATGCGGGACATGCCCGCGCTTCTCCCAGCCTTGGAGCATAAAAAAAGGCGCGAGTTCAACTCGCGCCTTTGTTGGGCTGACAGCCGGGAAAACGATGGCCGTTATGGACGGTCGTCGACTTCCTTCTCGGTGTTCGCCGGAGGAATCAGATCCTCGGTGCTCAGGTTCAGCCAGATCAGCACCACGTTCGCGATGTAGATCGACGAGTAAGTACCCGCCAGCACACCGATGAACAGGGCGATGGAGAAACCGAACAGGTTGTCGCCACCGAAAAACAGCAGTGCCGAGATTGCCAACAGGGTGGAGATCGAAGTCGCCATGGTCCGCAGCAGGGTCTGAGTGGTCGAGATGTTGATGTTCTCGATCAGCGTTGCCTTGCGCAGCACACGGAAGTTCTCACGCACCCGGTCGAATACGACGATGGTGTCGTTCAGCGAGTAGCCGATGATCGCCAACACCGCCGCCAACACCGTCAGGTCGAAAGTGATCTGGAAGAACGACAGGATACCGATGGTCACGATCACGTCGTGGATCAGCGAAACAATGGCGCCGACCGCGAACTTCCACTGAAAGCGGAAAGCCAGGTAGATCAGGATGCCGCCGAGCGCCAGCAGCATGCCGAGGCCGCCCTGGTCGCGCAGCTCTTCACCGACCTGCGGGCCAACGAACTCGACACGCTTGACCGTCGCCGGGTTGTCACCACCGAGTTTCTGCAGCGCTTCCGCGACCTGATGACCCAGTTGCGGGTCTTCACCCGGCATGCGCACCAGCAAATCGGTGGTTGCACCGAAGCTCTGCACGATGGCTTCGTGGTAACCCGAAGTCACCAGCTCTTCACGAACCTTGGTGACATCGGCCGGACGCTCGTAGGTCAGCTCAATGAGCGTACCGCCGGTGAAGTCCAGACCCCAGTTCATGCCCTTGTGGAAGACACTGAAAACAGCCAGTACCGTAAGAAACACTGTGACGCCGAACGCGAAGTTGCGAACGCCCATGAAGTTGATTGTACGTAACATGGCAGCCCCTTAAATCCACAACTTCTTGAAGTCACGTCCGCCAAAGATCAGGTTGACCATTGCGCGGGTCACCATGATGGCCGTGAACATCGAGGTAAAGATCCCGAGGGACATGGTCACTGCGAAACCTTTGACCGGGCCGGTGCCCATGGCAAAGAGAATCCCGCCAACCAGCAAGGTAGTCAGGTTGGCGTCGAGAATCGCGGTGAATGCCCGGCCGAAGCCTTCGTTGATTGCACGCTGCACGGTCATGCCGGCGGCGATCTCTTCACGAATCCGCGAGAAGATCAGCACGTTGGCGTCGACCGCCATACCCATGGTCAGCACGATACCGGCGATACCCGGCAGGGTCAGCGTTGCACCCAGCAGTGACATCAAGGCCAGCAGCAGCACCATGTTCACTGCCAGAGCGACAGTGGCAATGATGCCGAAGAAGCGGTAGATGGCGATGATGAACAGCGACACGAACAGCATGCCCCACAGCGACGCATCGATACCTTTGGTGATGTTGTCAGCACCCAGGCTCGGGCCGATTGTGCGCTCTTCAGCGAAGTACATCGGCGCCGCCAGACCACCGGCACGCAGCAACAGCGCCAGCTCGGAGGACTCGCCCTGACCGTTCAGGCCAGTGATGCGGAACTGAGCACCCAGTGGCGACTGGATAGTCGCCAGACTGATGATCTTCTTCTCTTCCTTGAACGTTTGCACCGCGACGTCTTTCTCGACACCGTCGACCACTTGCTTGACGTAAGTGGTGACCGGACGCTGTTCGATGAAGATCACCGCCATGCTGCGACCGACGTTCGAACGGGTTGCGCGGCTCATCAGCTCACCACCGTGACCATCCAGACGGATGTTCACTTCAGGCGTGCCGTGTTCGCCGAAACCAGCCTTGGCGTCAGTGACCTGGTCACCAGTGATGATCAGACCACGCTCGATCTGTGCCGGCGGACGCTTGCCTTCACGGAACTCGAAAGTTTCGGAGGTAGCTTTAGAAGCGCCAGGCTCTGCAGCCAGACGGAACTCAAGGTTGGCCGTCTTGCCGAGGATACGCTTGGCTTCGGCAGTGTCCTGCACGCCTGGCAGTTCAACCACGATGCGGTTGGCGCCTTGACGCTGAACGATCGGTTCGGCAACACCCAGCTCGTTGACGCGGTTACGTACCGTGGTCAAGTTCTGCTTGATGGAGTATTCACGGATTTCCGCCAGCTTGGCCGGGGTCATCGCCAGACGCAGCACCGGTTGACCGTTGAGGTCGGCCGGAACAATGTCGAAATCGTTGAAGTTCTTGCGGATCAGTGCACGGGCCTGTTCGCGGGAGTCTTCATCGCTGAAGCCCAACTGAATGGCACCGCCCAGTTGCGGCAGGCTGCGATAACGCAGTTTCTCTTTGCGCAGCAGGCTCTTGACGTCGCCTTCGTAGACTTTCAGGCGTGCATCGAGGGCTTTGTCCATGTCCACTTCCAGCAGGAAGTGCACACCACCGGACAAGTCCAGACCCAGCTTCATCGGGTGCGCGCCGAGGTTGCGCAGCCATTGCGGGGTGGTCTGTGCGAGGTTCAGCGCGACGACGTAGTCATCACCCAAGGCCTTGCGTACAACGTCTTTGGCCGGCAACTGATCTTCAGCCTTGCTCAGACGGATCAGACCGCCCTTGCCGTTTGCCGCCAGCGTAGCTGCCTTGACGTTGATGCCGGACTCGTGAAGCGCGGTGCTTACGCGGTCCAGATCGGCTTGATTGACCTGCAGGGCCGTGCTGGCGCCGCTGATCTGAATGGCCGGGTCATCGGGGTATAGATTCGGAGCGGAATAAATCAGACCGATCGCCAGCACCGCCAGGATCAGAATGTATTTCCACAGAGGATATTTGTTCAGCATCACGCCGCCCGTTATGACGCGGGGCGCCTTGCGCGCCCCGTCGATTGAGTAGAAGTTGTTGCCCTTAGATCGCTTTCAGCGTGCCTTTTGGCAGCGTGGCGGCGATGGCGCCTTTCTGGAACTTCATTTCCACGGTGTCGGAAACTTCCAGAACCACGAAGTCATCGGCAACTTTGGTGATCTTGCCGGCGATGCCGCCAGTGGTCACAACTTCGTCGCCCTTCGCAAGGCTGCTCAGCAGGTTCTTCTGCTCTTTGGCGCGCTTGGCCTGTGGACGCCAGATCATCAGGTAGAAGATGACCAGGAAGCCGACCAGGAAAATCCACTCGAAGCCGCCGCCCATTGGGCCGGCAGCAGCCGGTGCAGCCGCGTCAGCCATGGCGTTAGAGATAAAAAAGCTCATTTAGCACTCCAGTTGCAAATGTTGAATCTTGGGGTCAGAAAACTCAGTCCAAAGGCGGAACGGGGAGCCCGCGTTTGGCGTAGAAGGCATCGACAAAGGCGGCCAATGTACCCTGTTGAATAGCCTCGCGCAAACCAGCCATCAGCACCTGATAATGGCGCAAGTTATGGATGGTATTGAGCATGCTTCCCAGCATTTCGCCGCACTTGTCCAGGTGATGCAGATAAGCGCGAGAGAAGTTCTGGCAGGTATAGCAATCGCAGGTCGGATCCAGCGGCGATTCATCATGGCGATGAAACGCGTTACGGATCTTCAGCACGCCTGTATCAATGAACAGATGCCCATTGCGGGCATTACGGGTTGGCATCACGCAATCGAACATGTCCACACCGCGGCGCACACCCTCAACCAGATCTTCCGGTTTGCCAACGCCCATAAGGTAACGAGGTTTGTCAGCCGGCATCATGCCCGGCAGATAATCCAGAACTTTGATCATCTCGTGCTTCGGCTCGCCTACCGACAGACCGCCGATGGCCAGGCCATCGAAGCCGATCTTGTCGAGGCCTTCGAGCGAGCGCTTGCGCAGATCCTGGTGCATGCCGCCCTGCACGATGCCGAACAACGCTGCGGTGTTTTCACCGTGGGCGTTTTTCGAGCGCTGAGCCCAACGCAGCGACAACTCCATCGATACGCGCGCGACGTCTTCGTCAGCCGGGTACGGCGTGCATTCGTCGAAGATCATCACAACGTCCGAGCCGAGATCGCGCTGAACCTGCATCGACTCTTCCGGGCCCATGAACACTTTGGCGCCGTCGACCGGAGAGGCGAAGGTCACGCCCTCCTCCTTGATCTTGCGCATCGCGCCCAGGCTGAATACCTGGAAGCCACCGGAGTCGGTGAGGATCGGGCCTTTCCACTGCATGAAATCGTGCAGGTCACCGTGTTCCTTGATCACTTGGGTGCCGGGACGCAGCCACAGGTGGAAGGTGTTGCCCAGAATCATTTCTGCGCCAGTGGCGACGATGTCTCGCGGCAACATGCCCTTGACCGTGCCGTACGTGCCCACCGGCATGAAAGCCGGGGTCTCGACGGTGCCACGCGGGAAGGTCAGACGACCACGACGGGCCTTGCCATCGGTGGCAAGGAGCTCAAAGGACATGCGACATTCGCGACTCATTCTGTTTCCTCTGGGCCGGTTTCTTTAGGGGCAGTAGGTGCGGGATTGCGGGTGATGAACATCGCATCACCGTAGCTGAAAAAGCGGTAACCGTTGTCGACGGCAGCCTTGTAGGCAGCCATGGTCTCGGGATAACCGGCAAATGCCGAAACCAGCATCAGCAGCGTGGATTCCGGCAGATGGAAATTGGTCACCAGGGCGTCGACCACATGGAACGGTCGGCCCGGGAAGATAAAGATATCGGTGTCGCCACTGAACGGCTTGAGCACACCATCACGCGCGGCACTCTCCAGCGAACGCACGCTGGTCGTGCCGACCGCAATCACCCGACCACTACGCGCACGGCACGCGGCGACCGCATCAACCACGTCCTGGCCGACTTCCAGCCACTCGGTGTGCATGTGGTGATCTTCAAGCTTCTCGACGCGAACCGGTTGGAATGTACCGGCGCCCACGTGCAGCGTAACGAACGTGGTCTCGACGCCCTTGGCGGCAATCGCCTCCATCAGCGACTGATCGAAATGCAGCCCTGCAGTCGGCGCCGCCACCGCACCGAGTTTCTCGGCGTACACGGTCTGATAACGCTCGCGATCCGAGCCTTCGTCCGGACGGTCTATATAAGGAGGCAACGGCATGTGCCCGACGCGATCGAGCAGCGGCAGCACTTCTTCAGCGAAGGCCAACTCAAACAGCGCATCGTGACGCGCGATCATTTCAGCTTCGCCACCACCGTCGATAAGGATCTTCGAACCCGGCTTCGGCGACTTGCTGGAGCGCACATGGGCCAGCACGCGGTGCGAATCGAGCACGCGTTCGACGAGGATTTCCAGCTTGCCGCCGGACGCTTTCTGCCCGAACAGCCGCGCCGGAATCACCCGGGTATTGTTGAACACCATCAAATCGCCCGGGCGCAAATGCTCAAGCAAATCAGTGAATTGACGGTGTGCAAGGGCGCCGCTCGGCCCATCAAGGGTCAGCAGGCGACTACCGCGACGCTCGGCCAAAGGGTGGCGGGCGATCAGCGAATCAGGGAGCTCGAAAGTAAAGTCAGCAACGCGCATGATGGGGTTCGTCTAGCAGGGCCGGAAAGTCTAGCGGAAATATTGAAAATTCTCTATGTACCTGATTGACCGACGGTAATCTCATCTCTATACTTCGCCGCCATTGAGCCCTGATGGCGGAATTGGTAGACGCGGCGGATTCAAAATCCGTTTTCGAAAGGAGTGGGAGTTCGAGTCTCCCTCGGGGCACCAAAATTAAGAAAGGTCTTGCTTAGCAAGGCCTTTTTTTTCGCCTGCAATAAAGCCTCCTATCCATGTAGGAGCTGCCGCAGGCTGCGATCTCTTGATCTTCAGCTTCTCGTCCGACGAAAAACCCAAGGATCAACACCATGGAAACCTCTCTGGAAACAGTCGCCCTTTTCTCCCTCAAGCTCGCTTACGAGGAAGAAGGCCTGAGCCCGATCCTGCGGGACGATATGGTCATGGGTGATTACCAGAAAGACATTTTCGAGTTGTTGGTGAAACGTGGTGATATCGAGACCATTCAATTCAAGATGAATGAATGCCTGGATCTGGCGCTGGATGCACTGGGCGGTGTCGATAAACCGCTCGGACGTGAACTGCACAAGTTGTCAGCCGACTTCAGTCAGGCGCAGTCGCTGGAGCAACTCGATCAGCCGCTCCTCGCGCTCAAGGGTTATTTGAAGGACATTCTGTAATCAGACGCGCAATCTTTTGCCCACACTCAGGCTGAGGAAAAAACCCGTAGATCACTTGCGCACTTTTACCACTCGAATGTTGATCGGAAACCCACCCGCGCCCTTCAGTTTCTTCCATCCCACGTACTGGAATATCAAGTCCTCGTCGATGGGGTCGCCCCTCTCTACCATTGCTCCGCCCAGCACCGCGACTTCCTTATAGACGGCGCAGCTGCCCGAATTGGGGCCGACGACGTAGACCACATAGGGTTTGACGTATTGCACGGCGCGCAAATGTCGGCCGCATTGCCAGTCGACCGTAATCATCAACGTCTTCAGATACGCTTCGCCATCCGTTTCCGATTCCTCGGCGAGTTCCTTGAGCTTGCCGATGCCGCCGACGTCGCTAAAGCCCAGAGCGCGGGCGCGTTTGTATTCCGGGGACTTCTCGTGTTCGGCCTGAGCTTTGAAGTATTGCTCCTGAAGCTCTGCGACCAGGACCGGCTCTTCCTTGTTCCGTATCTCGAACGCCTGGGCGATGACGTTTTCGCAACGGGCATATTCGGGAGAGGCAAGGCTTGCCTGGGCGAGGTGATCGCGATGGACGTAAAGCGTGTGATTCAAGCTGTCGACGCGGTTCATCGCTTGTCTGGTCGTCATGGTCGCGCTTTGAACCTTGTTCACTACGTCCTGAAAACCCTGACAATCGGAGAGGTAGCCTTTCCAGGCGACCTCCGGGGTTTCATCCCAGCCGGCAAGCGCCGGAGTCATTACGGTGGCGAAGGTGATTGCGCAGAGCAGGCGCGAGGCTGAAGCGAAAGCGGGCATGTGTATTCCGTTACGTGGATGAGGCAGTGGCGCGACGCTACTATTTTGCTATCTTGCCGTCCATTGTCAGCGTTCACCATGGGGCGTTGAAATCAGGCATTTGAAGAGTTAAGGAAAGGATCGAATGGAGTTTTTACGCTTACTGGCTTTTGTCGCAGTCTGGGGTTTCATGTGGCGCTGGGTGGTGAAAAACCGCGGTAACTGGAATATTTTCTACGGCAATATCGTTGGCGCGGCGGGCGGTGTCATTGTGGCCTTGGTGATGCTTTCCATCACGCTGTCGTTGTACCCGATGGCAGACGAACCGGAAAAAAACCAGGCCGAAAAAACCGTGGTGCAGAATCCCTCGCCCAATGCGGTGATGCCTGAAGCCGAGTCCGCTCCTGTTGCAGCACCTGCACCCGCGCCTGTTTCAGTGCCAACACCTGCACCTGCGCCTGCGCCTGCTGCGTCGTCCAGCAACCTGCCGGCCTACGTTGCCAGCAAACCACAGAACGAGCCTTCCCCGCCTGACTCCGCGCTCATGCCTTTCTACAGCCAGCGCATGGCGACTTCGATGTCGGAAAAGAAGCTCGAAGACGGTTTGGGCAAAAACTTCACGACGTTGCGCCAGATGATGGGCACCGACCCAAATGCCGATAAATCGGTGATGGCAGCGGTCATGTGCGTTCCGTTCGTCCAGCGCGCCATGCGTTTTCCGGCAGCGGCGGCCATTACCCAGCAACCGAAAACCAACAGCAAATTGTTCAAGGAGCAGACCTACACCATCACCAATACCGTCACCGGTCGTAATATGCTCGGCGACGATGTTCTCTACCGTTTCGATTGCTCGATACAGCAGCTGCCAATCAACGAGTCGGGTTATGCCGATTGGCGTTTGCTGGATCTGAAGTTGCAGAAAGCAGGTTCTTAAGCCTCGCTTAAGCGTTCAAGGCGCCGGCTGCGCTATCATCGCCGGCCTGTGCGCCTTGAGCTTTGATCCCGGATGTCCACCCAACCTGATGACCTGAATTCGCTGCCTCCGGTTGTGGCCGGCCCGCTGCTGCGCCGGCTGGAGCCCACGCGACTGGTGCTGTGGCTGGTTGGCACGCGCGAACTGTCGCTGACCTTGCGTCTGCAAGGTGTAGGCGATATCCCTCTTGATGGCGGGAAATGCACGGTCATTGCCGTAGGCCGTCAGGCGTTCATTCATCTCATCGATGTCAGTCTCGAAAGCGCCCTGCCCTTCGACACCTTTATCGACTACGACTTGCTCATCGATAACCAGCAACGCATCGCCGATTGGGCGCCACACTTGCTGTATGCGAATGCCACTTGCCCGAACTTCGTCCTGCGTTCGCGGATTGATCAACTGCTTCACGGCTCCTGTCGCAAGCCGCATCACCCGGCGGCGGATGGCCTGCTTTGCGTCGATCAACTGTTGGCCGACGAGTCCGATCCGCGCCAGCGCCCAGCCCTGTTGATGATGAGCGGCGATCAGGTTTACGCCGATGACGTCGCCGGCCCGATGCTCCGGGCAATTCATGCCTTGATCGCGCGCCTCGGCCTGTTCGACGAACACCTCGACGGTGCGGTGGTCAGCGACAGCGCCAAACTCTACGAACACCCGGCCAGCTACTACCACCGTGCGGATTTGTTACCGGCGCTGGAGAGCAACGAGACATTGCGCGAGCGATTTTTCGGCGGTGCGCGTAAGCCGATTTTCACCAGCAGCAGCGCCGACAATCACCTGGTGACCTTCGCCGAGGTCATCGCCATGTACATGCTGGTGTGGTCGCCGATGGCATGGTCACTGGTCAAGCCGACAGCGCCGGCCCTGACACCTGAACGTCTCAAGCGCTACAGCCTTGAACAGACGCGGATTGATGCCTTCAAGTCCGGCCTCGGTAATGTTGCCCGGGCATTGGCGCATCTGCCGAGCCTGATGATTTTCGACGATCACGACATCACCGATGACTGGAACCTTTCCGCGCAATGGGAGGAAACGGCCTACGGTCATCCGTTCTCCCGGCGCATCATCGGCAACGCGCTGATCGCCTATATGTTGTGCCAGGGCTGGGGCAACAATCCCGACGTCTTCAAGGAGGTATTGGTGAAAACCCTGGGGCTGAGCGCCAGCGGTGATGACCAGTATCTCGACCGCCCGTTGCAGGACGATTTGATCGACGACCTGCTGCGCTTTCAAAATTGGCATTTCGTTTTGCCGAGCAGTACGGCACTGGTGGTCATCGACACCCGCACCCGGCGCTGGCGCAGCGAAATGACGCTCAAACAACCTTCCGGACTGCTCGATTGGGAAGCGCTGAGCGAACTGCAACAGGAACTGCTCGATCACCCGTCAGCGATCATCGTTTCACCGGCGCCGATCTTCGGCGTGAAGCTGATTGAAACGGTGCAAAAGGTGTTCAGTTGGTGCGGTTATCCGCTGCTGGTCGATGCGGAAAACTGGATGGCTCATCGCGGCGCAGCGCAGGTGATCCTGAATATTTTCCGCCACTCGCGCACACCTGGTAACTACGTGGTGCTGTCCGGCGATGTGCATTATTCCTTCGTCTACGAAGTCCTTATCCGACACCGCAAGGCCGGCCCACGAATCTGGCAGATCACCAGCAGCGGCATCAAGAACGAGTTTCCGAAAACCCTGCTGGAATGGTTCGACCGCCTCAATCGCTGGCTCTATTCGCCGCGCTCACCGCTGAACTGGTTTACCAAACGCCGGCTGATGCGCATCGTGCCGTACCGGCCGGAGCATGCTGAGGCGGGCGAACGCTTGTGGAATTCGGCGGGAATCGGCCAGGTGTTTTTCAATGAGCAGGGGCAGCCCCGGGAGATCATTCAGCACAACGCCAATGGCGCAGCGAAGACGCGGATGCTGGCGCCGGATCTGGCGGATTATCCGGATTGAGCACTGCCCGTGTGGGAGCGAGCTTGCTCGCGAATGCGGTCGAGCATTAAACATTAATGCCGACTGTCACGACGCGTTCGCGAGCAAGCCCGCTCCCACAGGGATTATCGGATACCCGTCAATGCGCGATCAGTGCTCGCCCCACACCTCGAGCAATCATCTCCACCTCCCGCTCATCAATCGTCAGCGGTGGCAGCAGCCGTATGGTCTTGCCACGCGTGACGTTGATCAACAGCGCATGATCGCGTGCAGCGATCAGTGTCAGATCACGCACGGGTTGCTTCAACTCGATACCAATCATCAAACCCTGCCCTCGAATCGCCAGCACATTGGGGTTATCCGCCAGTTCTGCATGCAGGCGAGTCAGCAGGCGCTGACCTTGAATCCGCGCGTTTTCCAGCAAACCCTGTTCTTCGATGATATCCAGTACCGTGCAACCGACCCGGCAGGCCAACGGATTACCGCCAAAGGTGCTGCCATGGCTGCCCGGCGTAAACAGATCCGCCGCCCGGCCCCGCGCCAGACACGCGCCGATCGGCACACCATTGCCCAGCCCTTTTGCCAGCGTCATGACGTCCGGCACGATGCCTTCGTGCTGAAACGCAAACCAGCGCCCCGTGCGGCCGATTCCGGTCTGGATTTCATCGAGCAACAAGAGCCAGGCGTGGCGATTGCACAATTCGCGCAGGGCCTTCAGGTAACCGGGTGGCGCCAGTTGCACGCCACTTTCGCCCTGGATTGGCTCAACCAGAATCGCCACGATGCGCTCGCCATGTTTGTCCTGCATCTGCTCCAGCGCAGCCAGATCACCAAACGGCACTTTGAGGAAATCCCCCGGCAATTCGTTGAAACCCAGGCGCACCGCCGGGCCATCACTGGCCGACAACGTGCCGAGCGTGCGCCCATGAAAAGCGTTGGCCATGACCACCACCAACGGCTGCTCGATACCTTTGCGCCAGCCATACAAACGCGCGAGTTTCAGCGCCGTTTCGTTGGCCTCGGCACCCGAGTTATTGAAGAACGCACGCTCCATCCCCGACAGCTCCGTCAGCCGTTTGGCCAGTTGTTGCTGCCAGTCGATGCTGTACAGATTCGACGTGTGCAGCAGCAATCCCGCCTGCTCGCTGATCGCCGCAACGATTCGCGGATGCGAGTGACCGACATTGGTCACCGCGACACCGGCGACCGCATCCAGATACTCGCGACCGCCCTGATCCCACAGGCGAGTGCCCAGACCCTTGGTGAAACTCAGGGCCAACGGTTGGTAGGTGTTCATCAGGGCGGCGGTCATGACTTCAAACTCCAGTGAAGGTCGGTGTGCTGGCAGTATGGTTAGCCACCCGAACTGGATAAACTCGGCAAAACTTCAATCATTTAAAAGCAGAGCTTGATAATGGACCTGTTTCAGTCGATGGGTGTTTACGTCAAAGTCGTCGAAGCCGGGAGCATGACGGCGGCAGCG
This sequence comes from Pseudomonas sp. NPDC089741, assembly GCF_044748825.1. Classification (NCBI taxonomy): domain Bacteria; kingdom Pseudomonadati; phylum Pseudomonadota; class Gammaproteobacteria; order Pseudomonadales; family Pseudomonadaceae; genus Pseudomonas; species Pseudomonas sp. NPDC089741. The sequence continues at coordinate 11,560 of NZ_JBIVGT010000049.1, read as the reverse complement.
TTGCAGTGCGACATGTCGACAACCATGGTCGGCAATCACCTGCGGGCGCTCGAACAACGGCTCGGCGTACAACTGCTGCAACGCACCACCCGACGTCAGCGACTGACCGAGTTTGGCAGCGTTTACTACCTTCGCTGCCTGGACGTGTTGGGTCTGGTGGCGGACTCTGAACGCCTTGCCGAACAAGCCCTCGATGAGCCGCGCGGCCTGCTGCGTATCACCGCGCCGCTGACCTTTGGCGTCGAACGCCTGGCCCCGGCGCTCAGCGAGTTTTCCCTGCAATACCCGCAAGTCAAAATGGACGTGGTACTGACCAACAGTCGCCCGGATCTGCTCGAAAGCGGTCTTGATGTGGCGTTCAGGCTCGGTCATTTCGAGCAATCGAATCTGATCGCTCGTCCGTTGATCGATTACACCCTGACCGTCTGCGCCTCTCCGGAGTACGTGGCGCGACGCGGCATGCCGAAAACCCCGGAAGACCTGCAGCAACATGATTGCCTGTCATTCGCCTATCCGGCCGGCGATGACTGGCAATCGGTGGAAAAACGCTGGCGCCTCGGCGGGCCGGACGGCGAAATCATGGTCGATGTCAGTGGCCCCATGTTGATGAATACCTCAGCCGGTCTGCATCAAGCTGCACGTACCGGAATGGGCATCGTGATGCTGCCCGACGCTCTCGTTGAACAAGACTTGCGCGACGGCAAACTGGTGAAGGTCATCCACGACTACCAACCGCCCAGCCGCCCTCTGCATCTGCTTTATGCACCGGATCGCTATCGCTTGCCGAAGCTGCGTCGATTTGTTGAATTTGCGATGCAGACGTGGGGTCGGTCCTAGCGCGCAATGCACTTGAACTACGATCAGTGAAGGGCCGACAGGGAGTTGGGCGAAGGGGCTGAGGCATTTTTTGCCACCCTGGGTCTCGAGACGTCAGTGATTGCCATGGAGCGAACGAGGCTCAAGTAACGAGCCTTGATCAAGACCCGTCCTTCACCAACACCGGTTTTTCCTGATAACGCTGTGCGAACACCTGCTTCAAGTTCGCCACCTTCGGCATGTCGTTGATCACGATGTAGGGATAGCTCGGATGCTCGGTCAGAAAATCCTGGTGGTAATCCTCCGCAGGATAGAAGCCGTTGTAGCTTTCCAGTTTGGTGACGATGGGTTTGCTGTAGGCATGAGCCGCATCCAGCTGGGCGATGTAGGCCTGCGCGACCTTCTGCTGATCGGCGTTGACCGGGAACAGTGCCGAACGATATTGCGTGCCGCTGTCCGGGCCTTGGCGATTGAGTTCAGTAGGGTTGTGCGCTACCGAAAAGTAGATTTGCAACAGGCTGCCATAGCTCACCTGGGTCGGGTCGAAGGTGACCTGCACTGACTCGGCGTGGCCGGTATCGCCTTCGCTGACGCGCTCATATTCCGCCGTGTTGGCTGCGCCACCAGCGTAACCCGAGACAGCTTTCTGCACCCCTTTGACATGCTGAAAAACACCCTGCACACCCCAGAAGCAGCCACCGGCGAACACGGCGGTTTCGCTGTGCGCCTGAGTGATTTCGTCGAGGGTCGGTGGCGGGATCACGACGGCATCCTCACCACCAAACGAGAACGCCGAAACCTGGCCAATCACTCCGGCCACTGCAACTCCCAACAACATGCGACGCCATGTGATTTTCATTTCAATGACTCCTGATCAACCGAAGGTAAAGGCATAGGCCGAGACGCCCGGGTCGAGAAACTCGATGCTGAAGGTTCGATCCTTCACGCCATCGTTCTGTCGCACCAGTTGATACAGGCGTTGTTCGGTGACGCGTCCGGTGCCGTCAGGGGCGACATCGACGCCATGCGCATCGCCCGGCGCCTGACCGTCAATCGTGACTTTGAAGCGCACTGGTTTGCCATCCGCGCCCGGGCCGAGCACCAGGTGCAGGTCACGGGCATGGAAGCGATAGACGATGCGACTGGCCGGGGCGCTGGCGGTGGCGCGTTCGGCACCGACCGCCCATTGGCCGCCGAGGCTCCAGTCGTTCAGGGCCAGCTTCTGCGGCGGGTTGTAGGCTGCGCTCTTGTCAGGCTCCAGGTTGTTCTGGGCGACGAAATGTTCCGCACGCTGATAGCCGACGTAAGTTTCCGGCGACTGCACTTCGTTCATGTCCGGCGCCAGTTGCACGCCTTTGGCGTCGGCATTGATCAAGCCATCGGCCACGGTTTTCGCCCCGGCTTCGTGCAATAGTTGCTGTATGACACGTTCCGATTCGGCGTAGTCCCCTTCGCCAAAGTGGTGGTAACGAATGCGTCCCTGGGCGTCGGCAAAGTAATGCGCTGGCCAGTACTCGTTGTTGAAGGCGCGCCAGATCTTGTAATCGTTATCGATGGCCACCGGGTAATTGATGCCCAGCTCTTTCATGGCTTTGCTGACGTTGCCGACATCGCGTTCGAAGGCGAATTCCGGCGCGTGCACACCGATGACCACAAGGCCTTGATCGCGATACTTCTCAGCCCAGGCTTTGACATACGGCAAGGTGCGCAGGCAGTTGATGCAGGAGTAAGTCCAGAAATCCACCAGCACCACTTTGCCCTTCAATGCCTGCGCATCCAGCGCTGGCGAGTTGAGCCATTGCACGGCGCCGTCCAGTGACGGCAGCTGGCCTTCTACCGGCAAGGTGCCCGGTGCCTTCGCAGCCATTTTCATCGCTCCGCCAGCCGCCATCATGCTGCCATTTGCGGCGGTGTCAGAGGCTGGAATCTGCGCCATCATCGTGCCGTTGGCATCGGCAGACTTACCCGACAGTTTGCCAACCAGCGCCTGCTCCAGGCCGCCAGTGGACGCCGTCGAAACCCGAGCGAGAATCCCGGTATCGAGGCCCAGCGCAATCGCAGCAACACCGGCCAGCATCGCCGCGCCCAGCCCCCGGCGAATCCACTCACCGGTACCGATCGAACGTTTCATCAGCGCGAAAACCTTACCGCCCAGCAGCAGTGCCGCGGCCAGCGAGGTAGCGGCGCCCGCCGCATAGGCGAGCAATAACAGCGTGGTGGCGACGCTTGCCCCTTGCAGTGCGGCACCGGTCAGAATCAGCCCGAGAATCGGCCCGGCGCATGGCGCCCAGAGCAGCCCCGTGGCGACGCCGATCAGAAACGAAGCGCCGGGACGCGGGCGATTGTCCTGCCCGGCGGCCTCCGACAAACGACTGCCGGCGGAGACCAGTGGCCGGGTCAGCCGTTCGGCCACACGCGGCAGCAACAAGGTCAGTCCGAACAGGGCAACGAACAGCAACGCGAGCCAGCGCCCGTACTGATTGACTTGCACCACCCAGCCGCCGCCCACCGCCGCCAACGAGGCGACGAGCGCGAAGGTCACGGCCATCCCCGCCAACAGCGGCAAGCCACTCTTGATAAACGGCTGCCCGGTGCGAGCGAAGACAAAAGGCAAAACCGGCAGGATGCACGGGCTGACAATCGTCAGCACACCACCGAGATAAGCGAGAACCAAGAGCCACATAAATTCGTCCTGTCTGAAATGAAGTGCGCTTACGCGTCATGGCTCAAGCCGCCACGGCTTTGAAGGTCATCGCCAGACCGTTCATGCAGTAACGCAGGCCGGTAGGCTTGGGGCCATCATCGAAGACATGGCCCAGATGACCACCGCAGCGTCGACAATGAACCTCGTCGCGGGACATGCCGAAAGAGCGATCCTGGTGTGTCGCCACCGCATGCTCCAGCGGCGCCCAGAAACTCGGCCAGCCGGTGCGGCTATCGAATTTTGTTGCGGAAGAAAACAGCGCCAGATCACACCCGGCGCAGGCAAATGTACCGACGCGATGCTCGTCGTTGAGCGGGCTGGTATAGGCCCGCTCAGTGCCCTCTTCACGCAGGACCTGATACTGCTCGTCACTCAGGAGCGCGTGCCATTGACTGTCGCTGTGAGTCACTTCGAACGCCTCGTCGGCGCGCGCCTCACTGACCAGCGCAGCGCCAGTCGACAATTTTGGCAATACACCCGCCACCAAGGCTGCAACCCCTAGCCCGCCGCCCGCTAACAGAATCTGTCGCCGTGAAAACATGGCCGTCTCCAAAAATTCCAGATGCCTTTCATGGAACACAGCCTAGGCTTGGTTTGATCGCCAAATCCTCACGGGAAGTTAACGAATTCGTGATAACTCACCCGCAGGAAAACCCGCACAATGCGCGTCACTGCGCCGAAGGATTGAGCTTCATGGAACAGACCAAACGCGTTCTCGTGGTCGAGGACGACCTGCACATCGCCGACCTCATTTGCCTGCATTTGCGCGATGAGCAATTCGACGTGACCCACAGCGCCGACGGCGACGAAGGCATGCGCCTGCTACAGCAAGGTCACTGGGACGCACTGATCCTCGACCTGATGTTGCCGGGGGTGGACGGTCTGGAAATCTGCCGCCGGGCCCGCGCCATGGCCCGTTACACACCGATCATCATCACCAGTGCCCGCTCCAGCGAACTGCACCGGATTCTCGGCCTCGAACTGGGGGCCGACGATTACCTCGCCAAACCGTTTTCCATGCTCGAACTGGTGGCGCGGGTCAAAGCCCTGTTGCGCCGGGTCGATGCCATGGCGCGCAATCTGAAGATGGACGCCGGCAGCCTCAGTCTCGATGGCCTGAACATCGATCCGATCACCCGCGACGTCAGCCTCGACGGTCAACGTCTGGACCTGACGCCACGGGAGTTCGACCTGCTGTATTTCTTCGCGCGCCAACCGGGCAAGGTGTTCTCGCGCATGGATCTGCTCAACGCTGTCTGGGGCTACAGCCACGAGGGTTACGAACACACGGTCAACACCCACATCAACCGCCTGCGGGCGAAGATCGAAAAGGATCCGGCACAGCCCTCGCGAATTCTCACGGTGTGGGGCCGTGGTTATAAATTCGGTACCGAGCAGCCATGAAACTGACCCTGACGCAGCGCCTGTCGCTGGTTTTCGCCGTGCTGTTGCTGGTGTGCTGCGGCACGTCGGCATGGCTGCAAGTACGCTCCAGCCAGATGCATGAACTGGAAGTGGTGCAGGGTTTGTCACGGGATCTGGCACAACACATCGCCCACGACACGGTGCTGATGGACAGTAACGGTCTGATGCCCGGAGCGGTGCGCGAACTGTTCAGCCAGTTGATGCTGGTCAACCCGAGTGTCGAGGTGTATCTGCTCGACACCGAGGGGCGCATTGTCGGTAATGCCGCCCCCGAAGGCCGCATGCGTCGTCAGCAGGTCGATCTGGCGCCCATTCGCCAATTGCTCAACGATCAGCCGTTGCCGATTCTCGGTGACGATCCGCGCAGCGTCGATGGGCGCAAGGTGTTCAGCGCCGCCCCGCTGCAGGTCAACGGCAAAGCCGCCGGTTATCTGTACGTGGTGCTGCTCAGCGAAGCACATGACCGCTACGCCGAGCGCGGGGCGACCAGTGCCGCGCTGAACACCGCGCTGCTGTCGATCGGGCTGGTTGCCTTGCTGTGCCTGATTGCCGGCCTCACGGCGTTCAATCTGATTACCCGGCCGTTGCGGCGACTCACCGAAACGGTCAGCCGTTTTGACATCGATGGCGCGCCGCAACCGGTCCCGGCACCTGTGGATAAATCAGCCGACCCGGATGAAATCGCGGTCCTCGACGCGGCGTTCCGGCAGATGCAGAACCGCCTCGGCGAACAATGGCGCTCATTGACCCGCCAGGATCAGGAGCGCCGCGAACTGGTGGCGAACATCTCTCACGACCTGCGCACGCCAATGGCCTCGCTGCATGGTTATCTGGAAACCCTGTCGCTGAAGGACGCGACGTTGTCGCCAGAAGAGCGTCGGCGCTATCTGGGCATCGCCCTTGATCAAAGCCGCAAGGTCGGCGGGCTGGCGCAATCGTTGCTGGAGCTGGTGCGCCTGGAGCACGGGTTTGTACAACCGGTGCTGGAGCGTTTTTCGCTAATCGATCTGGTGCAGGACATCTTTCAGAAATTCGAACTGACGGCGGAGGCACGGCAGGTCGAACTCAAGGCCCATTTCGTGCCGAACCTGCCAACGGTCTGCGCCGACCTCGGGCTGATCGAGCGGGTACTGACCAATCTGGTAGACAACGCGTTGCGTCATACACCTCAGGGCGGCGAGATCGAGTTCGATCTGACACCTCGCGGCGCCTTGGTTGATGTCACGGTCAGTGACACCGGTCCCGGTATCGCTCCCGAGTTGCGCGAAGGTTTGTTCCTGCGCCCGTTCAATATCGGCGGCGCACGGCGTGACGGGGGGTTGGGTCTGCGCATCGTGCACCGCATCCTGCAATTGCATGGCCGAGACATTCAGTTGCTCGACATCAGCGGGCGCGGCGCGACGTTCCGCTTCTCACTGCCAACGGATCAGCAAACCGCCGAGCAGTGGATGATGCGTTCAATGAATTTGAACAGCCCAGGCAAATAGTTGAGACCGCCGGCCCGTTGCTCCGTGACAACGCCGCCGCGCTCCCCTAAATTAGTCGGCCTGAAAAAGCCCTCGGGCTTGCTCATCTCAACTCAAGTTAAAAAGTAGTGAAATTTCAATGTCCGATTTCAACACCGCTGAATCCGTAGTCACCGAATCGTCCAAAGCGGAATACGAAAACTCCATCAATCTTTCACAACACCTGCCACAAGCCAAAATCATCAGCGAGATGGTCCTGGACGCGTTCCAGTCGACCCGCGAGAGCGACCAGATCCGCGAACTGCGCGCCGCGATCCGTCAGGCTCACGACAGCTTCGATGACGACAAGGCCTACGAGCTGATGGGCGAACTGAAGTCTTTGAAAGACGCCGAAGCCGCCGACCTCGCGGCCCTTGAAGACCTCAGCAGCAAGTTCTCGATCGGCCGTATCCTGTCGAGCTTCAAGGACGATCCGGCATTCCAGGAAATCGTCTACGGCCTCGCCCTCAAAGTGCTGAATCAGACCCACCAGGCAATCAGCAACCCGAGCGGTGGCAAGAGCAAGACCGCCAAGAAGAAAGAAGTCGAAATCTTCACCATCAGCAAGGACGGCAGCAGCGTGACCCTGCCAATGCGCACACCGCGTTCGCGCCTGAACGTTGACCGTGCAGCGCTGGAGTTCCTCGGTTTCACCTTCGTCGGTGAAGGCGAAGAAGCGGAACTGGAAAGCGAAGTTTTCGTTGATAACGCCGGCACCGAGCAGGCGGTAAACCGCAAGAACATCATCACCGCGCTGCAACAGCAAACCGCGTTCGATGGCTACAGCATCGCCGCGCAGTAATTTTCAGCGCTGACGAAAAAGCCCCGCACAGGGATTCAGTGCGGGGCTTTTTTTGTTTTCGACTTTGGTTTAGTGAGATGGCCTACACCGAGGCCCCTCATCGGAACGCCGCCCGCCCAGCCCTCTCCCGAGGGAGAGGGGGCCGATTGGGGGATATTGTAGAGGTACGCCGAAATGAACGTGCTGTGCCGAATCCACAATCGCCTCGATCTGTCAGGTCGGCGTCTATTTTGAGAACCCTTCGGTCAGTCCCCTCTCCCTACGGGCGGTTCGACGTTTCGGGAGGGCTAGGGTGAGGGCAATTCGCGAAATCAGACTCAGGCCGATGGATGCAACGCCACAATCATGTCCACCTCAATCGCCGCGTTCTTCGGCAACTGATACACCCCCACCGTGGTGCGCGTGTGCCGACCGGCATCACCCAGCACATGACTGAACACATCCGAAGCACCATTGGCCACTTCACTCAGGTCAACAAAGTCCGGCGTCGACTTCACATACACCGTCACCCGCAACAACGCCTTGATCTTGTCCAGCGAACCTACCGCATCAACAATCAGCGCCAGACAACGCATCGCACTGATACTCGCGGCGGCTTGAGCATCCTCGAGGTTCAGCTCCAGCCCAACACGACCGGGATACTGAATCTTGCCGTGAGTGCGCGGCACCATCCCGCTGATGTACAACTCATCGTGATGACGGATCAGCGGCGCGTAATTGCCGCCAGCGGTGTTCTCACCATTAATGTCGTAGTTCAGCTCTTGGGCCAAGGCAATAAAGCGCTCGTCGCAGGTCATCCTCTCAGTCATTTCGCCCAGCCTTGTGATCGATGCATGAAGAAACGCAGGTTGAGACAGTGGAGCACTTGCAAATGACAAGGCGCTATCACTGTCATGTTGGATCCAAATCTATGGGGTTTACCGGAAGTCTGCAACCGCCAACCCAGCAAATTCAGTGACGTTGCGATTCGCGAGCAGGCTCGCTCCCACATTTGATCTGCGTCGATCACATATCCCCCTGTGGGAGCGAGCCTGCTCGCGAATGGCAGCACATCAAATCAGCATAATCCACCCAACAAAAAACCCCGCACATCTCTCAATGTGCGGGGTTTTTCTTCAAGCCTTTCAGCCTTACGGCGCGTACGTCAGCAGCAACTCTGCCGGCACCTTGAAGTCCAGGGACATCATGACGCTCAAGGCAGTGATGGTGAAGATCGAGAACACGAACAGCTTGCGTGCCCAGACGGTGTCATCCACTGCTTTGTAGCCGGTCCAGGCCATGTACAACCAGTACATGCCCATGGCTGCGGCGACGGCGAGGTAGCTCATGCCGGCGTAGCCGCTGAAGGTCAGCATCAAGGTCGCTACGAGGAACGCCAGGATGTAGAGCAGGATGTGCTTCTTGGCCACTTGAATCCCGCGCTTCACTGGCAACACCGGAATCGATGCGGCCAGGTAATCGTTGAAGCGGAAGATTGCGATGGCGTAGGAATGCGGCATCTGCCACAGGCTGAACATCACCAGCAACGTCAGCGCGGCCATGTCGAAGCTATTGGTTACGGCAACGTAACCGATCACTGGCGGCATGGCGCCCGACAGACTGCCTACCAGCGTGCCGTGAACCGACTTGCGCTTGAGGTACAGGCTGTAGAAGCCGACGTAGATAACGAAGCCGATTACCGCGAACAGGGCAGCCAACGGATTGGCCACCTTGTACAACAAGGCAACGCCGAGAACACCAAGGATGGTCGCGTAGACCAGTGCCAGTTTCAGGGAGATCAAGCCCTGCACCAGCACGCGGTTTTTGGTGCGTTCCATCTTCAGGTCGATGTCGCGGTCGATGCAGTTGTTGAACACGCAACCGGAGGCAACTACCAGGGATGTACCGATCATGGCAGCCAGAAACACCGCCAGATCGACATGCCCTTTCGAGGCCAGGAAGAACCCGCCTGCCACAGAAAGCACGTTACCGAAAATGATCCCCGGTTTGGTGATTTGGATAAAGTGCTTGAGCGACATCGGGACTACCTCACTTCGCCATCATGTACGTGTGGATGCTGAACATGATCCACAGCGACAGGCCAACCAGCAGCACAATCACGATCGCGGCGAACACGAAGGCAATCACGTTGTTACGTTGCGCAGCCGAGCGATCCAGGTGCAGGAAGTACACCAGGTGGACAACCACCTGGATCACGGCGAATGCCAGGACGATCATCAAGGTGATCGACTTTGGCAGCGACGGGTACATGACCAGTGCAAACGGGATAGCTGTCAGGATCACCGACAGGATGAAGCCGATCGCGTAGGACTTGACGCTGCCGTGGCTGGCGTCGTCGTGGCTGTCATGGGAGTGTGCGTTAGCCATTACAGGGTCCCCATCAGGTAAACAACGGTGAATACGCAGATCCACACCACGTCCAGGAAGTGCCAGAACAGGCTCAGGCAGCTCAGACGGGTCTTGTTGGTCGCCGTCAGGCCGTGCTTGTTGACCTGGTACATCATGATGCCCATCCAGATCAGACCCGCCGAAACGTGCAGACCGTGGGTACCGACCAGGGTGAAGAACGCGGACAGGAAGCCCGAGCGGCTAGGACCGAAGCCCTCGGAGATCAGCAGGTGGAACTCGTTGATCTCCATGGCGATAAAGCCAGCGCCCAGCAGGAAGGTCATGAACAACCAACCCAGAACCTGCTGCTTTTTACCCTTGTACAACGCCAGCATGGCGAAGCCGTAGGTGATCGAACTGAACAACAGCAGAGCGGTTTCGCCCAGCACGTATGGCAGTTCGAAGATGTCGTGGCCGGCTGGGCCACCGGCAACGTTGTTTACCAGTACCGCGTATACCGCGAAGATCGACGCAAACAGAATGCAGTCGGTCATCAGGTAGAGCCAGAAACCGTATACGGTCATCTCGCCCGAATCGTGGTGATGGTCATCGTGCCCATGTTCACCATGGGCGTGTCCAGCATTGGTCACTAAATTCGACATGGTTTAAGCCTGTTCCAACGAGGTTTCAACACGGGTGGCGGAGGCCGGGATTTTCCCTGCCGCGACCAGACGCTTGTGCTGCTCGGCTTCGATACGTTCGATCGTTTCAACCGGAACCATATAGCCCTGGTCGTCACGTGCAGCGTGGATCACGAAGTAGACGACGGTGCCTACCAGGCTCGCGATCGCCAGCCACCAGATGTGCCAGATCATCGCGAAACCGAACACGGTCAACAGCGCGCCCATCACAACGCCCGTGGCGGTGTTGTTCGGCATGTGGATCGGCTCGTACTTGGCCGGTTGCTGGTACGCAGTACCGTTTTCCTTGGCTTCGGTGAACGGGTCGATGCAGTCAGCCTTAGGCAGCACAGCGAAGTTGTAGAACGGTGGTGGCGACGAGGTCGACCATTCCAGAGTGTGTGCATTCCACGGGTCACCGTGATCGCAAATGTTCTCTGGCTTGTTGCGGTCACGCACACTGACGTACAGCTGAATCAGTTGGCAGGCGATACCGGCAGCGATCATCACCGCACCGAACATGGCAACGTACAGGTACGGTACCCACTCAGGGTTGGTGGTAGCGTTCAGACGACGGGTCATGCCCATGAAGCCCAGTGCATAGAGCGGCATGAAGGCGACGAAGAAGCCCGAGATCCAGAACCAGAACGCTGCTTTACCCCAGCCTTCGTGCAGCTTGAAGCCGAACGCTTTCGGGAAGTAGAACGCGAAACCTGCGATGTAACCGAATACCGCACCGCCGATGATCACGTTATGGAAGTGCGCGATCACGAACAGGCTGTTGTGCAGCACGAAGTCAGCACCCGGGATGGCCAGCAGTACGCCGGTCATGCCGCCGATGGCGAAGGTCACCATGAAGCCCAGAGTCCACAGCACCTGGCTGGTGAAACGCAGACGACCCTGGTAGATGGTGAACAGCCAGTTGAATAGCTTCACACCCGTCGGGATGGAAATCAGCATCGTCGCCAGACCGAAGAAGGCGTTGACGCTGGCACCCGAACCCAGGGTGAAGAAGTGGTGCAGCCAAACCATGAAGCCCAGTACCGAGATCGCGCCCGAGGCGTAGATCATCGAGTGGTGGCCGAACAGTATCTTGCCGGTGAACGCCGAGATCACTTCCGAGAAGATGCCGAATGCCGGCAGGATCAGGATGTAAACCTCAGGGTGGCCCCACGCCCAGAACAGGTTGACGTACATCATTGGATTGCCACCAAGTTCATTGGTGCCACTGGGGAAAGCCATGGAACGGTCCCGGGTCAGCCGGGCCAGGGGCGCGGTCAGGCTCGGGCCCGCCGCCCCG